>NZ_JACSLZ010000004.1:0-308570 GCF_018618395.1 Exiguobacterium sp. s149
ACGCAAAAACACCTCCGATGCTAGCACTTTTTTTAAGTGTACCACTGCGAAGGTGTTTTTATATTGTCTCAAAAATTTAGGTTAGCCCAGACCTGATTTCAGATCTTCCCTCTCTTTTGTTATACCCAACCGCGGAAGCGCGACGCTTCTGCCATCTTACGCACACCGACCATATAGGCGGCGAGACGCATGTCGACCTTACGGGCCGACGAGGTATTGTATACCGTATTGAACGAGTGGACGAGCACTTTCTCAAGCTTCTCTTCCACTTCCTCTTCCGTCCAATAGTACCCTTGATTGTTTTGAACCCATTCGAAGTATGAAACCGTTACCCCACCGCTCGAAGCGAGCACGTCCGGGACAAGCAGGATGCCACGTTCCGTCAAGATGCGGGTCGCTTCGTTCGTCGTCGGCCCGTTCGCGGCCTCGACGACGATGGACGCTTTGATGTTGTCGGCGTTGTCCTCGGTGATTTGGTTCTCGATCGCGGCCGGGACTAAAATGTCGCAGTCGAGTTCGAGCATCTCTTTGTTCGAGATCGTGTTCTTGAATAAGGTCGAGATTGTCCCGAACGAGTCACGACGGTCGAGCAGATACGGGATGTCGAGACCGTTCTCGTCATGGATGGCTCCGTACGCATCGCTGACGGCGATGACTTTCGCTCCGGCGTCATGCATGAACTTCGACAGGAAGCTACCGGCGTTGCCGAACCCTTGGACGACGACGCGGGCGCCTTTTAACTCGATGCCGCGACGGAGCGCCGCTTCTCGAATCATGA
Source organism: Exiguobacterium sp. s149 (assembly GCF_018618395.1). Taxonomy (NCBI): domain Bacteria; kingdom Bacillati; phylum Bacillota; class Bacilli; order Caryophanales; genus Exiguobacterium; species Exiguobacterium sp. s149. The sequence goes on from NZ_JACSLZ010000004.1 coordinate 779, forward strand.
TGGCGACACCTTTTGCCGTCGCCGTCTCGCGACCGTGCGAGCCACCGAGCACGAGCGGTTTCCCGGTGATGAAACCTGGTGAGTTGAATTCATCGATTCGGCTATACTCGTCCATCATCCATGCCATGATTTGCGAGTTCGTGAACACGTCCGGTGCCGGGATGTCTTTCGTCGGCCCGACGATTTGACTGATAGCCCGAACGTAACCACGGCTCAACCGCTCAATTTCACGGAAACTCATCTCACGCGGATCACAAACGATTCCACCTTTACCGCCGCCATATGGCAGGTCGACGATGCCGGCTTTCAAGCTCATCCAGACCGACAACGCCTTCACTTCGACCTCGGTCACGCTCGGGTGGAATCGGATTCCACCTTTTGTCGGTCCGACCGCATCGTTATGTTGCGCACGATATCCCGTGAAAATCTTTGTCGATCCATCATCCATCCGAACCGGGATGCGGACGGTCAACATCCGAAGCGGCTCTTTCAAGAGCTCGTACATCTCTTCTGGATACCCGAGTTTATCGAGCGCCTCGTGTATCACTTCTTGTGTCGATTCAAGGATGTTTTTTCGTTTTTGATGACCTTTTTCTTGATCCGTAATCATGAAGGTTTCCTCCCCTAAATTGTCGATTCTCCCCCAAGAATCAACCTCGTATTCGTTTAAAAGTATATCTGATACGCGCCCAATTTGAAAGGCTTTTACAAAAATAATGAAAGCGTTTTCTAAAACGAAAAAAGAAGGGAGTGCCCCTTCTTACTTTTCAAGTGCGAGTGCGATGAATCGCTCTAACAGTTCACCGTACGAGATACCGACGGCGCGAGCGCTGTCCGGGAACAGGCTGAGCGGTGTCATGCCAGGCAGTGTGTTCGTCTCTAAAATATAGGCGAGCCCGTCTTCTGAGACGAGGAAGTCTGAACGGGAATATCCGCTGCAGCCGAGGGCACGGTGCGCTTGAATCGCAGCCGCCTGAACTTCTTCGGTCAACGAAGCCGGCAACTCGGCCGGACAGACGTGAATCGATCCACCTTCTGAATACTTCGACTCATAGTCATAAAACTCGTTTTTCGGGATAATCTCGATAACCGGGAGCGCGGCTTCGGCGCCATGGTTTCCGAGTACAGGTACCGTCAATTCACGACCTTTAATATATTGTTCGACCAAGACGGCCGTATCGCAGGCGAACGCTTTGTCGATTCCTTCACGGAGCATCGTTTCGTCCATCGCGATCGTCAATCCGTTCGAAGACCCTTCTTGGGCCGGTTTGACGACACATGGGAATTCACCGCCCCACTCGACGATTTTCGCGTCGATATCGTCCCCTGTCTCGATGAGGACGTCACGGGCGATTCGGATGCCGGCAGCGGCGAAGATGATTTTCGCACGGGCTTTGTCCATCGCGAGCGCGGACGCCAACACACCAGACCCCGTGTACGGCAAGCCCGCCATCTCCAAGAGCGACTGCACGCGTCCGTCTTCACCGTACTTGCCATGCAAGGCGCTGACGACGACGTCGGCTTGAAGCGTCAACAGCTCATTGGCTCGGTCCGGGTGAAAATCAATCGCCACGACGTCGTGACCCCGTTCTTCGAGCGCTTCAATCATTCCTTTACCACTCGTGAGCGACACTTCCCGCTCACCTGATACACCACCATATAATACCGCGACTTTCATCAAATCTCTCCTTCAGCTAGCTACTCCAAAATTCAAGTTTTATCATACCATGTGTCGGCGGAAAACAATAGAAACAGAACAGTAAAAAAGCCGTACTTACGCGAACGTATCGTACAGCTGTTTCACGGCCTGTTCAGTTTGAATCGTCTTGCCGTACTCCATCATGACGTACGGACTGACGGTCGTCGTTCGACCGTACTCCGACAAGATGGCGGCCAGTCGTTCTTCCACGTCTGGTTTGAGCACCTCGACAAAGTGCAGATAATATCGTCCCTCGTAATGATAGAACGCTCCGCCCTGCTCGGTGTCTCGCATATGTGGGAACAAGCGAATCGAGGCGTTGATGACGTCCTCGATATCGTCAAATTGATAAATCAAATGATGAATCACGTCGATGGTGAGCCGAATCTCGACTTGCTCTTGATCCGACTCCGCTACGGGCGCATCGACTTTCTGGACGTCGATGACGAGCCCGTCACGGGGAAACATCGTCACGTTCAAGTCGACGGTCCCTTGCGGCATGAAGCCAAATTCCGCTTCCGCCGTCTCAAGCAATTCCCGCCACAGGTCTTGACCGCTCTCCCCCACGATGGTATCGATGGCGATGCCTCGAGTGGATAGGTCGCTCGCGGTCAAATATACCCTTAAATGTTCTTTTGTTTGCTTTTCAAATCTCAAACGAAAACCTCCAAAGAATAATCAATCCTACTTTATAAGCTACTCCCGTTTGTTCGAGCTGTCAAATAGTTGACAACCACTCGGTCCACGCCTCGGGCGTGTCCCCGAGGAAGGCCGATCCGAATTCGGACGCTTGAAGGCTGACCGCGTAACCACCGGCCCCGATGACGAGGTTCGGGTGGTCGGCTTGGATGAACTGCATCGCGTCTTTCAGGCCATCGAGATGTTCTGTCAACGTACATGAGAAAATCAGACACTTGGCATCGATATCGCGCAACGCCTCGTTCAAATCCTCTTTCGGGAATCCCGCACCGAGGAAAATCACGTCATAACCGTATTGGCGTAAGTAAAGCGTCACGAACAAGAGCCCGATTTCATGCATCTCGCCCGGGGCACAGACGCAAATGATGCGCGGCAAAAAGGGATTCATCGGCATTTGGAGCGAGAGCGTCGATAGACGGGCACGCAAAAAGGCCGTCGCAAAATGTTCATGCGCAATCGTGATCGTCCCATTCTCCCAACGTGTCCCGATTTCCATCAATAACGGACCGATGATATCTTTCGTAACCTTTTCAAAACTGAACGTATTAAAGGCACGATTAATCAAATCGTGCGCCTTACGTTCATCAAATGAAAGTAACGCCTCGAGCAACCCGTCCATGAGCTCCTCGTCATAAAGGCGGGCAGGCTTCGGCTTCGGGGCTTCATGTAGCTGTTGAATTGCTTGGGATACGGTCAATCCTTCCCGTTGTTTTTCAACGACCCATTTTATCTTCTCGACGTCTTGGTCGGAATACAATCGATGACCCGAATCTGTCCGGCTCGGAACGATAAATTGATAGCGTCGTTCCCACGCCCGGATCGTGGTCGGGTTGACTCCGGTGAGTGACGCGACCGTCTTGATGGAGTACTTCGGCACAGCAGCCCCTCCTTTCCTACTAGTTCTTCTCTTTCAGTATAGACCCATCTGTACGGCTTTACCTGTTTTATTGTGCAAATCTTGTGAGAAATTGGTGAGATTGTGCATATTCACAACCTCGGCCACGAAATCATAAAAAAAATACGACGTTCTCGTCGTATTGTTTAGAAAAAGATGTCGTGACGACCTATATATAAAAATACAAGAATAATGGCAAACATCGTCAGTGTAAGCATCATGGCGAGCGGCCGCTTCAGCCAGTTGTCGTTCAATTTCTCTTTTCGCTCATGCTCTTGCCGTTCAGCGCGAGATGGCAACGTGTCCACCACTTGTTCACGAAGTGAGTCCGCTTGATTCCGATGTCGCAACGTGTGCCCTCCTTTACCTTTTTTATCATTTTACTATGATATCAATCAAAGGAAAAGATACGAGCCAACCGATGTTTCCAATCTGTCACATTTTTAGACACAAGTTGCTCCGACGGCGGGAACACGATTTCGCCGCAGATGTCGCAACAATCGCTTTGCTTGACCGGTTGCTCCGAGAAATAATTTAACAAATAATCGCGCCGGCACGTCTTGATGAGGGCATAGTCCATCATCTGCCCGAGTTGACGATACCGGGCCCGCTTTCTATCTTTTACCCAATCCACCGCCTCGGCAAGCGTCCGCTCGGCAAGCATCTGATTCAACAGTCCCCAAACCGGGTCTTCCTCGTTCAAGCGCAATAAGCGTGGCAACTGGGCCAGGCTCGTGCCATTGTCTCGTTCAAAATAAGCGAGACGGATATCTTTGTCTTTCGGATATTGCTGGTCAATCAAAAACTGTTGAATCCGCTCATCCCCTTCGGCGTATAGCAAGACCGCGAAAGCCGGCTCACCGTCACGCCCAGCCCGACCGATCTCTTGCATGTACGCCTCGAGCGTGGCCGGGATTTGATAATGGATGACGGAACGGACGTTATCTTTATTGACACCCATCCCGAACGCACTCGTACACACCATGATGGCGACTTCGTCACGTAAAAATTGTGACTGCACAAGGCGCCGGTCCTCGGTCGACATGCCACCGTGATAAAACAAGGCGTCATCGAGATGGAGGGCGAGCGCTTCGGCCTCACGCCGTGTCGCCGTATAGATGACGGCCGGTTTCGGCACGTCGTGGACGAGTTCACTCAGACGACGCATCTTATCTTCTGACCCGAGACGTTCCACGATGAGGCGAATCTCGGGACGGTTCGCCGAGTGGACGAACTGCGCCGGCGAGAAGAGCGCCAGTTTCTCGACAATATCTCGTTTCACCGTCTCAGGCGCGGTCGCCGTGACGGCCATACACTGCGGACTGCCGAGCTGTTTGCGCAGTTCACCTAGGCGCGCATACTCCGGCCGGAACTCATGGCCCCACTGCGAGATGCAGTGCGCCTCGTCGACGACGAGCATTTGAATTTTCGTCCGCGCCAGCGCCCGAGTCACATGGGGCACAGCGAGTTGCTCCGGCGATAAATACAAGAAGCGGTACCGTTTCAAATGATTTAAAATCTCTTGCTTCTCTTCGAGCGTCTCCATCGACGTCAATCGCGCCACCCCGCGTTCGCCGCGTTCGCGGATGTGGAGCATCTGATCCTCAATCAGTGACAAGAGCGGCGAGACGATAATCGTCAACCCATCGTTTTTGATATAGGACGGGAGTTGGAACGTCAATGACTTCCCGGCACCAGTCGGCATGATGGCAAGCACGTCCTGCCCATCGGCGACCGCTTCGATCACCTCGCGCTGTCCCCGACGGAAACTGTCATAACCGAAAACTCGCTTCAACGTCTTCTCAAACAAATGTCTCACCTCGTTTCAATCGTGCGAACACCAATCGGATTTGATAGTAACTGATTCCGTCGATTTGTTCAAAAATCGGCTTGAGCGCCCAACTCGATTCGTCACGTAGCTGCTCGACTTGCTTGATTTGCTCGAGCGGTACGAATTGATCGAGCGGAAATTCGTCCAAATACATCGCCATCTCGACGACGTGGTCTTCAATCGTACTGGTGCGTAATCGCCGCTGCGATTGCACTTGCTGGAACGACCGGCCGGCCAAGAACTGTTCATACGACCCCCGCGCCGATAAAGTCATCCGTTCACTCGATAAGCCGTGGGCGAATCCTAACAGTTTTGCATCTCGCGGCAGTTTCCATAGGAGCGCATTCCATCCGGCCAAAAAGTAAAGCCGGGCTGTCCGTGCATCAACGTCGAGGAGGGCCGCGATTTGCTCATACGTATATCCGGTCTCGAACGCCCCTGTGAACCGGTAGACGACAGCGGTCGCATAAGGATCGCCGATGTCTTCAAGCGCCGTCTCGAGCTCGTGGTGGAAGCTTTGAATCAACGGTCGCCATTCACGTTCGGTCCGCACGATTTGTTTGACCCAACGTTCGGCTAAACGGTCGGCCTGGACCGGATAAAACGTGCGCTCATGCTCGAGCGACATGAACGTCTGCACGAACAGACTGAGCCGTTTCCATGTCATCGTCGTATAGTCTCGATACTCACCGCCGAGACGGTCGAACAAGTCACTGACGGCCTCGGGCGAAGCAAGCATTGCCCCGGCTTCGGTCAAGGTAAAACTCGAGCGGTTGAGCCAACCACGCTTTTCGAACGAAGTGAGCAATTTCTCATAGTCGTACTTCGTGTAGGGGAACAAGCCAAAAATCGGTTCTAAATCATAAAAAAAGGCATCTTGCAGCGTCGTCGCCGATCGTTTTCCGTTCAATACGTGAAACAAACTACGCTCGCTGCGTTCACCTTTCAAGCGCTGGATGGATAGCAACAACACCCCGTCCGCCAAATGAACCATCGTTCCACCTCCTTGTTAAAATTATGCTTCCAAAACGTTATTCGTTTCCTCATTGAAATATTTGGGTATGTAGACTACAATTACTCATAGTCAGTAGAAAATCATTTCTATGCAGAGAGACGAAACGTATGGAGGGTTACAAATGGCAAAATTTACGATTGTTGATAAAGATACATGTATCGCATGTGGGGCCTGCGGAGCAGCTGCCCCAGACATCTTCGACTATGATGACGAAGGCCTCGCGTTCAACTTGATGGACGACAACACGGGTACGATTGAAGTCCCGGATGAGTTGTATGAGGACTTGATGGACGCCTTCGAGGGCTGCCCGACCGACTCAATCAAAGTCGCAGACGAATCATTCGACGGCGACGCACTCAAGTACGAATAAGCGAGACATGTGTGCCATCTTGGCGCACATGTCTTTTTTTAACGTGTCGCTTTGCGGAAACCGGCCTCCCGCGCCTCTTCTTCTGTACAGAACATCTCTTCCGGGATCGTGCGCTCATAGCTCGCCCCGCCCGGAACGTGATAAATCTTCTCTCCGTCCCGATTGATATTCCCTTTAATGTCACATCCATCCGTGTCTCGTTTCGGCTGGGCCGGCTCGGTCGCCTCGTGGTCGAATCCGTTGCCGGTCACATAATCCTCGAGACTCCAAATTCCGAGCAATTCCCGACGCGCGGCCTGTTCGACGTCCCGGAACGCATCGACGTGTTGCGTGTTCGGCGCGTATACATAGGCGACGCGCGCCAGACCGCGACGTAACAATTCCTCGTTCAGCATCGCATCGTCGTACCAGACGTAGGCGAGCGTCCGTTGATAGCGATCGTAGCGCCCGACATCATACTCGAGCGTGATCGTATCCCCTTCCGGCAGCCACCGTTCGACGAATGATTTCGCATCCTCTCCGAACGGCTGGACCGGTAGCGTCGGATGGCTCGTCTCCGGTGTATCGACGAGCAGAAGGCGAATCGATTCGGTCGCTCCGTTCTCAAACTCGACTTTGAGCGTGTCCCCGTCGATGACGCGGTCGAGCGTGACCGTCTCGGTCTTCCCGAGCGGCCGCGCGACTTGTTGCGTGACCGACGCCGACGGAAAGTCGGCCTCGAGTTCGACGAGCGACTCCGGCGGATCGATTTGTTCAGCGAACCAGTCATCGACTGAGCAGCCTGCGAGCGAGATGCTCAGCACGACAGCGATCAGCAGTTGCCACCATTTTTTCAATTGTCTCACCTCTACACCAGTATAACAAAAAAGGTTGTTTGACTTAAGCGTCAAACAACCTTGGTGAAATGGACATTTGTCCTTTTGGTGATTAGCGTTTCCCTTTAATATATGGGATACCGACCGATTTCGGTGCATCCGCACGTCCGACGACACCCGCGAGGGCAAGAATCGTAAGCGCATACGGTGCAATCAAGAGCAACACTTGCGGCACGTTGCTGATGACCGGCAAGTTACTGCCGATGATCGACAACGCTTGGGCGAAACCGAAGAAGAGGCCGGCTCCGAGCGCGCCGAGCGGGTTCCACTTCCCGAAGATCATGGCGGCGATGGCCAAGAAACCTTGACCGACAATCGTCGTCCCACTGAAGTTCGTCGTGACCGTGACGGCGTAGACCGCACCGGCGAGACCGCCGAACGCACCTGAGAGCATGACGCCCATGAAGCGCATTTTCGTGACGTTGATTCCCATCGTATCAGCCGCCATCGGGTGTTCCCCGACCGAGCGGAGACGAAGGCCAAACGGCGTCTTGAAGATGACGAACCAGACGACGAACGCGAGCGCGATGGCGATGAACGACGTGTACTGGACGTTGATGAAGAACATACGAAGTACCGGGATATCCGATAAAATCGGCACGTTCTCTTTCGCAATCCGAAACTCGATGAAATCGGTTTGTCCTTTGTTGTAGAGGACACGGACGACGAAGATGGCGAGACCGATCGCAAGCATGTTGATGGCGACCCCGAGCACCGTCTGGTCAGCGCGCCAAAGGATGGCCGGCACTGCCAAGAAGAGCGAGAAGAGCGCGCCGACGACCATGGCGACCAAGAGCGCAATCCAAGGACTGAGACCGCCGAGCCCCATGCTCGTCAACGTGAGCGTCGTGATGATGCCCGTGGCGGCACCGATGACCATGATGCCTTCCAAGGCGATGTTGACGACACCCGAACGTTCACTGAAGATGCCGCCGAGCGCCGCGATGATGAGTGGAGTCGCATAGGCCAACGCGACCGGGACGACAATATAGAGGACTTCTAAGAAGCTCATTTTTTCTCCACTCCTTTCTTACGATTTCCTTTGAATTTGTCAATCACGTAGTTGAACGCATAACCCGACGCCACGAAGATGACGATGGCCGCGATGATGACTTTGACGAGCTCAGACGGAATGTTGGCACCGAGCTGCATCGCGAGTCCACCGATGTTGAGTCCGGCGAACAAGATGGCTGCCAAGACGACACCGATGGCCGTGTTCGCACCGAGAAGGGCGACGGCAATCCCGTCGAATCCGACCCCAGTGAACGAGGCGCTGAGCGTCATGCCGTTGAACGTACCAAGGCCTTCCATCGCGCCGGCGAGTCCAGCGAACATACCTGAGATGACGAATGACAGGATGATGTTGCGATTGACGCTCATCCCGGCGTATTGTGACGCGTGTTTGTTGAATCCGACGGCCCGAAGCTCATAACCGAGCGTCGTCCGTTGCAAGATGTAGTAATAGACGATGGCCGCGAGCACAGCGATGATGACACCCCAGTGCAAGCGGGAGAACTGCGTCATTTCTTGAAGCCATGGCGACGCGAGCGACGCCGACTCGTTGATTGACTCGGTCCGTTCGTTCGTTACGCCGATGACGCTACGCAAGATCGCGTTCGTCGTGTACAAGGCGATATAGTTCATCATGATCGATGTGATAACTTCATGAACGTGGAACTTAGCTTTCAAGAAACCAGGGACGAACGCCCAGAGCGCTGCCGCGAACATGGCCGCGAGAAGCGCGAGCGGGAGGTGGATGAACATCGGTAAATCAAAGTTGATTCCGACATAAACGGCTGCCACCCAACCGATTAACACTTGACCTTCGACTCCGATGTTGAAGAGACCAGTCCGGAACGCGAATGCGACCGCTAAACCCGAGAAGATGAGCGGCGCTGCGGCACGAAGTGTTTCTCCGATTGCATATGGGCTTCCGACCATACCTTCGAATAATGACGAGAACCCTTGAATCGGGTCATAGCCGCCAATCAGCATGACGATTGCCCCAACGAGAAGTCCCATCAAAATCGACAAGAGCGGGATGAGCAGTCGATTGAATCCTAACTTATTCATACTGTTTCTTCTCCTCTCTTACCGCCGGCCATCAAGAAGCCGAGTTCTTGCTCGGTCGTTTCTTTCGGATCACGAATCCCGACAATCTTACCTTCATATAAGACGGCGACTCGGTCCGCGACGTGTAAAATCTCTTCGAGTTCGAACGAGATTAAGAGGACGGCGCGTCCTTTCTCACGTTCTTTGATGAGCTGTTCATGAATGAACTCGATTGCACCGACGTCAAGTCCACGCGTCGGTTGGGCCGCAATCAACAAGTCAGGTGACCGGTCGACTTCACGGGCGATAATCGCTTTCTGCTGGTTACCACCTGATAAGGCACGGGCCGGTACATCGACCGATGGAGTTCGGACGTCAAACTTCTCAATCAACGCCTTCGCTTTCTCAGCCACAGCTTTATAGTTCATCAAACCACGCTTCGAGAACGGCTCTTTGTAATACGTTTGGAGGACCATGTTGTCCCGAATCGAATAGTCGAGGACGAGTCCGTGTTTATGACGGTCTTGCGGGATGTGACCGACGCCAGATTCCGTCACTTTACGTGGCGTGAACCCAGTCACGTCTTTCCCATTCAACAATACTTTTCCAGACTCCGGTTTCTTCAAGCCTGAGATGGCTTCAATCAACTCGGTCTGTCCGTTTCCGTCAATCCCGGCGATTCCGAGAATCTCTCCTGAACGAATCTGTAAATCCAAGCCGTCGACGGCTTCAAGCCCGCGACTGTCTTTGACGACGAGTTTTTGCACGTCGAGGACGACTTGCTGTGGATCTGCCTTGGAATATTCCGCATCAAAGTTAACTTCACGCCCGACCATCATTTCAGCCAAACGGTCTTCATTGACCGTCTCATCGATATCGACGGTGCCGATATAACGTCCGCGACGGATAACCGTACAGCGGTCGGCCACTTGCATGATCTCTTTCAGTTTATGCGTGATCAAGATGATCGATTTACCTTCTTCGATCAAACGCTTCATGATTTGAATGAGTTCTTGAATCTCTTGTGGCGTCAATACAGCGGTTGGCTCGTCAAAAATCAAGATTTCAGCGCCGCGATAGAGCGTCTTCAAAATTTCGACACGTTGTTGCATCCCGACCGAGATGTCCTCGATTTTAGCGTCCGGATCAATGCGGAGACCGTATTGTTCCGAAATCTCCATAACTTTTTTACGCGCCGTGGCCCGGTCGACCGTCAATCCGCTCTTCGGCTCTGAGCCGAGGATGATGTTCTCGGTCACCGTGAACTTCTCGACGAGCATGAAGTGTTGGTGTACCATACCGATTCCAAGGTCGTTGGCGATGTTCGGATTCTCAATGTCCACTTTCTCCCCGCGCACGCGGATTTCCCCACCTTCCGGCTGATAAAGGCCGAACAGGACGTTCATGAGCGTCGATTTCCCGGCACCGTTCTCGCCGAGCAACGCATGAATCTCTCCTTTGCGCAATTGGAGGGTGATATTGTCGTTGGCAACGAACGTTCCGAACTCTTTGCGAATATTGAGCATTTCAATTACATATTCCAAGAAAGTCCACCCCTAACTTTAAGTAAAGGGAGACCGCATGGGTCCCCCCTAACTCAATGAATTATTTTACTGTTTTCATGAACTCTTCGAACTCAGCGTCAGTCGCTGGAGCCGTGATGTCACCGTCGATCAACTGTGTGCGGTACTCTTCCACTTTTGTGAGGACGTCAGCTGAAACGTTCTCATCAGAAGTTTCAGCAATCCCTACGCCGTCGTCTTTCAACGAGAACTCAACGATTTCGCCTGCAGGGAACTTATCTTCCATTGCAAGTTTCGATACTTCGTAAGTAGCCGTGTCAACACGTTTGACCATTGACGTAAGTGTTACGTTCTCTGGAAGACCTTCTTCGTATTGGTCGCGGTCAACACCGATGACCCATACATCTTCGCCGTTCTTCTTACGGTTTTTCGCTTCTGTGAATACCCCTACCCCAGTACCGCCTGCTGCGTGGTACACGATATCAGATCCTGCTCCGTACATACCTGAAGCGATGGCAGTTCCTTTTTCAGCTGAGTTGAAGTCTTCAGCGTATTTCACGTCGATTGTTGCATCAGGGTTAACAGCCATGACGCCCGCTTTGTAACCGTTCTCGAACTTCTTGATTAAGTCAGACTCAACACCACCGACGAATCCAACTTTGTCAGTTTTCGTAGTGAGACCAGCGACGACACCAACGAGGAATGAACCTTCTTGCTCTTTGAACGTGATCGATGCGACGTTCGGCGCATCGACGACCATGTCGACGATCGCGAAGTTGTTGTCTGGGAATTGATCAGCAACTTTTTTGATGTCTTCGCCCATCAAGAAGCCGATTCCGTAAATCAAGTTGAAGTTATCGCGTGCCAATTGCTGCAAGTTTGGCTGATAGTCCGCTTGTTTTGATGATTGAAGATATTTGAAGCCTTCGTTTTCAGTCAAGCTGTTGTCTTTCCCGAACTTCGTAAGACCTTCCCAAGCTGATTGGTTGAACGATTTATCATCGACACCGCCAGTGTCGGTTACCATGGCTACTTTGAAGTCGCTGCCTTCGCCGCCGCCGTCGCTGTTTGAAGCACCTTCATTGTCATCCCCGCCACATGCTGCGAGTACTGTTGAGAGTGTGAGGCCTGCTGCTAAAGCTGAGAGAATCGTTTTTTTCTTGTTCATCGTCGTGTTTCCCCTTTCGGATCATAACAATTAAGGTTGTCATGTCATCAGTAGTCTTTACACCGGTATAAGAAAGCGCTTTCACGCTGTTCCCCAAAAATAACCGTTTCCGGATAAAACGAACGTGCTTAGACGCGTTTGCGAACGACGTGGAAGTCGAAGCGGTCCGCTCGGAAAAAGTTCGCCGAATCGAGCAGCGGTAAGTCGCTCTCATCGTAATGCAATTGCTTTAATGCCAGTAACGGTTGGTCCGTTTGAAGTTGCGTCGAGATTTCCGCGTTCACACTCGGTTCGATGTGCGTGATCGCATAAGCGACCCGACGTCCTACCTCTTGTTCGAGCGCATCAAACAACGACTTGCCTTCCGTCAACGCTTTAGGATTCGAGACGAGGTGGGCCGGAATTTTATCGACACAGTATACAACTGGTGTCTCGTCTGCATAACGAATCCGGACAATCCGATAAATCGGCGAGTTCGGTTCAATTTTCAGACGCTCAGCTTCTCTCTCGGTCGCTAGAACCTTTTCGGCCACCAATACTTTCGTTCCTGGTGTCATCTTGGCGCGCATAATCATGTCCGTGACACTGAACAGTTCTTCAATCCCTGAAGTGAACGGGGGTTTTGAACTGATAAATGTTCCGACGCCATGTTTCCGCACGACAAATTTCTCGTCTTCGAGGATACGAAGGGCTTCCCGGAGTGTCGCTCGACTGACTCCTAGTTGCTTCGACAACTCGAACTCTGAAGGAAGCTTCTCTCCTTCACGATAGACACCATCGTCGATATCTTGCTTGATTTTCTCAATCACGCGAAGATAGAGCAAGCGATGATCGAGCTTGATCGACATGGGCCTCACCACCTTTACCTATTCTAACCAGTGCTCAGACATCTGACGTATGAATGTCCTTGCCAATATTAAGTATAGGGATTCGAGAATTAGAACGCAATACTTTTTGTTCGGAATCAGGGAAATATTTTAATGTGAAGGGATTATGTATACCTCTTAGTCTATATTACCTGTTGTGGAGCCGTTTGAAAAGAAATCGTAACATGTAAACGGTATTAAAAAATGAAAGCGATTCAACGATTTTAGTAGTATGTCTTAATGTATCAAATAGGTCAGATGTGCTATATTAGTTTGTCCCAACATGACGTTGACCCCAATCGTCACGTTTGAACCGGATTATCTGAAATTATATAAAAAACGAACGATTAGGATTTCTTATACCTAATCGTTCGTTTTACTATTTATACCTCTGGTTGATTAATGAGCACTTTCCGCGGCTTTGAGCCTTCTGACGGCCCGACATATCCAGCCTGTTCAAGCGAATCAATCAATCGGGCGGCTCGATTATAACCGATGCGGAATCTTCGTTGAATCATCGAAGTCGATGCCGTCTCTTGCGTCAAGATGAATTGAATGACTTCTTCGAACAACGAATCGTCCGAGTCAATCGTCGTGACCTCCTCTTCTTTCGGCATCATCGCCTCGACGTATTGGGCCCGTTGTTGGGCGATGACGTGATTGACGACCGTCTCGACTTCTTGATCCGAGACGAAGGCGCCTTGGACACGGATTGGTTTGTTCATCCCGTTGGCGAGCATGAGCATATCACCGCGTCCGAGCAACTTCTCCGCCCCGCCACCGTCAAGAATCGTCCGTGAATCCGTTTGTGACGAGACCGCGAACGCAATCCGGGACGGGATGTTCGCTTTGATGACACCGGTGATGACATCGACCGATGGACGCTGGGTGGCGAGCACCATATGAATCCCTGCTGCCCGCGCCATCTGGGCGAGACGCATAATCGCGTCCTCGACGTCGTTCGAGGCGACCATCATCAAATCGGCGAGTTCATCGACGATGACGACGATGAACGGCAGACGCTTCGCATCCTCATCGTCCGACTTGTCGACGAGTTCGTTATAACCTTCGATGTTCCGGACGCCATAGCGGCTGAACAGCTCATAGCGCCGCTCCATCTCGGCGACGACTTGTTTGAGCGCTTGGGCCGCTTTCTTCGGATCGGTCACGACCGGCGTCAACAAGTGCGGGACACCGTTATAGACGTTCAACTCGACCATTTTCGGGTCGATCATCATGAGCCGGACCTCATCAGGACGCGTCCGCATCAAGAGTGACACGATCATGCCGTTGATACAGACCGATTTCCCTGAACCAGTCGAACCGGCGACGAGCAAATGCGGCATCTTGTTCAAGGCGATCGTCACCGTCTCGCCGCTGATGCTGCGGCCGAGGGCAACGAGAAGCGGCGACTGTTCGCGCTTGACCGGATCGGCCTCGAGCACTTCACGGAGACAGACCGGCGCCACTTCCTGGTTCGGCACTTCAATCCCGATGGCCGCTTTGCCAGGAATCGGGGCCTCGATCCGGATATCTTTCGCGGCGAGCGCGAGGGCAAGGTCGTCACTGAGCGACGTGATGCGGCTCACTTTGACCCCGATATCCGGTTGCAGTTCATACTTCGTCACGGTCGGACCGAGATGAATCTTCAATACTTTCACACCGACACCGAACGATTTGAGCGTTTGGACGAGTTTCGTCGCGTTCGCTTTCAAACGGGCGTTCTCACCGGACAAGTCGGTCACGACCGGTTCACTGAGAATCGTGAACGTCGGCAGCTCATACGTGTCTGACACATCCTGTGACGCCGTCATCATCATATCCTCGGTCGGCAGGTCGGCCACTTCTTCAGCAGAGGCCGTCTCCTCCACTTTCGGACGCTTCTCGGCGACGACTTTCTCGCTGAACCCGACAATCGGGATATCATGCATCGTCACTGCGTCCGCCTCAGGCTCGGCTTCGGCAGGGATCGGCTCGACCTTCGCCGGGGCCGGGACGGCCTTCTGACGCTTCACTGGAGCCGGTTTGACCCGTTCCCGGTCGTGCCACTCTTGTTTGATGGCCGTGCCCGTCTCAAGCAGCCGCGAACCCATCGTCCGCCAAATCGTTGGCGACAACAGGGAAATCCCGACAATCATGCAGAGGGCGCCTAAAAAGACGATCCCGAAGTCGGAGAGCAAGTATTGGTTGAGTCGATAGAGCGCCCCGTTGACCTCGCCTCGTTCGGCCCCCCATACCAAGTCCCCGAACATGAGAAACGACGTGAACAACAATAGAATCCCGGTCCGTTGCATTGGGCGAAACTCATTTAAAAAGACGAGCAACGTGAATGCGATTGCCAAATACGTAAGCGCCCCCCAGCCCCCGAACAACGTCGTCGCGAGGAGCGACGTCTGATTGCCGACCCATCCAAAATCGAACAGGGAGAAGATGAACGCCGTAATCGACAGGACGAAGGCGATCCAGCCATATGTACGTAGTGGAATGGGCTGTTTTTTCGCACGTCTCGTCGTCGGTCGTTTCCGCTTCACCGGGGTTTTTCTCGTTTTTTGTGCCACCTTAGATTCCTCCTAAAAAAACAAGGCAAAAGTCTGATGACTTTTGCCTTAATCTCAATTCCTTAAATCTCCATGATGATCGGCAAGATCATCGGACGACGTTTCGTCTGCTCGTACAAATAGACGCTGAGCCGTTCGCGGATATTTGATTTCAACTCGGTCCAATCACTTCCAGCTTGGAGACTCTTCTCAATCTGTTTTGTGACGATGCGATTCGCTTCTGAAATCATCTCTTCCGATTCACGCATATAGACGAATCCACGCGAGATGAGTTCAGGTCCTGAAATCAATTTCTTCTGTTTCCGGTTCAACGTGACGACACAGAGAACGACACCGTCTTGCGACAAGAGACGACGGTCACGGAGCACGATGTTCCCGACGTCCCCGACACCGATTCCATCGATTAAGACGTTTCCAGCCGGCACTTTGCGGCTCATCCGGGCTTTGCGGCCCGTGAACTCAACGACATCCCCTTTTTCAACGATGAAGATGTTGTTCGACTTCACACCGACTTGCTCGGCGAGTTTCGAGTGGGCCATCTGCATCCGGTACTCCCCGTGAATCGGGAGGAAGTACTTCGGTTTGACGAGGTTCAACATGAGCTTGAGCTCTTCGGCCGAACCGTGTCCAGAGACGTGTACTTTGCGTTGGTTATAGATGACGTTGGCGCCTGAGCGGAAGAGCAAATCAATCGTCTTCGAGACCGACTTCTCGTTCCCCGGAATCGGCGTCGCCGCGATGACGACCGTATCGTTCAGGCGGATGTTCACTTGTTTATGGGCGTTGCGCGCCATGCGCGTCAAGGCCGCCATCGGCTCACCTTGCGAACCAGTCGTCAAGATGACGACTTTGTTGTCAGGCAAGCGATTCACTTGTGAAAGCTCGACGAGCGTCTTCGGCTTGAAGCGCAAGTAGTTCAGCTTCTGGGCCACTTCGACGATATTGACCATGCTGCGGCCGACGACGGCCACTTTACGGTCGTTCGCTTCGGCTGCCGCGAACACTTGTTGCAGACGGTGCACGTTCGAGGCGAATGACGCGACGATGACGCGGCCTTCGGCTTGATAGATGACGTCGTTCAACTCTGCGCCGACGAGCGATTCCGAACCGGTTTGACCCGGACGTTCCGCGTTCGTCGAATCCGACAAGAGGCAAAGGACGCCCCGTTGGCCGATGGCCGCCAACTTGTTGAAGTCTGACTGTTTCCCATCGACCGGTGTGTAGTCAAACTTGAAGTCGCCCGTGTGAACGATGGCGCCTTGTGACGTTTGGATACAGACCCCGACACAATCCGGGATCGAGTGGTTGACGCGGAAGAAAGTGATGAAATGATCAGCGATAGTCAATTTCGTTTTGGCGTCAATCAATCGGAGGTCGACTTCTTTCAATAAGCCAGCCTCTTTCAATTTGAGCTCGATTAAACCGAGCGTCAATTTCGTCCCATATACGGGAACGTGTTTCAAATCACGGAGTACGTAGCTGAGTCCACCGATATGGTCTTCGTGACCGTGTGTGATGAAAATCGCGCGTACCCGATCTTTATTTTCTTTCAAATACGTAATGTCCGGGATGACGATATCAATCCCGAGCATCTCATCGCCTGGGAACATAAGGCCGGCATCGATGACGAAGATGTCGTCGTCTAGTTCCACGACGTACATGTTCTTCCCGATTTCGCCTACGCCTCCAAGCGCAAAGACGCTAACGTTCTCTGTCTTCTTCTTTGACACTAACAAAAACCTCCTAGATGTTGCATATTCTGTTTCGTCCACTTATCGCTACTGAATATTGTATCGGAAAACTGCTGATATGCCAACATTTCCGTTCAATCGACGAGAGGTTTCATCACATCGGCAAGCGGCATCGTCGCTTTGTCATCCGGACGTTTCCCGGAAGCGAGCTGACGAATCGACAAACCGAAGTGCATTTGTAAGTGTGGGTAATCAGGAAAACTTCTCCAATCCCCGCCCCATTCGAAGCCGAGCGCCTTACCGAGCTCCCCTAGTTCTTGCCAATCCGGTTCATCCGACCGATTATGGTCCGACTCCAAATCATAGTCGGCGCGGTTGTTGTGAATAATGACGAAGTCGACGGCAAGGCCATAGTTATGGTAGCTCTCACCTGCTTTGGCGTTCGTCACGACTTGACCTGGTTTCGAGCGACCTTGGGCGTACAGGGCGTTCTGCTCATCGGCTGAACGGTATCCTGACGTCAGGCGAACCTCGAGACCGAGGCACGAATAGGCTAGCCGCACGAACGATTCACTCCGCTCCCGTACGTGCGGATGCAGTTTGGCGAACGCCTTCTCGCTACGCTCGACGATGACCGCTTCCGAGCGCGAGTTGCGCTCACACATCCCCGCCTCGAACGTCGGTTCATCGACCCATGGCATCGGCCCCGGACGTGACAACGTATACGCTAAAAAGATTCCGACTAAAAAAGCCGTCATCGCGAACGTCAAGACGCCGGTCCATTTCATCGGCGCAACCGTTTACGGAGTCCTTTGACGAGCGGTAATCCTGTTTCAAGGGCGAAATAGAGCGGACGATTCAAGACGAGATCGAACTCGCCAACCTTCTCGATCATATCGCTACCCCAACCTGATTTGAACGCATACAGACCCGCATACTCATCATCGGCGTCGGTGCTGCCCGATACGCCACCGAAATCATAGCGTTCGGCCCCGCTCGCCTTGGCCGCTTGCATCATCGTCCATTGCATGAGGTGGTTCGGCATGAAGTCACGGAACTCGTTCGAAGACGCACCGTACAAGTAATACGAACGTCGGCCGGCTAACGTCAACAGACCGCCCGATAAGACGAGCCCGTTCGGGTACTTGTCGTGCAACTCGTTCAGTTCCGGCAACGCAGCTTTAATCTTTTCAATCTGTTCGCCCGTCTGCTTTTGACGGTTCAACAGACTTGTCCGTTTCTTCTCGACCGTCTCCGTCTCGAGGGAACGTTCAATCTTGCCGAGGTCACGTTCGGCTTTTTCGAGCGTGGCCATCTGTTGGTCCAGCGCGAGCTTCGGTTCGAGTTTCGTCAAGAACAGACGCGCGTCCCCTGGCTGCAGGCAATCGTATAAGTTCTCAAAGTAATCAAGGCCGCGGATGGCAAAGCCGTCCCGCTCGCCCGTCACTTTCATCAACTCCGCGAACGTCTGGAGACCATCGCGACCGACTTCCGTGCAGACGATTCCTTTTCGTTCTGCCAAACGCACGTTATAGCGGAACTTATGATGGAACTTGCCAAAAATCTCTTTCTCGCTCGGACGCAAGTCCGTCTCCATCGTGAACCGAGGCTGGGCGTAATCGAACCCGCCGCCGTATCCTTTATGGTTAAAACCGAGGCTAGCCATTTCCGTCAACAGGCCTGGCACTTCGTCTCGGTCGATATTCGGATCGATTTTCACGGTAATCGCTTTATTCGCTTTGGCGACCCGTTTCGCTTCTTCGGTCAACGCGGTCAACGAAGCCACATCGTCATAGTCGACGACGAAACCGCGCGGCGCGTAGCAAAGCGTGAACGGAAGTTTAGGTACGCGTTTGAACAAGAGTAACGCGACCCCG
Source organism: Exiguobacterium sp. s149 (assembly GCF_018618395.1). Taxonomy (NCBI): domain Bacteria; kingdom Bacillati; phylum Bacillota; class Bacilli; order Caryophanales; genus Exiguobacterium; species Exiguobacterium sp. s149. Next base: position 19,898 of record NZ_JACSLZ010000004.1, read on the forward strand.
CTCGTCACACCATTGGTCGCGACGGCGATCCGCTCGGCGAACCAGCCGTTTTGTCGTTTGACGTTGGCCCAACTTGAGAGTTGAAGCAAATCCCCACGGTCATGTGTTTTGACGAACTCGTCATGCTCTTTTTCTGTCAAGGTGATCGGTTGTACTGCCATAAATCATGATTCCTCCGTCTTCAAAATTGTCGCTCGGACGATCGCTTCTTCATCTAGCGGAATTTTCTCATTGCCAATGATTTGATATTTCTCATGTCCTTTGCCGGCCAGGACGACGATGTTATCGGACTCGGCCAATTTGGCCGCGTAGCGGACCGCCTCTTCGCGGTCCCCGATCTCAACGAAATTGTCGTGGGTCATCCCGGCAGCGATGCCGCTCGTGATTGAGTCGTAGGCTTCATAGCGTGGATCGTCCGTCGTGATGACGACCGTTCCTGCATACTTCGAGGCCATCTCTCCCATCGTCGGCCGCTTCGTAACGTCACGATTTCCGCCTGTCCCGATTAAGAAAACAATCTTCTCTTTCGGCACGCCGACGAGCGACTTCAAGCATTGCTCGATGCCGTCGGGCGTGTGGGCGTAATCCGCATAGACGTTATAGCCCGGCACATCGAGGCGTTGCATCCGCCCTTTGGCCGGATGGATCGCTTCGAGCGCCTGGACGATTTCGGGCAAGCGATAGCCTGCCGCGAGTAGGCAACCTGTCGCGAGCAAAATGTTATACACGTTGAAGCGGCCGATGAATTGAACCGTCAACGGATGGCGTTCGCCTTGATAGTTGAGGCAAAAGCTCGTCTCTGACAGCGTCTGAACGATATCTGATGCCGTCACGTCTGCCATCGCGTCAATCGCATAAGTAATTACTCGCGCCCCTGTCATCGTCTCATACAGCTTGCTGTATGGGTCGTCTGCGTTCAGTACGGCGACCTTGTGACGTGACGCCATCTGTCCGAGCTGTGCGAACAGTAGCCCTTTCGCTCGCGCATAGTTCTCGAATGTGCCGTGGAAATCGAGATGGTCGTGCGTCAAGTTCGTGAATCCGACGATATCAAAGTCCGTCCCGATGACACGGCCGAGTTCGAGTCCGTGCGATGACACTTCCATCATCACATCGGTCACGCCTTCTGCGTGCATCCGGGCGAGCAATTGTTGTAGCTCTGAGCTTTGCGGTGTCGTATTTTTACTTGGAACGACCGTATCGTTGATGCGGACCTCGACCGTGCCAATCAATCCGGTGCTATGACCGAGCTCGGTGAGGACGTCGCGCAGAATCGTCGTTGTCGTCGTCTTGCCGTTCGTCCCAGTGATCCCGAACAGACGCATCTGTTCAGACGGATACTGATAGAACGCCGACGCTAAGAGGCCGACCGATCGTGTGCTGTCGCGCACGATCAAGTTCGGTACGCTTAACGAGAGCGGACGCTCGCTGACGACGGCTACGGCCCCTTTGCTGACCGCCAATTCGGCATAGTCATGACCGTCGACCGTATAGCCTTTGATGGCGACGAACAGCGTCCCAGGGACGACTTCTCTCGAGTCGGTCGTCACATGGGTCACTGGGATGGCTTGTAAGTTTGGTTGATTAATCAATTGAATGTGTTTAGCTAAATCCGTTAAGTTCAAGTCTTTCCCTTCTTTCACCTGTTCCTGTCCAAAGTAAAGAATACCTCTTAATCAGTGTAGAGAACTTACAATTCGGTTTCAAGTCAGTCTTCGGACGGAAGGACATAAGATTTGGCAGGGGCGTGGCTGAGCACCTCTCTGATTAAGGCGTTGACACCATGCACATCGATGCGATCGATTTTATCGAGCACCTCGTTCAAGTCCTCGACGTCGTCGAGCAGGACGAGGTTTCGACCGTTTCGGTTCATGCGGGCACTCGTACTCTCATTCCCGAGGACGAGCGACCCTTTCAATTGGCGCTTGCCTTTCTCGACTTCCTCGTCGGACAATCCGTCCGCAATCAACGTCTCAAGTTCGCGCGTCATAATCGTCTCGACTTGGGCGAGCGTATCCGGAGATGTCCCGATATAAATTGTGAACGTCCCATGGTCATCGAACGTCGTGTAGTACGAGTAAATCGAGTATGCCAGCCCCTCTTCTTCTCGAATCGACTGGAAAAGACGCGATGACATCGTGGCCCCGATGGCATTGTTCATTAAGGCCAAATGCGGCAGACGATCATCTTTGGCGGCAATCGCCTCAAAGTTCCAACAGAGGTGTGCTTGCTCTGTCTCTTTCTGTTTTTTCATCACGTCACTGTATAAAATCGGAGTCGTCGATTCTTTCGGAGATTCCCCTGATGGGAGGTCGGCAAACCTTGTCTTGACCGCCTCAATCAATTCATCGGTCACATGCCCGGCAATTGAAACGACAACACGATTGCCCGTGTACGTCGAAGTGACGTAACGGAGCAGTTGGTCTCGCGATAGGCTGAGGACGCTCGCTTCCGTCCCGAGAATCGGTTCGGCGAGGATGTCGTCCTTATAGACGGCTTTCGCGAGCAGCTCGTGGACGAGGTCTTCCGGTGTGTCCTCATACATTTTAATCTCTTCTAAGACGACCCGCTTCTCTTTCTCGAGCTCCGTCTCGTCAAATAACGAATCGAATAGCATGTCGGCGAGCGCATCGAACGCGATGACCGCGTGCTCGTCAAGCGTCTTCACGTAATAGCACGTGTGATCTTTCGACGTGAACGCGTTGACGCTGCCCCCGAGCTCATCGAAGAACGACGCAATCTCTTTTGCCGTTCTCGTCTTCGTTCCTTTAAATAACATATGTTCAATCAAGTGGCTGATGCCAATCTCGGTCATGTCTTCGGTGCGAGTTCCGGCTTTGATAAAGACACCGGTCGACGTGCTGCGGACATCTGTCATCGGTTCAATCACGATGCGGACGCCGTTGTCTAATGTGATCCATTCCATGTTATCACTCCTATGAAAAAGGCCATCGCACCAGACGATGGCCATCATGATTAGTTTGTCGAGCGTGGCGGACGACGGTCTCCGTCACGACGCGGCGGACGGCTGTCACGTGGTGGACGGCTTTCGCGCTGCGCTTTACGTTTTGCTTCGTATGCTTCACGTTCTTCCGGTGACAATCCTTCAAGGATGAGCACTTTGTGTGAGGCATTGACTCGGCCTTTGTCGTCAATCTCTGTCACACGGACTTTGATTGTATCGCCGAGTTTAACGACGTCTTCGACGTTCGCGACACGCTCTAAGCTGAACTCAGAGACGTGGACGAGCGCGTCTTTCCCTTTGAACAATTCGACGAACGCACCGAACTTCTCGATGCGGCGGACCGTTGCATCGAACTCTTCGCCGACGACGACTTCACGGACGATGTCGCCGATAAGGGCCATCGCCATATCGATGCCATCTTGATCGGTCGACGCGATGAAGACCGTTCCGTCTTGCTCGATATCGATTTTGACGCCCGTTTGGTCGATGATGCTGTTAATCATCTTCCCGCCCGGTCCAATCACATCGCGGATCTTATCCGGATTGATCGTCATCGTCACGATTTTCGGTGCATACTTCGACAACTGCGGACGCGGTGCGTCGAGCGTCTCAAGCATATGGTTCAAGATGTGGAGACGGCCTGAACGTGCTTGTTCGAGTGCCTCTTCCAAAATCTCACGCGTGATTCCGGCGATTTTGATATCCATTTGGAGCGCCGTGATCCCGTCTTTCGTTCCAGCGACTTTGAAGTCCATGTCACCGAGGTGATCTTCGAGTCCTTGGATGTCCGTGAGAACCGTGTAATGTTCGCCTTCCATGATGAGACCCATCGCAATCCCGGCAACCGGTGCCTTAATTGGAACCCCTGCATCCATGAGAGCGAGTGTCGAGCCACAGATTGACGCCTGTGAACTTGAACCGTTCGACTCGAGTACTTCCGAGACGAGACGAATCGTGTACGGGAAGTCGGCTTCTTTCGGGATGACCGGGAGCAACGCACGTTCTCCGAGGGCACCGTGACCGATTTCACGACGACCTGGCGCACGCACCGGACGAGCTTCTCCGACCGAGAACGGCGGGAAGTTGTAATGGTGCATGAAGCGCTTGTTCTCTTCGAGACCGATGCCGTCGATGATTTGAGCATCTCCGATGACGCCGAGTGTCGCCACCGACATGACTTGTGTTTGTCCACGTGTGAACAACCCAACGCCATGGGCGCGTGGCAATAAGCCCGTTTCCGACGCAAGTGGACGGATGACTTCAGGGCGACGACCGTCCGGACGAACTTTATCGACCGTGATGAGACGGCGAACTTCATCTTTGACAAATTTGTTCAAGATGCCAGACACTTCTTTCAACTTGGCCGGCTCGTCGACGAGGCGCTCTTCGTAGATGGCGACGTACTTGGCAATCACTTCGTTGATTGCTGCGTCACGCGCATGCTTCTCTTCGACTTGAACCGCAGCGTTGATTTCTGGACGAGCTGCTTCAAGCTCAGCCGTCAAGGCGTCATCAAACTTCGATACCGTGTATTCGAACTTCGGTTTCCCGACAGCTTCGACGATTTCCGTTTGGAAAGCGACCAATTTCTTGATTTCTTCATGACCGAACAAGATTGACTCGAGCATGACGTCTTCCGGTACTTCGTTGGCGCCTGCTTCAACCATGTTGATTGCAGTTGCCGTTCCGGCGACTTGGAGTTCGAGGTCTGTCTGTTCGAGCTGAGCCGTCGTCGGGTTGACGACGAACTCACCGTTGACGCGTCCGACTGTCGCACCGGCGATTGGGCCATCGAACGGGATGTCTGAAATCGAGAGTGCGATTGACGTTCCGAGCATGCCGGCCATCTCAGCTGGGCAGTCCGGGTCGTTCGACATGACGTAAATCATCACTTGGATATCATGACGGAAGCCATCCGGGAAAAGCGGACGGATCGGACGGTCGATGAGGCGCGATGTCAAAATCGCGTTCTCCCCAGGACGACCTTCCCGACGGAGGAAACCTCCTGGAATTTTACCGACCGAGTATAATTTTTCTTCATAGTTGACCGTGAGCGGGAAGAAATCTAAATCCTTCGGCGCTTTCGATGCTGTGACCGTGGCGAGCACGACCGTGTCCCCATAACGGACGAGTGCCGAGCCGTTTGCTTGTTTCGCAAGTTGCCCGACTTCTACAGACAGCGGACGCCCGCCCCATTCTGTAGAAAATACTTGTTTCGTACCTAACATGAACATTCTCCTCTCAAACCTTATCTAGTTTATTATGTAACTCATTCATATGAATGTCTAATGATTTTCCTCCTAAAAAAGAAGAAACGGACTAGGAACAAGTGTCCCAGCCCGTCACATGGTCCGTTCGGATTAACGACGGAGACCAAGGCGTTGAATCAATTCACGGTAACGTGTAACGTCCTTGTTACGAAGGTACGTAAGCAAGTTACGGCGACGTCCAACCATTTTCAAAAGACCGCGACGTGAGTGGTGGTCTTTCTTGTGTGTACGAAGATGATCGTTTAAAGTGTTGATTTGTTCAGTCAATACTGCAACTTGAACTTCCGGTGAACCAGTGTCACCTTGTTTTGTCGCGTATTCCGCGATGATTTCGTTCTTACGTTCTTTTGAGAGTGCCATTGCCTCTCCACCTCCATTTAATAGAAAATTGCCGCGTTGCCGAGCCGACGTTGGTGAATCGATCAGCCAAGCGAAGCGGTGTACTTTGCGTACCAAAATAGGATACCGTACCACCCATCCAAAGTCAAGACAGGATTGCCCGAGCGGCCGTCTCATCTTGCTTGAGTTGGGCGATGAGCGAGTCGAGTCCGTCGAACGCCCGCTCGTCCCGTAAATAGTGCATCCATTCGATTTCAATCAATTGTCCGTATAAATCTTCCGAGAAGTCGAACAAGTGGCTCTCGATTGAGACGTCACCGGTCGCATAGAACGTCGGCCGCCGACCGACGTTCGTCATCGCGTCGAACGTCCGACCGTCCTGAAGCCGTACACGCGTCGCGTAGACGCCTAGACGAGGCATAACATACGATGCGTCCATGACGACGTTCGCCGTCGGGTAGCCGATCGTCCGGCCTCGGGCGTCACCGTGGATGACTTCCCCGCAGATAACGTACGGCGTACCGAGCAATTCACTCGCCACTTCGACATCACCGGCACCGAGCAACTGACGAATCCGTGTCGACGACACTTTTTCGCCGCCGCTCGTCTGTTCGGCGACGACCGAGGTCGTGAAGCGACCGCGCGCATGATACGGCAGCGTTTCCATCGTCCCCTCGCCGAATTTACCGTACGAGTAGTCAAAACCTGCCGTCACATGGACCGCACCGGCACCAATCAAATAGTCATCCACGAACTGTTGTGGCGACAGGCTCGCCAACTCTTTCGTGAACGTGATGACGATGCATCGTTCGACACCGAGTGCGGCAATCCGGTTCAATTTCCGCTGGAGCGGTGTGATATAACGGACCGCATCCGGTTTGTTCGATAACACTTGTTTCGGGTGCGGGTCGAACGTGATGACGGTCACGGGCACGTCAAGCTGTTTTGCTTGCCTCTGCGCATGCCGAATCACGGCCTGATGTCCGGTGTGGACGCCGTCAAAAAATCCGAGCACCATGACCGAAGGGACCAGGTCTGGTGTCTCAGGATACGTCAGATGGATCGTTTCCATACTTCAATCTCCCCTTTAGTCGATAGTCAACATGACCTCGACAGTTGCGTCTGTTGTTCCGTCAAGCCGTCGATAGAGGGCAAGTGGAATTCCTTCTTCATTATAGACAGTAAACAGTTCAAATTCGAGCGAGACGTCGTTCAAACGACCTCCGTTTCGAATATACCGTTCTCGATTGACTGGAATCGTCATGGCCGGCCAACGTTTGATGACCTCTTCGAGCGGGATGAGGTGGTTCATTCGTTCCTCGACCGTCTCGAAGTCGGCCAGTTGCTGTAACGTGACGGCGGCCGTTTCCTCAAACGAACCAGACCGGGTCCGCCGCAAGTCGCTCATATGGGCCGGATAGCCGAGCAGCTCCCCGATTTGAACGGCGAGCGTCCGGATGAACGTCCCTTTGCCACACTCGACGTCGACACGGAAACGGCAGACACCGTCTTCGATGACCGGCTCATTCGTCCGGACGAGGCGGTGAATCTCGACGATGCGGCGCGGTCGGTCCACCGTCTGACCTTTTCGGGCGTATTCATACAATTTCTTACCGTTCACTTTGACAGCAGAGAAGTAAGGCGGGATTTGCTCGATTTTTCCTGTCAGCTTCTCAAGGACACGATCGATCTCCGCAGCGGTGAACGCCTCGGGACCGACCTCGCGCGTCTCGACGACCTCGCCATGTGCGTCCTCCGTCATCGTCGCTGTTCCGATTGTAATCTCGGCGGCGTACCGTTTGCCTTCATCGGTCAGAAAACGAGACAGCTTTGTCGCCCGTCCGAGGCAAATCGGTAGGACACCGGTCACTTCCGGGTCAAGCGTGCCGGTATGTCCGACTTTTTTCGTTTGGAACAATTTACGGAGCTTGAACACACAGTCGTGGCTCGTCATGCCGCTGTCTTTATCTAAAATCAATACGCCAGTTGGTTCCATCTGAATTCCTCCCATCAAAAAAGGGGAGACGCGAGTCCCCCCTTCAATTTATTGGTCGTTCCGATTTAAGTCACGAATCAATGAATCGATATGGCTACCATATGCGACCGATGAATCGTATTCGAACGACAATTCTGGCGTTTTCCGAAGACGGATGCGGCTTCCGATCTCGCGGCGAATAAATGCGCTCGCCTTATCAAGACCAGCTTGCGTTTCAGCCTTCACCGTGGCGTCGTCTCCGAGCACCGTGTAGTAGGCTGTCGCTTGCTGCAAATCTCCCGTCACATCAACGCTCGTGATTGTAGCGTTCTTCGTACGTGGGTCGTTGACTTCACGGAGCAAGATATCTGTAATCTCTTTACGCATCTGCTCTGCGACGCGTTGGGCACGAATGTTCATACGTGTTCCCTCCTCGCTTTATTTACGTTCGACTTCTTTCATGATGAACGCCTCGATGACGTCCTCCACTTTAATATCGTCGAACTTCTCTACTTTAATCCCACACTCGTAGCCTGCCGCGACTTCTTTAACGTCGTCTTTGAAGCGGCGAAGCGTATCGAGTTTTCCTTCGTACACAACAATCCCGTTACGGATGATTCGGACGCCGGCGTCGCGTGAGATTTTACCTTCTGTGACGTAACAGCCGGCAATCGTACCGACTTTCGAGACTTTAAAGACGTCACGGACTTCAACTTGTCCTGTGATTTCTTCAACGAACTCAGGGTCGAGCATCCCTTTCATCGCGCTCTCGATTTCATCGATTGCGTTATAGATGATGCGGTGCAGACGCATTTCAACATGCTCTTGCTCGGCCATCGACCGGGCGTTACCATCTGGGCGAACGTTGAATCCGATGATGATCGCATTTGCCGCCGAAGCGAGAATGACGTCACCTTCTGTGATGGCACCGACACCTTGGTGGACGATGTTGATTTTAACGCCTGCGACGTCGATTTTACGGAGTGAACCAGCGAGTGCTTCAGCCGAACCTTGAACGTCTGCTTTGATGATGACGTTCAAATCTTTGACTTCGCCTTCTTGAATGCGACTGAACAAGTCATCAAGACTAACTTTAGCCGATTCGCGACGCTGTGATTCGAGGTAACGTTGGTAACGTTTTTCTCCGATTGCACGTGCTTTCTTCTCATCTTCAAACACGATGAACTGGTCACCCGCTTGTGGGACATCGTTCAATCCTGTAATTTCGATTGGTGTCGATGGACCAACTTCTTTCACACGACGACCGATATCGTTGACCATGGCCCGGACGCGTCCAAACGTGCTACCGACGACAATTGAGTCACCAATTCGGAGTGTCCCGTGTTGAACGAGAAGCGTGGCGACAGGACCGCGACCTTTGTCGAGCTTCGCTTCGATGACCGAACCGCGAGCTGGCATTTTAGGCGTCGACTTGTACTCTTCGACTTCAGAAACGAGCAAGATCATCTCGAGCAACTCATCGATTCCTTCGTCTTTCAAAGCTGAAATCGGTACGAAAATCGTTTCGCCGCCCCACTCTTCCGGTACAAGACCGAACTCTGTCAATTCTTGTTTGACGCGGTCAGGGTTTGCGCCTTCTTTATCCATTTTGTTCACAGCGACGATAATCGGCACGTTAGCCGCTTTCGCATGTGAGATGGCTTCTTCTGTCTGTGGCATGACGCCGTCATCCGCTGCGACAACGATAATCGCGATATCCGTCACTTCGGCTCCACGAGCACGCATCGTCGTAAAGGCGGCGTGACCTGGTGTGTCGAGGAACGTGATCTTTTTATCGTTGACTTCAACTTGATAAGCACCGATGTGCTGCGTGATTCCTCCGGCTTCACCAGCAACGACTTTCGTGTTGCGGATCGAGTCAAGAAGTGTTGTCTTACCGTGGTCGACGTGACCCATGATTGTGACGACAGCTGGACGCTCAACAAGCTCATACTCAGAGAAGTCGATTTCTACTTCTTCAAAGTCCGTCTCATCGATGAGTACTTCTTTCTCAACTTCATAACCGAATTCAGTTGCAAGCAACTCAATCGTCTCGTCATCAAGTGTTTGGTTGATTGTCGCCATGACACCAAGACCCATCAACTTCATGATGATCTCGTTTGGCTTTTTATCCATCTTCGCAGCGAGGTCCGATACGCTGAGGACATCATCGTACTTGATGACGTTGCCCATTTCAGACTCTTGCGCTAAACGAGCTGCTTTACGCTGACTCGTTTTCGAATTTGGATCCGCTTCTAACGGCACAGCTGCTTTCGCAGGCTTGCCTTTGAATTTACCACCGCGCTTTTTGTTGCGGTTGTCGTTGCGGTTGTTGCCGAAACGGTTGCCACCACGGTTGCCAGCTTGGTTGCTTTGACCGCTAGACGCTTGTGGGCGTGCTTTCGGTGCTTCTTGCTTGGCAGCAGGCTTCGTGTCAGCGGGTTTTGACTCGGCAGACTTCGTTTCAGCTGGTTTCGTTGCAGCTGGCTTTTCTTGCTTGTCAGCCGAACGGTATTTCTCAGGATTGAAGACACGGTCGAGTTGCTTGACCGACTCCTCATCTAAGACAGCCATGTGGTTTTTCACTGGCTTGTTCATTTTCTCGAGCTGAGTAATGACTTGTTTACTTGTTACATTCTGTTCTTTTGCAAATTCATAGACGCGTTTTCCCAAAGCATCCACCTCCGTTAATAGTTAAGAGAGAAGTTGCTTAAGCTTGTTCGCAAATCCGGATTCTGTCACAGACACGACGACTCGCATGTCTTTACCTAAAGCAGCCCCGATCGTATATCGGTCGCTCACTTCAATCAATGGAACACCATACGATGTACACTTGTCGGTAACCCGTTTTCTCGTAGACGCTCCTGCATCTCCGGCAAGGATGACAAGCTTGGCTCGGCCAGCTCGCACATCCTTCAACACAAACTCTTCTCCCATCGTTACTTTCCTCGCACGTGCGGCAAGGCCTAACAATGATTCCCACTGACTCATGATTCGGCTCCTGTGACAGCTTGAAGCAGCTGCTCATAAAGCGCGTCACTCGTCTTGACTTTTAAATGATGATCGAGTGCCCGTTTTTTCTCTGCTAAACGAATCACATCCGCATCTTTCGACAAATACGCACCACGTCCGTTCAATTTACCGGACGTATCGATGACGACGTCACCTTCCGGCGTCCGAACGACACGAATCAACGCTTGTTTCGGTAACATTTCTTGCGTGACCACACATTTGCGCAAAGGAAGTTTCTTTTGCTTCATGGTCATTCCTCTTCTTTCACCGTTGTCGGCTCGAGGGCGACGTCAACCGAGTCAGTCTGTTCCACTTCATTGTGAACAATTTCTGGCTCCGGTTCAACTTTTTCGGCGTACGTATCATACAAGTCCATGCCTTCTGCATCGGTCTCGCTCTTGATATCAATTTTCCATCCCGTCAACTTAGCGGCAAGACGGGCGTTTTGACCACGTTTCCCGATGGCGAGTGACAATTGATAGTCTGGCACGACGACCGTCGTCGATTTATTCGGTTCATTGACGTACACGTCAACGACTTGAGCCGGGCTGAGTGCGTTTTTCACGAACTCTTTTGGGTCGTTCGACCAACGAACGATATCGATTTTCTCACCGTTGAGCTCATCGACGATTGTTTGGACCCGTTGCCCTTTCGGACCGACACAAGCACCGACTGGATCGACGATGTCTGAATGAACAGCAATCTTCGAGCGATCACCCGCTTCGCGTGAGACCGACATGACGTCGACCGTTCCGCTCGCGATTTCTGGCACTTCGAGCTCGAACAGGCGACGCAACAGACCTGGATGCGTCCGCGAAACTTGAATGGCTGCTCCAGACCCTTTCGTCGTCGAATCGACTTTTGTGACATACACCTTGATGCGGTCATGAATCTGGTACGATTCATTCGGCATCTGCTCGTTCGGTGTGAGCACCGCTTCGATATTGTTTTCAAGACCGATATACAAGTTGCGTGGGTCGAACCGTTCCACAATCCCCGTCATGATCTCGTCTTCTTTATCGACGAAATGGTTATAGATGCGCTCGCGCTCGGCTTCCCGCATCTTTTGCGTGACGACTTGTTTGGCTGTCATCGCCGCGACGCGACCGAAGTCGCTCGGTGTGACTTCTTCTTTATGGAAATCCCCTAACTCATAGTTCGGGTCAATCTCATGCGCTTCTTCGAGCGACAATTGTTGCTCGGGATGCGAGAGACGTTCAACGACTTCGAGAAGTGCGAAGACGCGAATATCACCGGTCACTTGGTCGAATTCAACTTTTACGTTTTCATTCGGGTTGGCGACGTTTCGGCGGTATGCCGAAATGAGCGCCTGCTCAAGTGCATCGATGATAATCTCCTTCTCGATTCCTTTTTCGTTAGCAATCTGTTCGATTGTTGTGAGTAATTGTGGCCCCATCTTTACCTCTCCTTAACTAAATGTGACCGCTAGGCGGGCTTGTGCAATTTTGTCTACCGGTAGCGATATCGCTTTTTTTCTTGTCTTGATGCGTGTCTCGACGATGGCGGTCTCGCCGTCATATTCCGTCAAAATCCCTTCGAACTCTTTGGCACCTTCAATCGGGGCAAACGTCTTGATATAGACGTTTTTTCCAATCGCGCGTTCAAAGTCGGTCGGCTTCTTCAGCGGTCGTTCGGCACCGGGACTCGAGACGTCAAGATAATAGGCTTGTTCGATCGGATCGCTATCGTTTAGTTTTTCCGAGAGTTGTTCGTTGATGTTGACGCAATCATCTAAATCGACGCCCCCCGGCTTGTCGATATAGACGCGCAAGAACCAGTCTGGCCCTTCTTTCACGAATTCGACATCGACCAATTCCATGTTCTCACGCTCCACGATCGGCAACGCGATCGCTTCGACGACTTCTGTTATTTTGGACACTCTCATCCCTCCTTCTGGCTTTTACATACAAGAAAGGAGTAGGGTTCCCTACTCCTTTCCGTCGTAGTATCCAACATTGTTCGATACCAATATATCATATTTTCCCGGTTTTTCGCAACTTACACCCCAAAATCAAAGAACGAGAGTTGGTTCTCATCCGGGAGGCCTTCGAGACATTTCATCGTATCGAGCGTCTCGACGATCGTCTTCGACAACTTGGCCCGTTTGCGCAAGTCTTCTTTCGATAAAAACTGTCCTTCGGCACGTGCATCGACAATCGCTTTCGCCGCATTCGTACCGAGACCATCGACCGCATTGAACGGCGGGATGAGCGTGTTTCCTTCAATCAAGAACTCGGTCGCGCTCGAACGGTACAAATCGATGTTCTGGAACTTCATGCCGCGCTCTAACATCTCGAGTGCGAGCTCGAGCACGGTGTGGAGACCTTTGTCTTTCGCCGTGGCTTCAAATCCTTTTTCACGGATATCCGACATCGCTTTACGCACGGCCTGTGACCCTTTAATCATCGCCGACAAATCGAAGTCGCCGGCCCGGACCGTGAAGTACGTCGCGTAATATAGAATCGGATGATGCACTTTGAAGTAGGCAATCCGGACGGCCATGAGCACGTACGCTGTGGCGTGCGCTTTCGGGAACATATACTTGATTTTCTTACAAGACGAGATGTACCATTCCGGGACATCATTGGCCCGCATCTCCGTCTCCATGTCTTCCGACAAACCTTTCCCTTTCCGTACCGACTCCATGATTTTGAAAGCGAATGACGGTTCGAGGCCCGCATAAATCAAGTAGACCATGATGTCATCACGACAACCGATGACGTCTTTCAATTCACACGTCCCGTTATAGATGAGTTCGTTCGCGTTCCCAATCCAGACATCTGTCCCGTGAGACAGTCCCGAAATTTGAACGAGTTCGGAGAACGTCGACGGTTTCGTCTCTTCGAGCATCTGCCGGACGAACTTCGTTCCGAACTCTGGAATCCCTAGCGTACCCGTCTTCGATTCGATTTGTTCCGGCGTGACACCGAGTACTTCCGGCGACGAAAAGATTTTCATGACCGTCGGGTCGTCCGTCGGAATCGTCTTCGGATCGATACCGGACAAATCTTGGAGCATCCGGATGGCGGTCGGATCATCGTGACCGAGAATATCGAGTTTGAGCAAGTTGTCATGAATCGAGTGGAAGTCGAAGTGGGTCGTCTTCCATTCGGACGACTTATCATCGGCCGGATATTGGATTGGCGAGATTTCGGCGATGTCCATATAGTCCGGGACGACGATAATCCCCCCCGGGTGTTGCCCGGACGTCCGTTTGACGCCGGTGACACCCGAGACGAGCCGGTCGACCTCGGCATTCCGATAAATCTTATCGTTCTCGGTCGCATAGCCTTTCACGTACCCGTACGCCGTCTTATCGGCAATCGTCCCGATTGTACCGGCACGATACACATACTCTTCACCGAACAACACTTTCGTGTAGGCGTGGGCGTGCGGTTGATATTCACCCGAGAAGTTCAAATCGATATCCGGCACTTTGTCCCCTTTGAAACCAAGGAACGTCTCGAACGGGATATCGTGCCCGTCCTTCGTATACCAAGTCCCACACTCCGGACATTGCTTGTCGGGAAGGTCATACCCGGACCCGACCGATCCGTCGTCGAAGAAGTGGGAATGTTGACACTTCGGACAGACGTAATGCGGTGGCAGCGGATTGACCTCGGTGATTTCGGTCATCGTCGCAACGAAACTCGATCCAACCGAACCACGTGACCCAACGAGATAGCCGTCATCGAGCGATTTCTTCACGAGTTTATGCGAGATTAAATAAATGACCGCAAACCCGTGACCGATAATCGACTTCAACTCTTTCTCGAGCCGAGCCTCGACGATTTCCGGCAGTTGTTCTCCATAAATCGAACGGGCCATATCATAACTCATATTCCGGACTTCATCGTCGGCCCCTTCAATCTTCGGCGTATACAAGTCGTCCGGGATGATTTGAATCGACTCGATTTGATCGGCGATTGCGTTCGGGTTCGTGATGACGATTTCACGGGCGAGCTCGTCCCCGAGGAATTTGAAGTCCTCCATCATCTCTTTCGTCGTCCGGAAATGGGCGTGCGGCAGTTCTTTCCGCGTGTTGATGAAGTTGGCGCCACCTTGCGTCCGAATCAAAATCTCCCGATACGAGCGGTCCGTCCGGTCGAGATAGTGGACGTTGCCGGTCGCACAGACAGGCAGTCCGGCCTGATCAGCGACACGAATGATCCGTTTGATGATTTCACGCAACTCGAGTTCGTTGGCGACGATCTCTTTATCGATGAGGTGCATATAGAGCGCCGGCGGGTGAATCTCGATGAAATCGTAAAACGCCATCATCTTCTCAAGTTCTTCGTCAGACTTGTTCAGGGCGGCATCGAAAATCTCGCCGTTGTCGCACGCCGAACCGATCAAGAGGCCCTCACGGCGCTTGATAATCTCCGAGCGCGGCATGCGTGCCATCCGGAACAAGTAGTCAATGTGCGACAAAGAAATCAGTTCGTATAAGTTCCGGAGTCCCGGTTTTTTCGTTTTCGCATAAATTGTCGCATGGAACGGACGAATCTTCGAGACGTCGCTCCCGACTTTCGCGTTCAGCGAGCGATGCGTTTCCATCTCAAACATCTGTTTGGCGAGCTCGAGTAGCTTCATGAGCAAATACGCCGTCGCCTCGGCATCATAGATGGCGCGGTGATGTTGCGTCAACTCGATATCGAATCGCTTCGCGAGCGTGTTGAGACGGTGGTTCTTGAGTGTCGGTAAAATCGTCCGGGCGAGCTCGAGCGTGTCGATGACCGGATAGTCATCCGGCTCGTGCCCACCGCTCCGGAGTGTCGCCTCAAGGAAGCCCATGTCAAACGATGCGTTATGGGCGACGAGAATGCCGTCCCCGCACCAATCGACGAACTGCTTGGCGATGACTTCCGGATCGGGTTGGCCATGGACCATGTCATCGGTGATACCCGTCAGTTCGATCGTCGTGGCCGAGAGCGGATGCTTCGGATCGGCGAACGCCTCGAAGCGGTCGATAATCTCTCCGTCCTTGATTTTGACGCCCGCGAGCTCGATGATTTTATTGTAGACGGCCGAAAGTCCCGTCGTCTCGACGTCGAAGACGACGTACGTCGCATCGTCGAGCGGGACGTCGGTCGGATGATAAGCGACCGGTACGCCGTCATTGACGACGTTCGCCTCGACCCCGAACAGTACTTTAATGTCATTCTTTTTCCCGGCGTAATAGGCTTCTGGGAACGACTGGACACCGGCATGGTCCGTGATGGCGATGGCACGGTGGCCCCATTTCGCTGCTCGTGCGACCAGTGCCGACACGTTCGTGACCGCGTCCATCTGGCTCATCTGCGTGTGCGCGTGCAGTTCGACACGTTTCTCACCGGCCCATTCGTCCCGGACCGGTTCGACTTTCACTTCTTGCAGTTGTGACGCCATCATGCACAGTTCGCGCATGAAACTGTCATCCTCGACCCGACCGGCCGCTTGAATCCACATGCCTTTTTTGACGGCACTTAGCATACGGTCATCGTCATCATCGCGCGCGAACACTTTGACGATGAGTGAATCGGTATAGTCCGTCATCTTGAACGTGAACAGTTTCTTCCCGCTCTTCAGTTCTTTCCGTTCGGCCGAGAAGACGAGGCCACGGATGGCGACGCGTCGTTCTTCTTCGATAATCGTCTTGATTGGGACAATCTCGTCTTTAATCAAGGCACCCATCCGCACTTCAGTGACCGGCTCATCGTTCGTCTCGGTCGACTTGGCGAACTGCGCCGCTAGTGCGAGCTTCGCCTGTTCCAAATCTTCTTGGACGACTTGTTCGCGCAACGCTTGGTTCGCTTCTTCATTTTCTGAGAACAGCGCTTGGCATGGTTTTTTCATAAAGCCGTAGGCGCTGTAGAGCGCTTGGACTTCTTGGCATAGCTCTTTATCGACATAGTTCGCCTCAGGGGCCGAGCGCACCGGGATGAGCAATTTGTTCTGCTCGAAGCGCGGTGCGACCGATGCGAAATAACTGCGCATCGCGCCTGACACTTGACTCAGCTCACTGACGATCCGGGGCCAATAGTCGATATAGTCCTGTTCGCCCCCACCTGACGTCGTCGTGAACCGCGCATATACCTCGTCCGCGAACGTCGCATAACGACTCTCGAGCCGGCTCATGAACAGTTGGTACACCTCATACGGCAACACGTGTTGTAATTGGAAATAAAACGTCCACGTCCGACGTTGCTTGTTGACGACGAGTCGTGATAACTCTGCTCCGTCGAACTGATCCGTTTCGGTCGTGATGCCGAGGTCACCCAAGAGCAATTGCATTTTTTGATTAGCTTCCACGGGTAAGAAGTCCCCCCTTTTATCATTCAATGTCGAAAAATGAAGGTGACGGCAAGAAACCGTCACCTTCATCGATCATTTGGCTTCGTTCAGTTGCGTCGTGATGACACGTGGCAACTCATCGACTGTCGTCTCGAGGACTTCGCCAGTGGCACGTACTTTCACTTCGACGATTCCTTCGCTCGCTTTTTTCCCGACGTTGATACGAATCGGAAGACCGATCAAATCAGCATCGGCAAACTTGACGCCAGCCCGTTCTTTACGGTCATCATACAACACATCGTACGTCGATGACAGCTCATCGTATAAACGGTTCGCGAGTTCGACTTGCGCCTCGTCTTTCGTGTTGATGGCAATCAAATGCACATCGAACGGAGCGACGCTCTTCGGCCAGACGATTCCGCGATCGTCATGATGTTGCTCGATGACGGCCGACAACGTCCGCGAGACGCCGATGCCGTAACAGCCCATGATGAGCGGTTCGGCCCGACCTTCTTCGTTCAAGAACGTCGCGCCCATCGCTTCTGAATAGCGCGTGCCGAGCTTGAACACTTGTCCGACTTCAATCCCGCGGGCGAAGCGGACCGGACCCGACTCGTCAGGTGCCATGTCGCCTTCGACGACGAAACGGAGGTCGTGATACGTCAAATGCGACAAGTCGCGTTCGGCGTTGACGTGCGTATAATGGGTGTTCGCCTCGTTGGCGCCACATACCGCGTCGACCAAATATTTGACGGCGTAATCAGCCACGACTTTGACCGGTGAATGAATCGGTCCGAGCGTGCCCGGCTCACAGCCGAACAAGTCGATAATCGTCGCTTCTTCTTCCATTTGGATGTCGAGTCCACCGAGGGCGTTCTTCACTTTGACGTCGTTCGCCTCGTGATCACCTCGAACGATGGCCATGACCGTCTCGCCATCGACGTTGAAGAGAACCGACTTGATCGTCGTCTTCGGATCGACGTTCAAGAAACGCGCCACATCTTCAATCGTCTTATTGTCTTTCGTGTCGACCTTGTCGAGGGCGAGCACGTCGGCCACTTGCATGTCATAGCGGTCGAGCGTTTCCGCCATCTCGATGTTCGCCGCATACGTCGATGAATCCGTATAAACAATCGTATCTTCACCGATTTCGGCGAGCGCTTGGAACTCGTGTGTATCTTTCCCACCAATGGCACCAGAATCGGCCACGACTGGACGATATTTCAAGCCGATGCGGTCAAAGATGTTCGAGTAGGCTTGATACATATTTTTGTACTCTTCGTCCAAGTCGTCTTGCGTCGCGTGGAACGAGTAAGAGTCTTTCATCAAGAACTCACGGCCCCGGAGCAATCCGAAACGCGGACGACGTTCGTCGCGATACTTCGTTTGAATCTGGTACAAGTTGACCGGTAGCTTTTTATACGAATTGAGTTCATCGCGCACGATTGACGTAATGAGTTCCTCATGGGTCGCACCGAGTGCGAAACGACGGTCATGACGGTCCGTCAATCGCATCAATTCTGGACCATAAATGCCCCAGCGTCCCGTTTCTTCCCATAGTTCAGCCGGTTGAATCGCAGGCATGAGCAACTCTTGCGCTCCGGCCCGGTTCATCTCTTCGCGGATAATCGTTTGGATATTGTGTAATACGCGATGGCCGAGTGGGAGATATGAATAAATCCCAGCGGCGTTTTGGCGCATGAAACCCCCACGGACGAGTAGCTGATGGCTAATGGCTTCCGCATCGGCCGGCACTTCTCTTAATGTAGGCATGAACAGTCTCGATTGTTTCATAGGTATCAACGTTTCCCTTCTGTAACTCGATTGGATCTAATTATTTAAAGAATGATTGGATATCATTCCAGGTGACAATCAACATGAGCAGCATGAGCAAGGCGAACCCGATAAAGTGGACGAAGCCCTCCTTTTTCGGATCAATCGGCCGTCCGCGTACCGCTTCGAACAAGAGGAAGATGAGTCGTCCTCCATCGAGCGCCGGGAGCGGCAATAGGTTGAAGATGGCCAAGTTGACGGATAGAAGTGCCGTCCAGTTAAGGAGCATGATGAATCCGCTCGCTGCCACTTCGTCGGTCATACGGACGATTCCGACCGGACCGGCCAACTGATCGACACCGACCTGACCCGTCACCAAATCACCGACCGCGGAGAAGATGAGCGTCGACATCGTCCACGTCGTCTCGGCCCCGGTTGTAAAAGCTTTGGCCGGTGAACGTTCGAGCGCGTTCGTCACGCCTAAAATCCCGACCGTCTCCCCATTTTGTTCGACCGCTTGCGGCGTAATCGTCACCGTTTGCTCGACGTCGTCACGAATATACGTCACTTCGGTCGGCGTGTCGGCACGATCCGCCAATACCGTTCGCAAATCGAGCCAGTTGTCAATCGGTTGACCTTCGATTGAGACGATCTCGTCGCCTGCGACGAGTCCAGCTTGATCAGCGGCCGAGTCCGGTTGGACCGTACCGATTTGACCATCGTCCGTCGGTGTCCCTTGGACGAGACCGACGATGACGAGGAGGAGGAAGGCAAGGACGAAGTTCATCGCCGGACCGGCTGCAATCGCAAGCACCCGTTTCCAGACAGACTGGGCTCCGAACGTGCGGTCGTAAGGCGCGATTTGAATCTCCATGCCTTGGTCGACGAGAAGTGTGTCCCGCTCGAGCGAATAGACACGGACCTCATCATCGACGAGCAGTTGTACTTTCAATTCGCGGACCGAGTCAAACTTGTCGACCGTCCCGACGATATGAACGTCTTGGGCCTGGTCCGGTTGGAAATAGACGCGATCGACCGTCCCAGCACTCGTCAGACGCAATCCGACGTGTTGCCCAGCCTTCACTTCGATCGGCTCAAAATCTTCCCCGGCCATTTTGACATAACCGCCGATTGGCAATAGTCGAATCGTATACAGCGTCTCATTTTTTCGGAATGAGAGGATTTTCGGTCCAAACCCGATTGCAAATTCATGACAGAGAATCCCTGCCCGTTTCGCCATGACGAGGTGTCCCCATTCATGAACCGAAATGAGTACCCCAAACATCAAAACGATGGCGATAAAAGTCGTCATTGTCTATTCCCCACCTTCACTTTCCTTGCTGAATTTGTTCTCGAACCGCTCGGTCGATTTGAAGAATCTCCTCGAGCGTCGGTTCTGCAATTACCGTATGTGTCTCCATCGCTTGCTCAACGATGCGTTCGATATCGAGGAACGCGATCTCTCCGTTCAAGAACAGCTCGACGGCTGCCTCGTTGGCGGCATTGAGCACGGTCGGCATCGAACCGCCGGCGCGCCCGGCCTCATAAGCGAGGCGTAACGCCGGATAACGTGTCAAATCGGCTTCCGCGAAGTGCAGCGTTCCGATTTCTCTCAAGTTTAACCGCTTGTTCCCTTCGATTTCAAGACGTTTCGGGGCTGATAGCGCATAGAGAATCGGGCCTCGCATATCGGGATTGCCGAGCTGCGCCATGACAGCGGCATCTTTGAATTCGACCATCGAGTGGATGATCGACTCGCGATGGAGAACCACTTCAATATCATTATAATCGATATCGAACAACCAGTGCGCTTCGATGACTTCGAGTCCTTTATTGAACATCGTAGCCGAATCGATTGTGATTTTGGCCCCCATCGACCAGTTCGGGTGCGCCAGCGCCTCCGCGACGGTCACCCCTTCAAGCTCTTCCCGCGACTTGTCACGGAAACTTCCGCCTGAAGCCGTCAAGATGATTTTCGAGACGTCCTCGCGGCGTTCGCCGTTCAAGCATTGATAGATGGCCGAATGTTCGCTGTCGACCGGGAGCAGGCTAACACCGTGTTTTTTGACTGCCTCGGTGACAAGGTGTCCTGCCGTGACGAGCGTCTCTTTGTTCGCAAGCGCGATGTCTTTCCCCGCTTCGATGGCGGCAAGGGTCGGTTCAAGCCCGACGGCGCCGACGACTGCCGTCACGACGACATCGGTCCTTTCAGCGGTCGCACATGCAATCAACCCTTCCAGTCCGATGAAAAAGAGTGGTTCATATGTAAGGCGTGGCTTGAGCTGTTCGAGTACCTCGATATTTTTAGCGGATACGTATTTCGGCCGCAGGCGATTGATCCATTCTTCCGCCACGTCTACGTTCGATCCGAACGCATATGCCTCAAGTTCAAACAAGTCGGGGTGCTGTTCGATGACGTCGCATGTTTGTACGCCAATCGATCCAGTCGCCCCGATTAAGCTGATTCGCTTCATCTTGACACTCCTCTTTTATAACAAATTAAATACCCAAATGACGGTGAATACCGCGATCATACTATCAAACCGGTCTAAAATCCCACCGTGTCCCGGTAACAGATGACCGGAATCTTTCACATTATATTGACGCTTGTATGCTGATTGTACCAAATCCCCGAGTTGACCGACGACTGATACGACGACCGCGAGCACCAACACCTCGAGAATCGGCAACACCGGCTCGATGAGCACGTAGATGATACCGAGGACGATCGCCGATATGATGCCGCCGATGGCACCTTCAATCGTCTTATTCGGGCTGATGGACGGCCACAGTTTCGTCTTTCCAATCGCTTTCCCTGTGAAATAGGCACCGGAATCGGTCGCCCAAATCATGAACAAGACGAGCAACACTTTGACGAGCCCGTCTTCTGACAAACGGACGAGTGCGAAACTCGAGAACCCGACGACGAGATAGACGGCCGAGACGAAATAAAAACTCGCATCCTCATACGTAAAACGGTTTTTCGTGACAACCGTCCAAAACAAGAGGAGCATCAATCCGAGCACCATCCATTGCGTCGTCGACATCGGCAGTTCCTCGAGGACGAGTCGGCGTTCGAGCAACAACAAGATGAATGGGAATGCCACGAGAAGTGACGTCACGAGAAACGGGAACGCCATCAATTTATGGTTGCGCATCAACGTGAACTCGCTCAATCCGATTAAGGCGAGCACGCCCATCAAGATGACGAACGGGCTACCGCCTAGGGCAATCAACGTGACAAAGATGGCGCCGGCCCAGAGACCGGTAATGATTCGTGTTTTCATGTCACACCCCGCCAAACCGGCGAGTCCGCGCGTTATACGCTTCAATCGCCTCGACGAAATGGTCCCGTTTAAACTCAGGCCATAACACGTCCGTGAAATGTAGTTCAGCGTAAGCCCCTTGCCAGAGCAAGAAGTTCGAGAGGCGCTGTTCCCCACTCGTGCGGATAATCAAATCAACGTCTTGCATGTTCGTCATGAGACGCTCACCAATCATGACGTCATCGATCTCGTCCGGTTGAATCGTACCGTGCGCTACATCACTCGCGATTTGTTTCATCGCTTGAACGAGTTCATCACGTCCGCCATAGTTGAGCGCAAAGACGAGATCGAGCCCCGTATTCGTCGCCGTCCGTGTCCGTGCCTCATCGACCGCTTCTCGCGTCCCGCGTGGCAGTTTTGTCACATCGCCTGCGACGAGCACGCGAACGTTCTGTTCATCCAATTCTTTTAAATCCGTCTCTAAAAATTGCTTCGGCAATTTCATCAAGAAGTTGACTTCTTCTTCAGGACGCGTCCAGTTCTCCGTCGAGAACGCATACAGCGTCAATGAACGGATGCCGAGTTCTTGGGCGGTGCGCACCGCTTCCCGGACCGACTTCATCCCTTCCCGGTGACCCATGATGCGAGGGAGCCCACGCTTCTTCGCCCAACGGCCGTTGCCGTCCATGATGATGGCGACGTGTTCGGGAATGCTCAGTTCCGCCTCGGTTTTTGTTTTAGGATTCACCCATTTAAACATACTCTATCCTCCTGATTGTATGAAAGAGGGACCCTCTCAGTAAAAGGGTCCCCACACAGCTTTTTGGTATACCACTTCCGTGATTACACTTCCATGATTTCTTTTTCTTTCGTCGCTGCAGATTCATCAATTTTTTTGATGTACGAATCCGTTAACGATTGAACGTCATCCGCGTAACCGCGAAGGTCGTCCTCAGTCAAGTCCCCATCTTTTTCAAGCTTCTTCAAGTTTTCATTCGCGTCACGACGAACGTTACGGACAGCTACTTTCGCTTCTTCCGCATATTTTTTCGTCACCTTCACGAGCTCTTTGCGGCGCTCTTCTGTCAAAGCTGGGATCGCGAGACGAATGACCGTCCCATCAGAAGACGGCGAGAGGCCGAGGTCGGCTTTTTGAATCGCTTTCTCGACATCTGACACCATCGATTTGTCCCATGGTTGAATCAAGAGTAGACGCGCTTCCGGAGTGTTGATGTTCGCCACTTGGTTGAGCGGAGTCGGTACGCCGTAGTAGTCGACTTGGACCGGGTCCAAGATTGACGCGCTCGCGCGTCCCGTACGAAGTGTCCCGAAATCACGTTTCAAGGCAGAATGGGCTTTCTCCATCTTTTCTTCAGCAGTTTTCAATACGTCATTAACACTCATGAATTGATTCCTCCTACTACCGTCCCGATATGTTCCCCGAGTA
Organism: Exiguobacterium sp. s149; assembly: GCF_018618395.1. Taxonomy (NCBI): domain Bacteria; kingdom Bacillati; phylum Bacillota; class Bacilli; order Caryophanales; genus Exiguobacterium; species Exiguobacterium sp. s149. The sequence goes on from NZ_JACSLZ010000004.1 coordinate 43,239, forward strand.
CGACACGTTTGATGTTTCCTTCTTCAAGCAATGAGAATACAATCAGTGGGATATGGTTGTCCATACATAGTGATGTGGCTGTCGAATCCATCACTTGGAGTCCGTCTTTTAAGACGTCCAAGTACGTGAGCGTGTCGTATTTGACCGCATCCGGAACGAGTTTCGGATCCGCCGAATAGACACCATCGACGTTGTTTTTACCCATCAGGATGACATCAGCTTCAATTTCCGCTGCGCGGAGTGCTGCTGTCGTATCTGTTGAGAAGTACGGGTTCCCCGTCCCTGCCGCGAAGATGACGACTCGACCTTTTTCAAGGTGACGCATCGCCCGACGACGGATGTACGGTTCAGCCACTTGGCGCATTTCGATTGAGGTTTGGACGCGCGTCTGGACACCGTTCGATTCAAGGCTATCTTGAAGTGCGAGCGAGTTCAACACCGTGGCAAGCATGCCCATATAATCGGCATTCGCCCGGTCCATGCCGAGTTCGCTGCCCGTCTTCCCGCGCCAGATGTTTCCGGCTCCGACGACGACGGCTACTTCAACGCCCAAGGCGACCAACTCTTTGATTTGTCCAGAGATCGAGTTGACGATGGCCGGGTCAATCCCGTACCCTTGATCTCCTGCGAGCGCTTCTCCACTCAATTTTAACACAATTCGCTTATATTTCGGTTCCATACTTTGCCTCCTCTTGCTTGAAAAAAGGGAACACGCTCCCTTAACGAACTAACTCAAGGTTATACAGACGTGTTCCCAATTTTGATTGCATCACGGGTGATGCAGATTATTTTTTAAGTTGGTTCATTACTTCTTCAGCAAAGTTTTCTTCGCGTTTTTCCATACCTTCTCCAACTTCGAAACGTACGAATGAGTTGACACGGCCGCCTTTAGACTCTACGTATTTCCCAACTTTGAAGTCAGCGTCTTTAACGAATGTTTGGTCGACGAGGCAGATTTCCTCGAAGTACTTGTTCATACGTCCCGCGATCATCTTCTCGACGATGTTAGCAGGCTTGCCTTCGTTGAGGGCTTGCTCAGTCAAGACTTTCTTCTCACGGTCTGCTTCTTCAGCCGATACTTCGTCGCGTGTCGCGTAAAGTGGGCGTGCTGCTGCGACGTGCATCGCAACGTCTTTCGCAACTGTCTCGTCTGTTGTACCGTCGATGATGACGATCGAACCGATACGTCCACCCATGTGAAGGTACGTGCCGAAGACTGCATCGTCAGCTTTTTCAAGAACTGCGATACGACGGAGTGAGATTTTCTCTCCGATTGTCGAAGCTTCTTCTTGGATGTGCGTTTCAAGTGTTTTACCTGCTACGAACTCAGAAGCAAGTGCTGCTTCAACCGTTGTCGCGCCTGAAGTGAGAACTGCATTCGCCACGTCTGAAACGAGTGTTTGGAACTTCTCGTTTTTCGCAACGAAGTCTGTTTCTGAGTTAACTTCGACGAGCGCAGCTTTGTTGCCGTCAACCGCTACTGCCGTCAAACCTTCTGCTGCGATGCGGTCGCCTTTAGCTGCTGCTTTAGCGATCCCTTTTTCACGAAGGAAGTCGATTGCCGCTTGCATGTCACCATTTGTTTCAGTGAGTGCTTTTTTGCAATCGAGCATACCTGCGCCTGTTTTTTCACGAAGTTCTTTTACCATTGCTGCTGTAACTGCCATCGGAAATTCCTCCTTGTAAAACTTACGAATTTTTAAGAAAAAGCACTAAGGCTTCATATACGTGTCCTAAAAAAAGGTGATAAAAGGCTTTCCCTTTATCACCTGTTGTCTGACCGATTACTCAGCTTCTGTCGCTTCAGCTTCTGGAGCTACTGCTTCTTCAGCTACTTCTTCTTCGCCTTGCTTCGCTTCGATGATCGCGTCTGCCATCTTAGAAGTGAGCAATTTAACCGCACGAATCGCGTCGTCGTTCGCTGGGATGACGTAGTCGATTTCGTCTGGGTCACAGTTTGTGTCGACAATCGCAACGATTGGGATGTTCAATTTGTGAGCTTCTGCAATCGCAATACGCTCTTTACGTGGGTCAACGATGAAGAGGGCATCAGGAACACCTGGCATGTCCTTGATTCCGCCGAGGAACTTCTCAAGACGTGTCATTTCTTTTTTCAAGATGATGACTTCTTTCTTAGGAAGTACTTCGAACGTACCGTCAGCTTCCATTTTCTCAAGCTGCTTCAAGCGGTTGATACGCTTTTTGATTGTTGAGAAGTTTGTGAGTGTTCCACCCAACCAACGCTCGTTGATGAAGTACATACCTGAACGGAGTGCTTCTTCTTTGATCGTGTCTTGAGCTTGTTTTTTCGTACCTACGAAGAGGACGTTTCCGCCTTCTGCCGCGAGTTCACGAACGAAGTTGTAAGCTTCGTCTACTTTTTTGACCGTTTTTTGAAGGTCGATGATGTAGATTCCGTTACGCTCCGTGAAGATGTATTTCGCCATTTTTGGGTTCCAACGGCGTGTCTGGTGACCGAAATGTACACCAGCTTCGAGCAATTGCTTCATTGAGATTACTGCCATGATAAATTTCCTCCTTGTGGTTTAAAAAAGTCCTCCGCCTCGTTCATCGTTGTATTCCGACCTTTCGGCACCGAGGAATACCATCCCGAGACGTGTGTGATGTGTTTAACACCGAAAATTACTATAGCATATGTCAGGCAATCCGGCAACTCTCACTTTTTGCGAAGTTTGGCATAAAGGGCGACTTCTCCCTCACCTTTTCCGAGCAGTCGGGCCGTCTCTCGGACCGAATGGTTCAGTAAAACGTCCTCGACGTGCGGTGCCTGTTGGCGCTCACGGGACGACGGTGCCTCCATCGGCGAATCCTCAAGTGCAGGTTCCACAGCCGATTCCTCGCTCGATGGCGCAGGGTGTTTCACGACATCGTTCATCGATTCCATGAACGACAACAGGAGGGCCTCGGTCTCACGCTTCTCCTGTTCGAGCAGCGTGACACGAGCCGTCAGCGCCTGGACTTGACGAAACAAAATCAACAGTCCGTACGCGACGATACAGGCGATTCCGATATAGACGACGGTCATCTCCGTCCCTCCTTCACGATGTCTTTTCTTCTAAATAGGAACGTCCGAGCGCAAGCTTCAACGTCTTCAGCGCCTTGGAATGAATTTGTGAGATGCGGGACGTCGAGAGTTCCAACACTTCACCGATCTCCGTCAACGTCAACTCGTCGAAATAAAATAACGACACGACGAGCCGTTCTTTCTCAGATAAATGCTCAATCTCGTTCGTCAACACATCGAGCAGCTCGCGCTGCAGAAGCGTATCTTCCGGTTTTTCGGAATCGGGGTCGAAATACGTGACGGACATGACCTTGCCTTCCTCTTGAAGCGTCACCGCCTCATCGATTGACAACATGTTCGCAAAGTATCCTTCCGCCATCGCTTTCTCGATTTCTGAGACCGGCAGTTCGCACGCGTGCGCCAGCTCTTCTTTCGTCGGAGCCCGGTGCAGCTTCTGTTCAAGCTGTTCGGCGACGTGGTCAATCTTCTTCACCCGTTCACGCACCGATCGCGGCAACCAATCGATTTTCCGTAGTCCATCGATGATGGCGCCCCGAATCCGAAACGCCGCGTACGTGTCAAACTTGTTGTTGTGTTCTGGATCATATTTCATGAGGGCATCGTACAATCCCATGTAACCCAAACTTTTCAATTCGTCGCGTTCGACGCTCTTCGGGAGCGTCACGATCATTCGTTGCACGTGATAATGGATCAGGAACTCATAGTGCGTCAATAGTTCATTCGCCGTATCCATATCGCGGTCAGTATTCCAACGATCCCACAACTCGGTAAGTTGAGTCGTCATGTCGATCCCCCCTAAATTTCCTTTGTTCCTACGCTGACCGTTCGAATCGAGAGGACGCAAGTCGCCACATCAAATTCAATCGTCCGCCCATTATGTCCGCCACAGTCCTCGGCGATGAGCGGAATCCGGTGCGCCTTTAACGCATTGCGGACGGCCTCGGCATTTCGTTCCCCGATGCGCATCGCCTCATTCTCATATTTGAATTGAAACATTTGGGCGCCGCCGGCCATCTTTGCTTGCAACCGACCGGCCCCAGCCCGTTTCAATGAAGCGACGAGAGCATCGATGGCCGTATCCGCATATTTCCCTACTTCAATCGTTTGATGTTTGCGGGCGATCGCCGAATCCGGCAACATGACGTGGGCCATCGCCGCGACTTGGAGCCGGACGTCGTACAGGATAACCCCGACACACGAACCGAGCCCGGCCGTCCGCAACTTGTTCGGCGCCGTCGTCTGCTTCCATTCTGCAATCCCAATTTTGAGTACTTCAGCCATGGCCCATCAACCGCTGCTTAATCCGTTCGAGCGAGCCATGCGTCGGTAGGAACAACACATGTCCGGCACTTACTTTTCCGTCGATGCGGAACGTCGTATCGATATAGAGCGCCGCATCTTCTTCGGGCTGGACCGATGTGACGACGAATTCGACGATCGAACCGGCCATGTCGACCGCTGTCGCCGGGACGTGAATCGGGATCGGTGTATTCAACCAATCGCCGAGCGCCCGGGCATAGGCCCCGCTCATGATATTCCCAATCTCTTCCCATGCCGACTGACCGAGTTCATCGGCCGCTTGGAACGTGAACCCGCTCCCGATAAGTGATGAGACCATCATCTCGGCGTCGTCGACCGGGAATAAGATGAGGATCATGCCGCTGATGTCGCCTCCGAGCTCTAATAGCACGGATGCCACGTGACGCTCAGGACCGCCGACCCGTTCCGGAAGATACGTGATCGGTTCCATCTCGGCCGAGGAGACGGTAATGTTGACCGGCTTGGCCAAGAGCGTCGACAATGCCGTCGCTGCGTGGCCTGATCCGATATTGCCAAGTTCTTTCAATAAATCTTGCTCGAACTCACTCAGCATGTTGTTCCTCGAACAACGCGTTGGCGTCGAGAAGCGAGAACAGTTTGTCCTCCCCTTTCGCAATCGCCGTCAAATGAGCCGACAACATGTCTCGACTCGATTCAGGAATCGGCTCGAGACGAACGTCCTCGCTTTCCACGACCTCGTTGGCGCGATCGACGATAAAACCGGCATCGCCTTGATTGAGCGAGGCGATTAAAATCCGTGTCTCGTCGGTCGGTTCAATTGCCTCATACCCGAGGCGGAGACGAAGGTCGATGACCGGCGTGACGACACCGCGCAAATTGATGACGCCCTTGACGTGAGCCGGTGCATTCGGGACGCGTGTGACCGGTTGTACTCGTTCAATCGAGCGGACCGACTGGACATCGATCCCGTATGTGTTCGTTCCCAGTGAAAAGACTACCCATTTTTGTTCCATCCTTCTTCCTCCTTAGAACAGATCGTTGCTGTCGACAATCAAGGCGACACGCCCGTCTCCGAGTATCGTCGCACCAGAGATGGCCGGAATGCCCTCGAGATACGTACCGAGCGGCTTCATGACAATCTCTTGTTGGCCAATCAAATCGTTGACGACCACGCCGACGAGTTTATTTCCTTTACGGACGACGACGACCGGGAATTGCGTCTTCGTTTCCGTCTCAATCGCAAACATTTCTTTTAAATAGACGAGCGGGACGAGCTGACCTCGGAAATCGAAGACACGTTCGCGATGGGCCGTCAAAATGTCGGCCTCGTCAAGAAGTGTCGTCTCAAGAATCGATGACAACGGGATGGCGTACGTCTCCTCACCGGCTTGAACGAGCATCGCCGAGATGATGGACAGCGTGAGCGGAAGGCTGACTTGGAATTTTGTCCCTTGTCCGACGACCGTCTCGAGCGTGACGACCCCACCGAGTGATTCGATTTTGTTTTTCACGACGTCAAGACCGACACCGCGACCAGACAAATCAGTGACGACATCTGCCGTCGAGAAGCCTGGGGCGAAGATGAGCATAGCGACTTCGTTATCGGTCATCGCTGTCGCTTCTTCCGGCGTGATGACGCCGCGCTCGAGCGCTTTCGACCGGACTTTATCGACATGGATCCCTGCCCCGTCGTCCTCGATTTCAATGAAGACACGGTTGCCGCCATGGTAAGCCCGGAGTGCAAGACTCCCTTGCTCCGGTTTCCCGGCGGCGACACGGACTTCTGGTAGTTCGATGCCGTGATCGATGGCATTGCGAATCAAGTGAACAAGCGGGTCGCCAATCTCATCGATGACCGTCCGATCGAGTTCCGTTTCCGCGCCTGTGATCTCAAGCTGGACTTTTTTATGAATGTCTTTCGCGACCGAACGTACCATGCGTGGGAAGCGGTTGAACACTTGCTCGATCGGCATCATCCGGAGCGTCAGGACGAGTGATTGGAGTTCGTTCGTCCCGCGTTTGATTTTCTCGACCGTCTCGTTCAATTCAGGCTGTCCGACTTCGTCGGCGAGCCGCTCGAGACGACCGCGGTCGATAATGAACTCTTCGAATAAGTTCATTAAACGATCAATCCGTTCCAAGTTGACGCGAATCGTCTTCGCCTGGGCGACAGCCTGTTCTTTCGGCTCTTCCGCCTCGACTTTCGGTTTCGCTTCAGCGACGACGACGGTCTCGGCACTGACGGCGACTTCCGGTTCACTCGATGCACTCGTATACACCGTCACGAGGACGTGCTCGACTTCTGACACTTGGGACACGGCGTGTTCAATCACATCTGCCGTCTCTTGTGACACGAACAAGACGTCAAACGAGAGGTCGAACTGCTCTTGTTCGATGGCCTCGGTTTCCGGTAATGTCCGGACGACCTCGCCGAGTTCTTGCAGGCGATCGAATACCATATAGGCACGCGCCGCTTTCAATACGACGGCATCGGATAGTTTCACGTGCAATTGGAACGCCTCGAAGCCCGTCTCCTTCGCTTGGGTGATGACTGAATCCGTATAAAGGTCGGCCGTGAAGACGTTGGCTTCGACCGTCGGAGCCGCCTTTGGCGTGCTGCCGATGAACGACTGGAACGCAGACACCGTCGCAGCGACATCGACGTTCGCACCTCGGCCGCCGGTCTCGATATTGGCGATCATCTCTTCGATTTGTTCCATCGCTGAGAACATCGTATCAAGCAACAGCTGGTTGCTCTCTTTCTTACCGGCCCGAACCAAGTCGAGCGCGCTCTCCATCTCATGTGTCAAGTTGGCCACACTCTCATAACCCATCGTCGCCGACATTCCTTTGAGCGTATGCGCGGAGCGGAAAATCTCTTGAATCGCTTCTTGGCTACCCGTCTGTTCAAGTTTTAACAGTTGGGTGTTCACCGATTGAATATGTTCTTGCGACTCATCTAAAAACAATCCTAAGTATTCGTTCACGTCCATCTATAATGCCTCCCTGTCGTTAGACTCGGTTCCACTGACGTTTCAAGTTCCCCATCAAGCGATCCATAAAATGACGCGGTTTCGGCGGTGTCCCGGTCAATGTCGTTAAAATCCGCTCTAACCGCCAACTGATATCACTTTTTCGGTCCAAATGGTAAAACGGGACTTGGGCGATGACCGCTCGTCTGACCGTGGCGTCATCTGGTAAATACCCGAGGAATCGAATCGATTTCTTTAAAAACTGCTCACACGCAACTTCCATTCGTTCAAAACATTGCAGCGCTTCCTCACCCGATTGGGCCCGATTGACGATGATGCCGAGCGGTAAATCTGGGCTTTGTCGATTCACCAGCTTCGTATAGGCGTACCCATCCATGAGCGAGGTCGGTTCAGGAGTCAAGATGAGAAACATCTCATCGCATCCTTCAATGAATTGAAGTGATGTGTCGGTCGCCCCGGCCCCCATGTCGAACAGGACATAATCGTATTCAGTGAGCACTTCGAGTTCACGCATAAAAAATTGCATATCGGCATGTGAGAATTGGACTAGTTCATCAAGTCCACTCCCCCCATGTAATATATCGACACCATGCACACCTTTCTGAACCGAGGCGGCCAGCGGAATTCGGGCTTTGACCGAATCCATCATCGTCCGTGATCTCGAGGCGTTCAACAAGATATGCACGTTCGCCATCCCGATGTCGAGATCGACGATTAACACGCGCTTCCCAAGCTCGACGAGGCCGATGGCCGTATTGACACAGACGTTCGTCTTGCCGACCCCGCCTTTCCCGCTCGCGAAAGCGATCGTCGTCGGTGGGGTCTCTGTTTTCGCCCTTAGACGTCTTGCTTGGTCCATTGGGTCCACCCTTCTTTCTCAAGCAACCGATTCGTCAGCCGGGAAGGGTCCCCGTTGACGAGGTCGTCCGGCACTTCTTGTCCATCCGTCAGCCAAGCGACCGGCAGCCCACTTTCGCGAACCATCCGATACATCGCATGGATGTCGCTCGTCTCGTCCGCTTTCGTGAAGATCAGCGACCCGAGCGGCAACGGCTCGAACTGGCGATATATCATTTCCATGTCCCGCATCTTTGACGTCAAGCTGAGGACGAGCGAGAGACTCGTCTCCGAAAAGTCATGATGCCGCTCGAACTGCTCAACATACGCCTCGTCGCGGAAGTTGCGGCCAGCCGTATCAATCAAAATGATGTCTTTTCGAGCGAACAGCTGCTTCGCCCGTTTGAAATCATCAAAATCGTAGGCGACCTCGACCGGGATGTCTAGAATCTCGGCGTACGTCTTCAACTGCTCGATGGCAGCGATTCGATACGTATCCGTCGTGATGAGGCCGACCGAGAGTCCATGCTCGAGCTTATAGTGGGCGGCTAGTTTCGCGAGCGTCGTCGTCTTGCCGACACCGGTCGGACCGACGAGCATCATGTACCGTTTCGGTTCCGGTACAGGCAAGAAAGAATTTTGGATTTGATCGCGGACGTAACGTTCGACGGCGTCGACCGATTTTGTCGTGTAATACAGTTCCTGAATCGCTTCGTCCCACGCTTCACCTTGAAACGATTCGGACGCGAGCAGCGCTTCGACGTGTGCCAATGGTGCCGGCAAACGTCTCGCTCCCGAGATTTCAGGCGCAGCATACGCGACGTTACGTGGTTGCGGTTGACGTTTTTGCGTCGCCTCAGGTTTCGTTGCCGCGACCGGCTTCGCAACCGTACGTGGTTTGACGGCGAGCGGCGCCTTCTCGAGCGCGGCGATGACCTCGACGTGTTGTGAGGCGAACAAGCCGAGCCATCCTTTCTTCACTTGGCGCGAATTCAAGATGACGGCGTCGTCGCCAAACTCTTGTTTGACTTTCGCCATCGCTTCCGCCATCGTCTTGCCTGTATATTTTTTGATTTGCACTTAAATCACCCCAATACTTTTCACTTCAATCGAGCTGAGCAGTTCGTTGTAGGCGAGGACAGGCACATCCGGATAATACCGTTCGAGCAATTGTCTCACGAACAGGCGGATCGTCGGCGAACAAAGAATGACGGCCGATGCCCCGTAGCGTTCGAACATCGACAGCTGCTCGCCCGAGCGTTCGATAATCTCGCGCGCTTGTTCCGGGTCGAGCGCCAAATAGTTGCCGAACTCCGTCTTTTGAACGGCGTCTTGAATCAGCTGTTCGGTCTGACCGCCTAGGGTGACCACGTAGAGTGGTCCGTCGGGCGGACTGACTTGATCCGTCAATTGACGTGACAGACCTTGCCGGCAGTATTCGCCGAGGATGTCCGCGTCTTTCGTCACTTTGCCATAGTCGGCCATCGTCTCGAACAAGAGCGGTAAATTGCGAATCGAGACGTGTTCTTTCAACAGATGACGGAGCACTTTTTGAATGTCTCCAATCGACAAGACGGATGGTGTCACGTCTTCGACGAGCACCGGATGTGTCTCTTTCAAATGCTCGACGAGCTGTTTCGTCTCTTCACGGCCGAGCAGGTCGGCAGCGTGTTTCTTGAGCGTCTCCGTCAAATGTGTCGCCACGACGGACGGCGGATCGACGACGGTATACCCGCTCATTTCGGCGCGGGTGCGCGTCTCTTCATCAATCCATAGCGCCGGGAGACCGAACGCCGGCTCCGTCGTTTCAATCCCATATACTTCTGGATCTTCAATCCCAGGACTCATCGCCAAGTAATGATCGAGCAAGAGTTCGCCTTCAGCGACGACGTTGCCTTTCACTTTGATGCGATATGCGTTCGGTGACAGTTGCAGATGATCACGAATCCGTACCGTCGGCAAGATGAACCCGAGTTCGAGCGCGAGCTGACGACGGATCATAACGACTCGGTCGAGCAAGTCGCCGCCTTGCGATTCATCGGCGAGCGGAATGAGTCCGTAACCGAACTCGAACTCGATAGCATCAATCTGTAAAAGCGAAACGACAGTCTCGGTCGGTGCCGACGGTTCTTCTTCCGGTAACGGCGTATCGATGACCCGTTTCAAATTGCGACGCATCGTATAGGCGCCATAGAACGTGGCGCCGGCAATGATGAGCGTCACGGGGAGCAGACTCGGCGAAATAAAGCCGAGCATGATGACGATGGAGCCGGCGATATAGAGCAGCGTCGGGTTTTGACCGAGCTGATCGACGACGTCCTCTCCGAGATTCCCGTCCGAGACGGCACGCGTGACGATAATCCCGGTTGCCGTCGAGATGAGGAGCGCCGGGATTTGACCGACGAGTCCGTCCCCGATCGTCATGAGCGAGAACGTCTGGAACGCCTCACCGACCGGAAGACCCATTTGGACGGTACCGATGATGATTCCGAAAATCAAGTTGATGGCGACGATGATAATCCCAGCGATGGCGTCCCCTTTGACGAACTTCGAGGCCCCATCCATCGACCCATAGAAGTCGGCTTCACTTTGAATCTTTTTCCGACGGATTTGCGCGTCTTTGTCATCAATCAAGCCCGAATTCAAATCGGCATCGATGGCCATCTGTTTCCCTGGCATCGCATCGAGGGTGAAACGCGCCGACACTTCGGATACACGTTCGGCCCCTTTCGTGATGACGACGAATTGGATGATGACGAGGATGAGGAAGACGACGAACCCGACGAGCACGTTCCCGCCGACGACGAAGTTACCGAATGTCTCGATGACTTCTCCACCGTATCCGGTCGATAAAATCGAACGTGTCGTCGACACGTTCAATCCGAGCCGGAACAACGTCACGATCAGCAAGAGCGAAGGAAAGACCGAGAAGTCGAGTGCTTCACGTGCATTCATCGCGACGAGTAAAATCAGCAACGCAACCAGTATATTGACAATGATTAAGAAATCTAACATGAACCCCGGTAACGGGATGACGAGCATGACGACGATTAACAGAACGCCGATCAATACCGCAAAATCTTTAGCTTTTACAGCCAATACATACTCCTCCTCAAGACGGTTGTTTCAATTGATAGACGAATGCGAGCACTTCGGCGATCGCCTGATAAAACGACTCGTCAACGACTTCCCCGATATCCATTTGGGCGTACAGCGCACGGGCCAACGGTTTGTTTTCGACAATCGGGATGTCATGTTCTTTGGCCACGTCACGGATATTGAAGGCGACGCGATCGACCCCTTTGGCGACGACGAGCGGCGCGAAGTCTTTCGTGTCGTCGTACCGGATGACGACGGCATAATGGGTCGGGTTGGTGATGACGACATCCGCGTTCGGAATTTCTTGCATCATGCGGCGCATCGCCATCTCCCGCTGTTGTTGTTTGATTTTCGATTTGATGAGCGGATCACCCTCACTGTTCTTATACTCGTCTTTAATATCTTGCTTCGACATACGAATCGATTTCTCAAAGTCGAATCGTTGATAGAAGAAGTCGAGCAACGCGAGTGCGAGCAAGGCCACACTCACCCATAGTCCGAGTTCGATCGTGATATGGGCGAGCGCGATGACCGATTCACGGATATGTTCGACCGCCATGCGGGACAGCTCTTTTTGATTCTGCCAAAGCACGGCGACGGCAATCGTCAGGATAATCAATAATTTGAATAAGGACTTTAAAAATTCGACGACCGCTTTCATACTGATAATCCGTTTGACCCCTTTAATCGGATCGATTCGTTCGAGTTTCGGTTGAATCGCTTCCGCCGAGAACAACGTCCCGATTTGAAGGTAGTTGATTAAAATCCCGAACACGACGGCGACCGCGAAGAACGGGCCTACAATCAGTCCGACCCGAAGCAACAAGTCGGTGAGCATGCCGGACAATCCGTTGGACAGATCGAACAGCAAGTAGTTCGGACCGAGCAACTCTTTCGTCACACTGAACAACTGTTTGCCGAGATACGGTCCTAAGAACGATAACATGAGAAACATCGCGAACAAGGCGAAGGCACCGGTCAAATCGGCTGACTTGGCCACTTGGCCTTTCTTGCGCGAATCCTCTCGTTTACGTGGTGTTGCTTTTTCGGTTTTTTCTCCTGCAAAAAATTGAAGATCGACCGATAAGGTATATAGAGGCTTCATGAGGCGTCTCCTAGCACAGTCATAAAATCACGTAACACTTCTTGTAGAATCGGGATGAATTGGCTGATGCCGTTCAAGGTCAAGCCCATCATGACGACCATGACCGAAAATCCCGCAATCAGCTTGAATGAAAATCCGATTGCAAAAATATTGAACTGCGGCGCCGATTTCGCCAAGAACCCGAGCGCCATGTCGACGAGCAAGAGCGACGCCATGAGCGGAAAGGCAAGCTGCAAGGCGACCATCATCGTCATCGTGACGACCTTGACGGCCATCATGAGTGACGCTTCGCTAAAGTCGATAATCGGCTGACCTGGCGGATAAATTTGAAAGCTATAATAGATGCCATCAATCAGCAACAGATGTAAGTTGCTCGACAGCATGATAAACAACGTAAAAATATAATAGAATCGACCGATCAGCGGCGACTGGCCTCCGAACATCGGGTCATAGGCCGATGCCATCGCGAGTCCGAGCTGTAAATCGATGACGCCACCCGCAATCTGAGGCGCAAAGAATAAAATGTTAATCAAAATACCGAGCACTAACCCGATCAACACCTCGTACAACACCTGTAAAATATAGGCTTGACCGAGATCGAGCGGCTCTGTCACTGTGAACATCGCATAGTACGCTAAAAAGGCACTGAACGCGACGCGGTGCATGACCGGCAGTTGCCGGGATGAAAATAACGGGACGCTCACGAAGAAGCCGGAAAGACGGGCAAACGTCAATCCATAGAGACTGATGAAATCGACCGCGTTCATTTCGAGGCGACCTCGACCATCAGTTCAAAAATCAAACGGGTGAACCCTTCAATCTGTTGCAGCATCCAAGGCCCAAAGACGACGAGCCCGATAAAGACCGAGACGATCTTTGGGACGAACGATAGCGTCTGCTCTTGAATTTGTGTCGTCGCCTGTAAAATCGAAATGACGAGACCGACGACGAGCGAGATCAATAAGAGCGGCATCGAGATTTTCAATAACGTCCACACACTCTCCGTCGCCAAATAAATGACCATTTCCTGCGTCATATTCGTTCCTCCTACATACTTCTAAGCAAGGACTCCACAATCAAGTGCCATCCATCCACCAATACAAACAGTAACAATTTGAACGGCAATGCGATCATGACCGGCGGAAGCATCATCATCCCCATTGACATGAGGACACTCGCCACGACCATATCGATAATCAAAAATGGTAAGAAGATCATGAATCCGATTTGGAACGCCGTTTTTAACTCGCTAATCGCATAGGCCGGGACCATCGCGAGCAGCGGGACATCTTCGACCGACTCAGGTTGCTCATAGTTCCCATATTTAATAAATAATTGCAAATCCTCTTGGCGCGTATATTGGGCCATGAACCGCTTCATCGTATTCCCCGCCTCTTCGAACGCCTCGTCTTGGCTGATTTCGTCGCCCATATATGGCGACAACGCCTGATCATTCAACTCCGATAGCACAGGCGACATGACGAACAACGTGATGAACAGGGCGAGCCCGATAATCAGCTGGTTCGGTGGCGTCTGCTGCGTCCCGAGTGCCGGGCGGATGAACGAAAGCACGACGACGACCCGTGTGAAACAAGTCATCAAGATTAAAAACGATGGCGCGAGCGTGAGCAAGGTGAGCACGACCAACAATTTGATCGAGGTCGATGTACTGTCTGGCGTCTCCAAGTTGATTAATTGTTCAATCGTCGTCATCGTTTCTTCCTCACTTCTTCAATCTGGGCCAACTGTTGTTTAAACGTGTCGAGGAAAGCCGACGAGTTCGACTGGTTCAAGGTCGGGGCATCGAGCGCCGCCTCGTCCATCGCTTCGGCATCAATCCGGTCAAGCAATTGAATTGAGTCGCCGACACCGAGCACGTACACTTGTTCACCGAGCTTGACGAGTTGCACCGAACGGTCTTTGCCGAGCGGGACACCACCGAGATGGGTCAAATGCTGAGCCGACTTCACGCCTTGTGTCCGTGCGTTCAACCATCGCACGAGGACGAGGAACCCACCGATGACGACGACCAGGCTCAAGATGAGCTTGATGGCCGTGCCGACCGATGAGACGGCCGATGTGACCGGTTCCTCTTTCGTGTCTGGTTGTTGCTGTTCGAACTGTTGGTCGACGGTGGCGGCCTCGACCGTGGCCGGGACGAATAACCCAGCCACGAGAAGGATAATCAACCACCACTTGTTCATTGTGCGACCGTTTTTGAGACTGCCTCGACGACGCGTTCAGCGTTGAACGGTTTGACGATAAAGTCTTTTGCTCCTGCTTGAATCGCATCGATGACCATCGCTTGTTGTCCCATCGCCGAACACATGATTACTTTCGCGTTCGAATCGAACCCGCGGATTTCCTTCAAGGCTGCCAAGCCGTCCATTTCTGGCATCGTGATGTCGAGCGTGACGAGATCGGGCATGAGCTCACGATATTTCGCGACTGCATCGACACCGTTCTCCGCTTCTCCGACGACTTCAAATCCATTCTTTGTCAAGATATCCTTAATCATCATGCGCATGAACGCCGCATCATCTACCACTAAAATTTTTGCACTCATTGTTCTTCCTCCTTAAACGATGCCAATCCGCTCGTGCGGTTGGATAATTTCTGTTACACGGACGCCGAAGTTCTCTTCGATGACGACGACTTCGCCCCGGGCGATCCGTTGTTGGTTCACATAAATATCGACCGGCTCACCGGCCAACTTATCGAGTTCGATAATCGAACCTTGTGACAGCTCAAGCACTTCTCGGACCGAACGTTTCGTCCGTCCGAGTTCGACCGTCACGTTGAGCGGCACGTCATACAACAATCCCAGATTCGCTGGAATCGAGTCGTTCGTCGCCGGTGCGTGGAGCGGCATGAACTCGGCCTGGCTGACCGCGACTTCCGGTACCGACTTCGCTGCCGGACGAACCGGTTGTTGGGCGGCGGGAGCCGGTGCCTTCGGCGCTTCCTGCTTCGGCGCGACCGGGGCAGCTGCCGGAGCTGGTGCGACAGGGGCTGGCGATGTGGCGGCCATCAGTTCGTTGACAAGTTGTTTCCCGAACTGGACCGGGGCAATTTGAACGATTTTCGAATCGATTAACGTACCGACCTTCAAGTTGAACTCGATTAAGACCATCGTCTCCCAAAGCTCGAGGCGGTCGATAATCGTCTGGTTCTTCGTCGCATCGAACACTTCGACGAGCGGTGGTGAAATATCAATCTTTTTCGAGAATACGGTCGACAATGATGTCGCTGCCGCACCCATCATTTGGTTCATCGCCTCTTGGACGGCTGAAAGACGAATTTCATCGAGTCCTTCCGGATCGACGCCAATCCCAGTTCCACCGAGCATCAAGTCTGAGATGATGGCGGCGTCTTCACGTGTCAATACGAGCACGTTCTCGCCTTTCAATCCTTCCGTATAGCCGACTCGAAGTGCCACGTGCGGCGTCGGATAACGCTCACGGAGCGCATCGATTGTGACCTCACTGACGATTGGAGTCGTGATTTCTACTTTTTGTTGCAGTAACGTCGATAGCGCCGTCGCCGAGTTACCGAACGAGATATTCCCGATTTCCCCTAAGGCGTCGCTTTCCATCGAATCAAGATGTTCTTCAGGATTCGCCTCCGGTTTTGACGACTCGATCGTCCCGCGCAATAACGCGTCTATTTCATCTTGTGACAACATCTCACTCATTGCTCTTCCTCCTTCACCCGGTGGAGCACTTGGACCGCCATCCGCTTCCCGCTCACACCGACTTGCCCTCTGAACACTTTATTTTCCCCTACCATGATCGATAACGGGTCTTTCACCAATTGATCGAGGGTCAAACAGTCCCCGACCTCTAAATGCAACAAGTCACCGAACGTGATCGTCGTCTCCCCGAGCAGGGACACGACCTCGACCGACGAGTTCATCAACTGGGCTTTGAGCGGTTCTTTGCTGTTCCCGCTCGCATTACGGCGATTGGCCTCTTGCATCCAGTAATGACTCGACAGTTTCGATAACACCGGCTCAATCGTCACGAACGGTAAGCAAACGTTGATCGTCCCGCTCACTTCGCCGATGGTGACACCGATCGAGACGAGGACGACCGTCTCGTTTGGCGAGACGAGTTGGAGGAACTGGGGATTGACCTCGACCGCTGTCATCTCTGAATTGATCTCGGCAATCGATTCCCAGGCGTCTCCGTATCCTGCAAACGCTCGTTTATATAATTGCGTCAAGATGCGCATCTCGATTTCCGTGAAGCTCTCGACTTTTTCAATCTCGACCCCGGGACCGCCGAGTAGGCGATCGAGCATCGCGTACGAGATGTTCGGATTCACTTCGATGATGAAACGGCCGTTGAGCGGCGGCGCTTCAATCAAGTTGATCATCGTCATGCTCGGAATGGAATGAATGAATTCGTCATAAGGAAGCTGCTCGACCGAGTTGACCGTGAACTGGACGTACGTCCGGAGCTGGGCCGAGAAGAACGTGGTCAGCATCCGTGTGAAATGCTCATGAATCCGGGTCAAGCTTCGGATTTGGTCTTTCGAGAAGCGGACCGCCCGTTTAAAGTCATACTGCCGGACTTTCCGCTCTTCTTCCTGGGCCAAAAAGGAGTCGGCTTCGACGTCGCCACTGCTTAACGCCGATAGCAAGGCATCAATTTCTTGTTGAGATAAGACTTCTCCCATGATGCCACCTCACTGTATGATTTTCTTCGTCATGTAGACTCGTTGGACCTCGCCTGACTCTAACAGTCCGTTTAATTGTTTGCGGAGCGACTGCTCAAACTTCTGCATGTCTTCTTTCGTCGTGAGCTTCGCTTTCGTCATGCCGGCCAAATCGCCGAGGATGACGTTATGCACTTGGAACTTTCGAAGTTCGAGATTTTCTTTCGTCTCCGCAGCATCCGTCACGATTGTGAACTGGACGTTGATGAAACGCTCATCTTGGATGTTCGTCGTCATATCGTCCGTTGTGAAGCTGCGTTCGGCCAATTCTTCGGCGGTGACAGGTTTCGTCTTCGCCGTCACGTTGTCACCGAACAAGTATTTATAAGTCATAAATCCGGCCCCGCCCATGACGAGCAGGACGACTAGCAGGATGAGCACCATCTTCATGGCGCCGCCTTTTTGTTTTTCTTCACTCATCTTCTTCACCTCGTATGCCTATCGTTCCAACCAGACCGACCGAGGCATAGAACGCCGTCGTCCGGTCGATGATTTGTTGTTTCGTCTCGCGGACGATATACGTCTTTCCGTTATACAAGTGAATGATCGTATCGGGCTCGGCTTTGACCGTCTCGATGAACAAGGCGTTCAGCACAAGTTCTTCACCCCGGAGCGTCGTGACGCGAATCATCAGCGTTTCAAGTTGACGAGTTCTTGGAGAATCTCGTCCGATGTTGTGATGATTCGTGTGTTCGCTTGGAAACCACGCTGCGCGACGATCATTTCTGTGAACTCTTCCGACAAGTCGACGTTCGACATCTCGAGCGCACCCGAGACGAGTTCGCCACGTCCATCTTGTCCAGGGATACCAATGTTCGGCTCACCTGAGTTTTGCGATTGAATGAAGTTGTTCGCGCCGACTTTTGACAATCCGGCGTTGTTGGCGAACGTGACGACTTGGATTTGGCCGACGACTGTCGAAGCTCCGGCGTTATCGACGTAGCTGACTTGTCCGTCTTTCCCGATTGAGAGCGACTTTGCACCGGCAGGGATGTTGATTCGGTCTCCTGTCATGCTGAGGACGTACGCACCGTCTCCGTTGACGAGGTCTCCTGTGTTATCCGTATAGAAGTTACCGGCCCGCGTGTATTGAGTCTGACCGTTCACGTCCAAGGCGAAGAATCCTTCTCCTGAGATCCCGACATCAAGCGCTCTCCCTGAGTTTTGCATGGCGCCTTGGTTATAGACGTTATCGACGGTCGCCATCGTGCCCCCGAGACCGACTTCTTTCGGGTTGACCCCACCGCTAACACCGTTCGCCGCCGTCGCACTACCGACTTGTTGGCTGACGAGGTCTTTGAACGTGACCCGGCCCTTTTTATAGCCGAACGTGTTGACGTTGGCGATGTTGTTCCCGACGACGTCAAGCTTCGATTGGAAGTTCTTTAAACCACTGATTCCTGAGTACATTGCTCTTAACATGATGAATCCCCCTATGCTTGTTTGATGGAAGTGATGTTGTACACGTTGACGGACGTTCCGTCTTCAAGGTCGGCCACATAGCCGGCTTCGGTCTTCGAAATCGAGAGAACACGTCCCGAGCCTTTAATCGTCTCGGTTTCTGTTTCGTTTGTATAAGCGACCGTTTGCCCGATCATATTGCTGAACTCCGAAATCGAGGCCATTTGTCGATCGACGAGCGCGGAATCGAGTTGTTTCGAAATCGTCTGCATCTGTTCGAGAGAAGAGAACTGAGCCATCTGAGAGATGAACTCACGGTCTTCCATCGGTGACATCGGGTCTTGGTTGGCGAGTTGGGCGAGCAACAGTTTCAAGAACATGCTTTGATCGTATTGGTTCGTCGCTTTCGGCATCGATTGATCCGGTAGCGTATAGTCATTCGTCTTCGGCTGGATGGTCGTCATCGTCAGGGTCTCCTTTCGGTTGTTCATGGTGTTCCGGTTCGGGTTGGTCGAACTCATTGAAGCTCGAGTTTTTCGTCTCTAGCGCTTGTTGGGTCAAGTTGACCTCGACGCGGACGTTCGGGTTCGCGGGCTGGAGCGTCTGTTGCAACTGTCCTAGTTGTGATTGCAATAACTGCTTCGCCTCTTGGTTACTCGCAAACAGCTTGACGACGAGTTCCCCGTTCTGCCGTTCGAGTTTGACGACGAGTTCCCCTAACTGTTCCGGATAAAGACGGACCGTGAACACTTTCGACCCATCGGCCCCGCTCTTGAACGGTGCCCGGTGCAAGGCCGCTTCGATGCGGGCCTGCATGTTCTCAGGTAATGAGCCTTTCGAGGCGTACATCACCATCTCAGAGTCGATATTCGGTTTCGACCACGTCATGCTTTTCGGCATCCAGTCGGTTTCTTTGATCGGCTGTTGCATCTGTGCGGATTGCGTTTCAGTTTGCGTCACACCGGGTAAAGGTTTTGGGGTCTGTCCGAGCGTCCCTTTAAACTGCGCAACGACTTGCTGGATGATGCGCACGTTCTCCTCTACTTGATCGACCGGCACTGTTTGGACGAGTGTGTCCGTTTCTTTCTTCGTGAGCGTAAACGAGAGCGTCGGCGCCGCCGCTTGGCTTGTTAGCAGTGCAGGGATTGCGTCCGGGGTCTTGGCTGTTGCAGGCTCCGGGGCGACTTGATTCAAAATTCCGATATAGGCATCCATGAACTTGCGATACGCATCGGCCGGCAACGACTTCAACCATTGCAGGCTATCCGGCTGTTGCAGCCACTGCTCTAACCGATTCGATACGTTCTCGAGCGGGAGTGATGCTTCGTCTTCCGGAACAGCCATAGCTTCAGGCGACGCGGTCGGCGTCGTTCCGAGCATGGCCGAGAGCAATTCTAAAAACTGTCCGGTCGGGGTCGCACTCGCGTCCCCGCCTTTTTGTGGTGCCCCTTGCATCGATTGGGCCAGTAAGGCGATATTCATCATCATGTCCTCCTTTCCAGTCACTGGAGCAACTGGGTGACGACGGCGGCCTGTTGGGCATCCATCCGTCCCAATATGTCGGCTTGTTGCTTCGGCGACAATTCCTTCAATAGGTTCGCCACTTGCGGACTCTCGAGTTCGTTCATGATGGCAGCGGCTTGTTTCGCTGACATCTCTTCATAGACACGAGACACGTCCGAGGTTTCTTCTTCGACCGCACTGGCCGTCGCCAATTCCGCGACGAGTCGGTCCCGTTCCTGAATCAACTTCGAGACTTCTTCTTGTCTAGCCTTCACTTCGTTCGTTAACTCGGCGTTATCGGCCCGAAGCTTCTCAATCTCTGCATTCGCCACTTTCAAGCGATTCGCGGCATCAGTATCCACCCCGGTCACGTTCACGTTCGTCTTCACTTTTTCTTCCGGCTCTTGTTTTGAACCGGTCTCTAGAAACGGGACCGATAACAACGGACGGTCCATCGCATAGTTCATGACGACAATCCCTCCAACGAGTAGAAAGATGGCCGGGACGAGAACGAGCGCGACCAATAGCTGTCTGCCTCGCTTCGTGTTGTCTTTTTCCATCGGTTTACTTCCCTTTCCCGTGATGAATCACTGCCAACTCATCGATGAAATGCTGTTCGATGAGCTTTGTCGCGGCCACTTCATTTTGACTGACTTTTTCATGCAACGTTACATATTTCTTTTCCTCAACGACTTTTCCGAGTAGACGTTCCTGCGACAAATGGTAGCGGTTGCGCGCCTGCTGGACAACGAGTTGCTGTGTCTCGATTTGGCGTTTCAACCGTTCGCGTGTCTGTTCACGGTATTGCGACATTAGCAAGTCGATGACTCCAGCTTGTTCGTCTTGACTCTTCATGAGCGACTCGTACGTCAATACGAGCCGATAGAGCGACTCCATCTCTGTCTCGAACCGCGCTTTATGTTGTCTCATCTCCGTCGCCGACTCTTCTTTCTCGTGTTCTGCGATTGGCATGATGCGCTCTAACAATAATCTGTTCATCGTTCACCTCGCACGATTTGGGCCAGGCGCTCGAGCGATTGCTCGAGCGGGGCCTCTTCTTCGATCGATTGCTTTAAAAACGTCAACAAGTTCGGATACTGCTCGATGGCAGTATCGATGGCCGGGTTCGTCCCTTTTTTATAGGCACCGATGTTGATTAAGTCTTCGGCATCCAAATAGGTGGCCAGCCACCCCCGGAACGTCTGCGCGACCTCCCGATGCATCGGCGTGGCAATTTGGTTCATGACGCGGCTGATTGACTTCAAGACGTGTATCGCCGGGAACTGCCCGCGGTTCGCGAGCGAGCGGTCCATGACGAAGTGTCCGTCTAATATCCCGCGCACCGCATCCGCAATCGGCTCGTTCATATCGTCCCCGTCGACGAGGACGGTGTAGAACGCAGTAATCGATCCTGTCACGGCGGTCCCGCTTCGTTCTAACAGTTGCGGCAGCATCGCAAAGACGGAAGGCGTATACCCTTTGGACGTCGGTGGTTCCCCTGTGGCGAGTCCGATTTCCCGTTGCGCCATGGCGAACCGGGTCACCGAATCCATCATGAGGACGACTTCTTTACCTTGATCGCGGAAGTATTCGGCGATGGCTGTCGCCGTATAAGCTCCTTTCAACCGCACGAGCGGCGGTTGATCGCTCGTCGCCACGATGACGACCGAGCGGGCCATCCCTTCTGGTCCGAGTTCTTTCTCGATGAACTCTTTCACTTCCCGGCCACGCTCTCCGATCAAGGCGATGACGTTGATGTCGGCCGATGATCGTTTGGCAATCATGCCGAGCAATGTTGACTTCCCGACGCCGGAACCTGCGAACAATCCGACCCGCTGTCCTTTCCCGACCGTCAAAAGACCGTCGATGACGCGAACGCCTGTCGAGAGGACGTCTAAAATGCGGGGCCGCTCAAGCGGGTTCGGCGGCTTACGAAGCACGTCGTAACGTGCGCCAGGCGTGTCACCCTCACCGGACAACGGACGGCCGAGACCGTCGAGTACTTGGCCAATCAACTCGTCGCCGACCGGTACTTGAAGCATCCGGCCTGTCCCTTTGACCATACATCCCGGTGCGATTTGCGTCGTTTCGCCGTAAGGCATGAGGAGGACGCGTGCCTCATTGAATCCGACAACTTCGGCTTCGACGTGTTGACCGGATGGTAGCTCGATTAAACAACGTTCACCGATAAAAGCACTCGGTCCATTCGACTCGATCATCAGACCGACGACCCGACAAACGCGTCCGACTTTTCGGACGTATTCGTCATCGGGCGAGGACACAATCGACTCGAGTACGCGGTCAATAAGCGCCATCGGCCAGGACCTCCTTGATTTTGGAGCGTACGCGGTCAAAGCTATAGCTCAAATCGAGCTCATCCCCGTGATGCGGGGTCTCAATCCTTACGCTCGTCTCATCCAAACCTGCATCCGCCCGGTATTTGATGCCCGGGCCGTCTGGGATGACCCAGTCCGCTTCAAAGCGTTGAATCGAGGCGAGTCGCGTTGGATGGACGTATACCGTCAATGATTCTGCATCGAGTTGACGGAGCAACTGTTCACGGACCCGGTCGGCGAACAACACCTCATCGTTTCGGACGAGTTCTGTCGTCACGCGAGCGCTGACCTCGACGGCGAGGGCGACGAGCTGTTGCTCGGCGTCCCGCCATTTCGTGTCAAACAACTGCTCGAGTTCGACGCTGACGGTGTTTAACCGGGTCGTCAATTCGTCATACTCGGCCTTGCCGTCCCGTCTTCCTTGGTCAAAGCCTGCTTCATAGCCTTCTTGCCTAGCCGACGCGAGCACTTCTTCCCTTAAGTCGGTGAGTTCTTGCTCCATCGCCGTGCGGCGCGCTTCGAGTTCGGCTGCTTGCTCGTCTAGCTGCGCACGTGTTTGGGCCAACCGCTCCCGCTCTTCATCCTGGTGTAGCGTACTCACCGGCTCGAGGAACGGCTTTGAATCAATCCGTTGCGGTTCGAGTGGTGTCGCATAGTGGCGTTTGATTACGTTAGACAACGATGTCATCTCCTCCACCGCGGCTGATTACGATTTCTCCGACGTCTTCTAGGCGACGGATGATGCCGACGATACGGCTTTGTGCCTCTTCGACGTCACGCAACCGGACAGGCCCCATGAATTCCATGTCTTCTTTGAACGTTTCGACCATTCGTTGCGACATGTTTTTGAAGATAATCTGTTTGACTTCGTCGGACGAGACTTTGAGGGCGAGCAAAAGATCGTCGTTCGCCACTTCGCGGATAATCCGCTGAATCGCCCGCGAATCGAGTGTAACGATATCCTCGAAGACGAACATCCGTTTTTTGATTTCTTCGGCCAATTCCGGGTCTTCGATTTCAAGCGCATCGAGAATCGTACGCTCTGTAGTACGGTCGACGCCGTTGAGCACTTCGACGACCGCCTCGATGCCACCGGATTGGGCATAGTCTTGCATATCCGTTTGGGACAAGTTCTTCTCGAGAATCTGTTCAATCTCATGAATCACGTCCGGGTTGAGTCGGTCCATCGTCGCGATCCGTTTGGCGACTTCCGACTGAATCTCAGGCGGGAGCTCAGACAAAATTTGTCCTGACTTGACCGGTTCGAGATGCGCCAAAATCAAGGCGATCGTTTGCGGATGTTCGTTTTGGATAAAGTTCAACAGCTGTTTCGGGTCGGCCTTGCGGGCGAACTCGAACGGTCGGACTTGAAGCGTCGAGGTGAGGCGGTGGATGAGGGCCATCGCCTTCTCTTCTCCGACCGCTTTCTCGAGCACCGTTTTCGCGAATCCGATGCCACCTTGCGTGATATAGCTCTGCGCCATAGCGAGCTCGTGGAACTCACCCATGATGGCTTCTTTTTGTTCGGATGATACTTTTTTCAACGCCGAAATCTGGAGCGTCAATTGCTCCATCTCTTCTTCGGACAGATGCTTGTAGACGCTCGCTGCCACTTCAGGTCCAAGCGAGATCATGAGCATGGCCGCTTTTTCTCGGTTCGGTTGTTTGGCGTAATTCACAGTACTCACTCCTCAGACATCCATGTACGGAGAAGTTTGGCGAACTCTTCAGGGTTGCTCTCTGCCAATTTCTCCAACTGTTTCTTCTTGACGGCCCCTTCGCCCCGTTCTTCGAGGTCGAGGTCCGGCACTTCGTCTTCATATGGGACTTCCCACTCGTTCGACTCGGCTACGGGTTCGCGGTTGCGCTTGCGCATCGCGAAGAACAAGAGCGCGAGCAAGACGACGGCACCGGCTGCGGCGGCATACATCCACCATTGCGTCGGTTGTTCGACCGCGGCCGCTTCTTCCGTTTCTGCGAACGGACGTGAGACGACGACGACTTTCTGTTCAAGTTCCGCCTCAGTGAGTGCCTCTCCAGTCTTGGCGAGTGACGTTCGGATAATCGAGTACATCATCGTCTCGAGGTCACCCTCGAGCTGAGGATCGATCGTCGTCGCCCCGTTCGGTGGTTCGACAATCAATTGGACGCCGAGGTCACGAATCGAGTACGGTGCGTTTTGAATCTGTTTCGTAATTCGGTTGACTTCATAATTGATGATTTCATGATTCTTTTCGCTCTCTTCTTCCCCGGTGCCCGTGGCAGCCGGGAAATTGACCGTATCGTTCTCGGCCGTGCCGGCAGCGGTTGCTGCGCCGGTTCCGCCCGTATATGCCTCAGCAATCCGTTCCGCCGAAGTGACGATGCCTTCCATGCTGTCCTCGTTGACAGGTGTCACAAGGTTTTGCTCTTCAGCAGATTGCGTCGTGTCGATATCGGCCGTGACCGAGACGAGCACGCTTCGTTCCCCGAGCAACACCGACAACATTTGTTGAATCTGTTGACGAACGTCTTTCTCGACTTGGCGTTTCAAGACGAGCGGGTCGGTCGATGATCCACCGGCCGTCGTCGTCTGGTCTAAATCGTAATACGTGAAATATTGGTCCATGACTGAGATATTTTCAGGTTTCAAGTTAGGTACGCTCTTACTGATTAAATGATAGAGCCCTTTCACCGTGGCCGGCTCAAGATTCGTACCAGCTCCTAAATTTAGGACGATGGAGGCCGTCGGTTCACCTTGATCTTCGGCCAAGAAGACCGATTTTTCTGGAATCGAGATGATGACTTTCGCCTGGTTGATCCCTTCGATTTGCGTGATCAACCGTTCGAGCTCGGTCTGCATCGCGCTCCGCTCGATGACGGCCATCTCACGGTCCGTCGTTCCGAAGCCAGCGTTCTCGCTGAAGAAGCTATAATCGATTGCTCCCGATTTCGGGATGCCTGCTGCCGCCAGACTGACTTTCAGTTGGTCGACTTGCTCACTCGGCACGTAGACGCTGACACCGTTCGAAGTCGCTTTAATCTCAGCCTTCACGCCGTCGGCCGTCAGCTGTTCCGTCACCTCGCCCGCCTCTTGGGCGGACAGGTTCGTATAGAGCGGGGCCATGTTCGGACGCGACAGCCAGACGGTCAAGAGCACCGCGACGAGAAGCACGCCGGCGATGACGAGACCCCAAATGATTTTACGGTTCGTTTTTATCGTTTGAAGCGAACCGGTCAGTGAACCGAATCGTTCTTTTAACTTTTCATTCATCGCTACTCGTCATCCTCTACTTTAAACTTGCATTCGCATCATTTCTTGATAGGCCTCGACTGCTTTGTTGCGCACCTCTATCGCGAGTTGCATCGCAATCGACGACTCTTCACTTTGTATCATGACTTGATGTAAATCGGCCTTGCCGACGGCGAGGTCGGCTCGGGCCGCGCTCGTCGCTTGTTGGACGTCATTTAACGAGCGCATGGCCTCGTTCAAATACGTTCCGAACTGGGACGGCGTCTCTTTCACCGCCGGCGCGACCGTCGGCTGTGTGCCCATCAATTGAATCGGGTTGATTTGCATGTATCGTCACTCCTTATCCTTTGCCAATTTCCATCGCTTTGACGAGCATCGCCTTCGTGGCGTTCATCGCGGCGATGTTCGCCTCGTACGACCGCGTCGCCCCCATCAAGTCGACCATTTCTTTCAATAGGTCGACGTTTGGCATCTGGACATAACCGCGGTCATCCGAATCAGGATGACTCGGGTCATAGACGAGCTTGTACGGACTCTCATCTTCCACAATCTGTGAGACTTCGACGCCGCCGCTGACAGCGGACAGCTGTTGGCGAAACGGCGCTTCCTGCATCACGGTCATTTTTCGTGTATACGGTTGCCACTCCCCGTCGACGAGTTTGCCGCGTGTCGTCTGGGCGTTCGCGATGTTCGCGGACACCGTGTCCATCCGTAACCGCTGCGACGTCAGTGCCGTCGCCGAAATATGAAAACTATCAAACATGCCCATCGTCAACGTCCTCCTCTAATGACGGTTTTGAGTCCGCCGAGTCGGCGGTTCAACTGTTCCATCATCGCTTCATATTGAAGCTGGTTCCGTGCCAATTCGCTCATCTCGTAATCGAGATCGACGTTATTGCCGTCACTTCGCATCGCACCTCCGGCCCGATCCGTGATCGTCGTCGCCGCGCGCTCGCTCGGACGACCGCCTGCCAGCTTGAGACGCATCTCGTTGTTCAGCGTCTGTTCGAACACGGCTTGCTTCGCCCGGAAGTTCGGGGTATCGATATTCGATAGGTTATGGCTGATGACTTTTTGATTTACGACCGAATGATTGATCGCTTGCTTCATTAATTGATAGTCGCTGCCAATCCAATTCATGCGTTTCACTCGCTTTCACTAAAAGAATGCATGTATATACCTTATTTGGAAAATCCACTATTTCATTGAAACAAATCTGTAACAGTCTTGAAAGATATTTTTATTAAAACAGGTAAATGCTGTCTTCTGTTTTTGTCGAATTTACGACGAATTCTGAAAATAATTACTTTTGCACTAAAAAAAGTCGCCCCCATTACATTGGGAGCGACTTTGTAAGTCGAAAGTCCTATATCGTTAGGCTTTCTGATATTCATCAAGTAAATCTGATTTATTTCAGTTCGATTTCAACTTCTGTAATTCAAACAAGAAGTTATCATTCAATATCTTAATATACGTTCCTTTCATCCCGAGTGAACGCGACTCGATGACACCCGCACTTTCCAATTTACGGAGCGCGTTGACGATGACCGAACGTGTAATTCCCACACGGTCGGCAATTTTGGAAGCAACTAGTAAACCTTCATTGCCGCCAAGCTCTTCGAAGATGTGCTCGATCGCTTCAAGCTCAGAATACGAGAGCGAATTGATCGCCATTTGGACGACCGCTTTTTTACGGGCTGACGCCTCGGCTTCGGCCGCTTTCTCACGAAGAATCTCCATCCCTACGACCGTCGCGCTATATTCGGCCAAGACGAGGTCGTCTTCCGTGAACTCGTTGTTGAGCCGGCCGAGCACGAGTGTACCGAGACGCTCGCCGCCACCGATGATTGGAACGATCGTCGTCATCGAGTCGAGGAACAACTCACGGTTCTCGACCGGGAACGCCGTGTACTCACTGTCGATGCCGATATTTTCCGTCGTCTCTTTGACGTTGAACAAGTTCGAGGCGTATGGCTCCGGGAATTGACGGTCGACCAAGAACGCCTTCATGCGTTCGTTCTCGATTTGTTGTTTGATGGCAAAACCGAGCAAGCGGCCCCGACGACTGACGATGAACGTGTTTGCTTCGAGTACTTCGCGCATCTTATCCGCCATTTCTTTAAAGTCTACGTGTGCGCTTGCCTCTTGTTGAAGCATCGTGTTCAATTGGCGTGTTTTGTCTAGTAAGTTCATAATTCTTATTTTCCTCCCTGTATGTGCATACAGAATCTTATAGTATAAATTGGCTAAGGTCTCGATCTTCCGCAATCGAGCCGACTTTCTCTTTGACATAGGCCGGTGTGATTTGAACATGCGTTTGCGGCATGTCGGCCGCCTCGAACGACAAGTCTTCAAGGACGCGCTCCATGATCGTGTACAAGCGGCGGGCCCCGATGTCATCCGTCTCTCGGTTGACGTGCGTCGCAATGCGCGCAATCTCCTCGATGGCCGGATGCGTGAACTCGACGCTAATCTCCTCCGACTCGAGGAGTGCCGTGTACTGCTTGATGAGCGCCTGGGACGGTTCCGTCAAAATCTTAACGAAGTCCTCCTCGGTCAGGCTGCTCAGTTCAACACGAATCGGGAACCGACCTTGCAGTTCAGGAATCAAGTCGGACGGCTTCGCCATATGGAACGCTCCGGCGGCGATGAAGAGCACATGGTCCGTCTTGACCGGACCATACTTCGTGACGACGGTCGATCCTTCGACGATCGGCAAGATGTCACGCTGGACGCCATCTCGTGAGACACCGGCATGGTCTTGAGACTTCGTCGCAATCTTATCGATCTCATCGACGAAGATGATGCCCATCTGTTCACTGCGGCGCACGGCCTCGTCATGAACCTCGTTCATATCGAGCAAGCTTTCCGCTTCCTCGGCGATGATGAGCGGACGTGCCTCACGGACCGGCAACTTGCGTTTCTTCCGTTTCTTCGGCACGATTTGCCCGAGCATGTCCTGCAAGTTCGATAACCCTTCCATACCTTGCCCTTGGAACAAGTCGACGGTCTGCTTCTCCTCGAGGTTGACCTCAATCAATCGCTCCTCGAGTTCACCGAGTTCGAGCAAGCGACGCAACTGTGCGCGGTCGGACGACTGCGTGTTAGTCGGCTCCTCGGTCTTTTGGGTTTGGCCGCCGAACAGCGCCTCGAACGGGTTCGAAGCAGTGGTCGGTTCGACTTTTGCCTTCCCTTGCAAAGCGTCGAGGATGCGTTCCGTCGCAGCGACTTCGGCTTGCTCTTTCACGCCTTCCTTTTTCTCTTCCTTCACGAGACGGACCGATGCTTCGACGAGGTCACGGACCATCGATTCGACATCGCGGCCGACGTAGCCGACTTCCGTGAATTTCGTGGCCTCGACTTTGACGAACGGCGCGCCGACGAGTTTGGCCAGGCGGCGTGCGATCTCCGTCTTCCCGACACCGGTCGGTCCGATCATCAAGATGTTCTTCGGTGTCACTTCATCACGCAGGTCGGCACTCAACTTTTGGCGACGGTACCGGTTGCGGAGTGCGATGGCGACGGCGCGCTTGGCATCCTTTTGTCCGATGACGAAGCGGTCTAGCTCCGCTACGATTTGGCGTGGTGTCAGTTCACGTTTCATTCAGAATCGCCTCCGATCGTTTCTACGATGACTTGGTCGTTTGTATAGACGCACAACTCTCCGGCAATCTCAAGAGCGGCGCGGGCTATGTCTTCCGCTGATTTCTCAGGCGAATGGCGCACGAGCGCGCGCCCGGCAGCGAGCGCATAGTTCCCGCCCGAACCGATCGCTAAAATGCCATCATCCGGTTCAATCACTTCGCCGTTCCCAGACACGAGCAGTAGGTGCTCACGGTCCATGACAATCAAGAGCGCTTCGAGTTGACGGAGCATCTTATCCCCGCGCCACTCTTTGGCCAGCTCGACGGCCGCACGCGGCAAGTTTCCGTTATACATCTCTAGCTTTGATTCAAACTTCTCGAACAGGGTGAATGCGTCGGCAACGCTTCCGGCGAATCCGGCGACGACTTTACCGCCGTAGAGACGTCTTACTTTTTTGGCCTTGTTTTTCATGATGACGGCGTTTCCGAACGTGACTTGTCCATCCCCGCTCATAGCACCATGCCCGTTGTGACGAACTGCGAAAATCGTGGTTGCGTGAAACATCTGATGACCTCCTACTTTCTCGGATGTGTGGCTTGATAGACCGCTCGCAAGCGTTCCGTCGAGACGTGGGTGTAACGCCCCGTCGTCGAGAGCGACTCGTGGCCGAGCAACTCTTGGACGGCACGGAGGTCGGCCCCGCGCTCGAGCAAGTCCGTCGCAAAACTATGACGGAGCGAGTGAGGCGTCAACGGCTTATGCAGGCCGCCTTGTTTCCTCAGACGCTTCATGACGTAGCGAATTTGGTCTGTTGTCACTCGATTCCCTTTTTGACTGAGGAATAATGCCGTTTCTTGGGGGGAAGCGCATGTTCGGCGTGCATCGAGATAACGATTAAGCGCCTCGATGGCGAACTGCCCGATTGGAATGTAGCGTTCTTTCTTCCCTTTCCCGACGACATGCACGAAGGCGAGTTCGGCATCGTAAGACGACACGTCCATCCCGCACAACTCGGCGACGCGCATGCCTGTCCCGTATAGCATCTCGACGATGGCGACATCACGGGCCCTCAGGAACGGATCATCTTGTCCGTCCGCGGTCGCGATGAGCTGTTCGACCTCGCTCGGCACGGCGAACGTCGGAAGCGTCTTGCGCCGCTTCGGTGACGTCAGGCCGTGGAACAGTGGATCGACACCCGTCTCCCGTGCCACAAATTTCCCGAATTGTTTGAGGCACGACACTTTTTGGGCGACCGTCGTCGTGGCGTTGTCCGTCTCATAAAGGGCATATAAATAACGCCGCGCCGACTGCACATCATACGGATCTTGATGTGTCGATTGGCAATAAGCGGCGTACTGGTCGAGCGTCTGCTCGTAAGAGCGTTTAGTATGAGGAGACAGTCGGCGTTCGACTTGGCAATAGCGCAAAAATGACTGTTGATCGTCACCGAATCCCATTCTCTCGCCCCCTCGTTTTCAGCTTAAAAACGCATGTTCCCGTCAATTCGAAATTAGCATAGCACACACCGTCAGAGGTGACAATAGATAGCCCTTCAATAATCTGAAAATTTTCAAAGTGTTGTACAAATTACACAATTGAAATTTAAATTCACAAAAAAGGAGCCAAAAAATGGCTCCTTTCCCTTAAATCTCTTTATATTGCTGAATCGTTTCAAGGGCACGGTTCGCATAACGTTCGTACCGTTCTTGTTTCTTCATTTTCTTCGGCGCATCTTCTAGCGACGGCACGAGCCCGAAGTTTGCGTTCATCGGTTGGAAGTGTTTGCCGTCCGTCGTCGTGATATAGTGCGCCATCGAACCGAGCATCGTCTCGCGTGGCAAGACGACGAGTTCTTCACCGGCAATCAGTTTCGCTGCGTTAATCCCAGCGAGGAGCCCTGACGCCGCCGATTCGACGTACCCTTCCACACCGGTCATCTGCCCGGCGAAGAACAACGTGTCGCGTGTCCGCGCCTGATACGTCGGTTTCAACAGGCTCGGCGAGTTGATGAACGTGTTCCGGTGCATGACACCGTAGCGCACGATCTCCGCGTTCTCGAGACCTGGGATGAGTTGAAGGATGCGTTTCTGTTCGCCCCATTTGAGGTGGGTCTGGAAACCGACCAAGTTGAACAGCGTGCCGGCCGAGTTGTCTTGACGTAACTGCACGACCGCGTGCGGACGTTTGCCCGTCTTCGGATCTTCAAGGCCGACCGGTTTCATCGGTCCGAACAAGAGCGTCTTCTTGCCGCGTTGGGCGAGGACTTCAAACGGCATGCAGCCTTCGAAGTAAATCTCTTTCTCGAACTCTTTGAGCGGGACGACTTCTGCTTTGACGAGCTCGTCGTAGAACACGTCGAACTCTTCTTCCGTCATCGGACAGTTGAGGTACGCCGCCTCACCTTTGTCGTAACGTGATTTCAAATAGACCTTGTCCCGGTCGATCGTCTCGCCGTCTAAAATCGGTGCCGCGGCGTCGTAGAAGTACAAATAGTCTTCACCAGTGAACGCTTTGAGCGAAGCCGAAAGGTCAGGCGATGTGAGCGGACCGGTCGCCATGATGACGATCCCGTCCGGAATCGCCGTGATCTCT
Organism: Exiguobacterium sp. s149; assembly: GCF_018618395.1. Taxonomy (NCBI): domain Bacteria; kingdom Bacillati; phylum Bacillota; class Bacilli; order Caryophanales; genus Exiguobacterium; species Exiguobacterium sp. s149. Next base: position 74,968 of record NZ_JACSLZ010000004.1, read on the forward strand.
TCGTTGTGCACGGTCACGTTCGGATGGTTTTTCAACGTGTCGGTCACGAATCCTGCGAAGTCGTGACGGTCGACGGCGAGAGCGCCGCCGGCCGGTACGCTCGCCGTATCCGCCGCTTTCAAGATGAGCGAGTCGAGCGTACGCATCTCTTCCTTCAAGACACCGACCGCATTTTGGAGCCCGTTCGCCCGGAGCGAGTTCGAGCAGACCAATTCCGCGAATTGGTCCGTATGGTGTGCCGGCGTCTTTCGCACCGGTCTCATTTCATACAAATCGACTTGAATCCCGCGCTTCGCGAGTTGCCAAGCCGCCTCGGAGCCGGCGAGGCCCGCTCCGATTACAGTTACACGTTGCTGCAAAGTTAATCCTCCTCTAACTGATGTACCTCGGCATGGGTACAGTTCGTACATTGATATTTCACGCCGTCTTTGATTTTTTTCTCGACCATCATCTTACCACATTCCGGACACGGTTTCGCGACCGGTTTGTCCCATGAGACGAACTCACAGTCTGGATAGTTCGAGCAGCCGTAGAACAGACGACCTTTTTTACTGCGTCGTTCGACGACTTGTCCGTCTTTGCAGCTCGGACATGGGACGCCGATCTCGACTTGTACCGGTTTCGTGTTCGTACAGTTCGGGAAGTTCGAGCACGCCATAAATTTACCGTAGCGGCCCATTTTGATGACCATCGGCGCACCGCATACTTCACAGTCGATGCCAGCCGGTTCATCTTTCACTTCGATCTTCTCGATCTCGGCCTCGGCCCGTTTCAAGCGTTTCTCGAAACTGCGATAGATTGGGGCAACGACGTCGGTCCATTGGACTTCCTCGTTCTCGATCGAGTCGAGGAGCGTCTCCATGTCGGCCGTGAACTGTACGGTGATGAAATCGTTGAAATACTCGTCAATCATCTCGATGACAAGTTCACCGAGCTCCGTCGGGACGAACTTCTTCTCTTCGAGGACGACGTAACCACGTTTTTGAATCGTGTCGAGCGTCGGTGCATATGTCGACGGACGACCGATCCCGAGCTCTTCCATCGCCCGGACGAGCCGTGCCTCGCTATAACGCGGCGGCGGTTGGGTGAAGTGCTGTTTCGGCTCGATCGTGTCGAACTTGACGAGGTCGTCGACTTCGAGCGGTGGGAGCAACCCTTCTTTCTCCGGGTTCGTATCTTCGATATCATCATCTTTCGATTCGATATACACTTTCATGAAACCTGGGAATTTGACGGTCGACCCGTTGGCACGGAAAATCATGCCGTTCGATTCGACGTCGATTTTTACCGTGTCGAGGATGGCCGGCGCCATTTGGCTCGCCACGAGACGTTCCCAAATCAACTTGTACAGTCGGAGCTGGTCGCGTGACAGGTATGCTTTGACCGAGGCCGGGTCACGTAACGCCGACGTCGGACGAATCGCTTCGTGGGCATCCTGAGCGTTCGCGGCCTTCTTTTCTTTTTGTTTCTGCAATGCGACATACTCTTCACCGAACGTGGACTCGATATACGATTTCGCTTCTGCTTTCGCCAAATCTGAGATCCGTGTCGAATCGGTACGCATATACGTGATCAAACCGACGGTACCTTCTTTCTTACCGAGGTCGATCCCTTCGTAAAGTTGTTGCGCGAGCATCATCGTTTTCTTGGCACGGAAGTTGAGCTTACGGGCCGCATCCTGTTGGAGCGAACTTGTCGTAAACGGGAGCGAGGCGTTCCGCTTCCGCTCTTTCTTCGTGACATCGATGACTTTGAACGAGTCGTCGATCGCGTTGAGCACCGCGTCGGCATCTGCCTCGCTCTTGAGCTCCAGTTTCTTCCCGTCTTTCCCATAAAACGAGGTCTCGAACAATTCGCCTTCATGGTTGAGCATGAGTTTGATCGTCCAATACTCTTCTGGGTCGAAGGCGTTGATTTCCCGCTCCCGGTCGATGATCATTTTGACGGCCACTGATTGGACACGTCCGGCCGATAAGCCTTTTTTGACTTTCTTCCATAATAATGGGCTCATCCCGTATCCGACGAGACGATCCAAAATTCGCCGCGCTTGTTGGGCGTCGACGAGATCATGGTTGATTTTACGTGGGTGCTTGAATGACTCCTTGATCGCATCTTTCGTGATCTCGTTAAAGACGACCCGACATTCTGTCGTTTCGTCGACACCGAGGGCACGCGCTAGATGCCAGGCGATCGCTTCCCCTTCGCGATCCGGGTCAGCCGCGAGAAAGATTTTCGTCGCTTTTTTGGCTGCCGTCTTCAATTCTTTCAAAACTGGGCCTTTGCCACGGATCGTGATGTACTTCGGTTCAAAGTCATGTTCCACGTCGACACCGAGTTGACTTTTCGGTAAATCGATAACGTGACCCATTGACGCTTTGACCGTGTAATTCGATCCTAAATAACGTTTAATTGTCTTTGCTTTCGCCGGTGATTCGACGATCACCAAATATTTTGCCATACATCTGCTCCCCTTTTAGAGGTCGTTTTAAATCCCTACCATAATATTCATGTTGTCGCTCGTTTGTCAACGTCCAATCCTTGAACGCATTAGAATTTGGTCGGAAGTCGTCAATGGAATCGCCCCGTCCTCAATCAATCGATTCGGACCTGCCGCGAGCGGATCAAGCGGGCTTCCGGGTACCGCAAACACCGTCTTTCCTTGCTCGAGCGCATGTCCGACCGTATTCATCGTCCCGCTTTTGTGACGGGCCTGGATGACGACGAGTCGATCGGCAAGTCCGCTGACAAGACGATTTCGTTCTAAAAATTGAAATTTTTTGACAGGTGTTTCCGGTGTGTATTCCGTGAGGAGTAACCCGTGTCGCGAAATCCGCTCGAACAAGGGGGCGTGGACCTGTGGATACAAGTGCGAAAAGCCCGCTCCGAGGATGGCGATGGTCGGCCGGTCATGATCGAGCGACAGCTCGTGACGAGACCGTCGATGCCGAGCGCCCCACCCGAGACGGAGACAGTTTCTTCTATTAAAGGACGGAAATGTTCGACAAGTCGACGGCTGATGCGATTCAATTCACGGCTTCCGACCAATGCGGTCGTTTGTTGATGTAGTACCTCTAAATCGCCTCGATAAAACAAACAATACGGCGGATTCGGGATGTGGAGCAGCGCGGACGGGAACAATTCGTCCTCCCACGTCAAAAAACGATCGTACGTGACCGTGGAACGAAGCGCCCGTTCGGCCTTGCTCCGGACGCGCGGATGGAACTGATGCATGTTCATATGCGTGTGAGACAAGTAATGATGGACGAACTCGACCGGCAACCGTTCGGCTGCGAATCGAGCGATTGTTTGATTCATCACAATCACCTCTAAAAAATGAGGGATGCTGCGCATCCCCCATTCCGAATGGTTTACGTTGTCGGTTGACCCGTCACGCAAGCTTCATACAAACCTTGTTGTTTCAACACCCGGATGAGTGTCTCTCCGATGACGGCAGGCGTCTCGGCGACTTCAATCCCGTTGGCGTTCAACGTCTTGATTTTCTCAGCGGCCGTACCTTTTCCGCCCGAGATGATGGCGCCGGCATGGCCCATCCGTTTGCCTTCAGGGGCTGTTTGACCACCGATGAAACCGATGACCGGTTTCGTCATGTTCGCCTTCACCCATTCCGCAGCCTCTTCTTCAGCCGTTCCACCGATTTCACCAATCATGATGACCGCTTTCGTGTCCTCGTCTTCATTGAACGCTTGGAGCGTGTCGATGAAGTTCGTGCCGTTGACCGGGTCTCCACCGATTCCGACAGCTGTCGATTGTCCGATTCCAGCAGTCGTCAACTGATGGACCGCCTCATACGTGAGCGTCCCTGAGCGCGAGACGATACCGACGTGGCCTTTCGTGTGGATATAGCCTGGCATGATACCAAGTTTCGCTTCCCCTGGCGTGATGATCCCCGGGCAGTTCGGTCCGATGAGACGGGCCGGTTTGTCCTCGAGGTAACGCTTCACTTGAATCATATCGATGACCGGGATACCTTCTGTGATACAGATGATCAACTCGATACCGCTATCGGCCGCTTCCATAATCGAATCGGCTGCGAATGCAGGTGGCACGTAGATGATTGACGCGTTCGCGCCAGTCGCTTCGACTGCCTCGGATACCGTGTTAAAGACCGGTACGCCGTCAAGGACGGTCGTGCCACCTTTACCAGGTGTCACTCCTCCGACCAATTTCGTGTTATATGCCAGCATCTGTTCGCCGTGGAACAGACCTTGTTTCCCCGTGATCCCTTGAATGATCACTTTTGTATCTTGATTCGCCCAAATACTCATGTTGTTTCCCCCTTATCGAACGAGTGCCGCGATTTTTTCTGCACCGTCAGCCATCGAGCTGGCCGAAGTGATCGCAAGTCCAGATTCATCGAGAATGCGTCGTCCCGCATCCACGTTCGTACCTTCTAACCGAACGACGAGTGGTAAATCGAGACCGATTTCTTTCGTCGCCGCGACGATACCTTCAGCAATGATGTCACACTTCATGATGCCACCAAAGATGTTAACGAAGATTCCTTTGACTTGGTCGTCTGACAAAATCAATTTGAACGCTTCCGTTACTTTTTCTTTCGTTGCACCGCCGCCTACATCGAGGAAGTTAGCGGGTTCGGCGCCGTAATGCTTGATGATATCCATCGTCGCCATGGCCAAGCCAGCCCCGTTAACGAGACAACCGATGTTGCCATCGAGCGCGATATAGCTAAGGTCGTGTTTTGACGCCTCGACTTCACGCGGATCTTCTTCTGTCGTGTCGCGAAGGTCGACGATGTCTTTATGACGATAAAGTGCGTTGCTGTCGAAGTTGAGCTTCGCATCGAGTGCGATGACGTTGCCGTCTTTCGTCGTGACGAGCGGGTTGATTTCCGCAATCGTGCAATCTGTCTCGACGTACACTTTATACAATTTCATGACCATGTCGCTGAATTTGTTGACGAGTTTGGTCGGCACTTCCATCTTGAACGCGAGACGGCGTGCTTGGAACGGACGGAGTCCGACGACTGGGTCGACGACTTCTTTATGAATCTTTTCAGGTGTATGTTCAGCGACTTCCTCGATGTCCATACCGCCTTCTGATGAACCCATGATGACAATTCGGCCGATCGAACGGTCAAGCACAAGTCCTAAGTAAAATTCTTGGTCAATGGCAGAGCCTTCTTCGATGTAAAGGCGTTGCACGACTTTTCCTTCTGGTCCAGTCTGATGCGTGACGAGCGTCTTGCCGAGAATCTCTGACGCGTACTGTTTGACTTCTTCATCTGACTTCGCAAGTTTGACACCGCCGGCTTTCCCGCGGCCTCCTGCGTGAATCTGAGCTTTGACAACTTTTAGTTCACCGTCTAGCTTGGCGGCGGCTGAGACTGCTTCTTCAACCGTGAACGCTGGATAGCCCGTAGGTACGGCCACTCCAAACGCCCGAAGCAATTCTTTCGCCTGATACTCATGGATATTCATTTCGTTTCCCCCTTAGTCCCCTTTAATATCGGCACGTCTATTGTAACGAAAAACTGAAAGCGCTGTCTATCGTTCTTGCTTTATGTTTTCATCTTTTTTTCACATCTACCCCTAGACATCTTCGATTTTTCCTTGTTCCATCTGATAAAGAAACACGAAAAGCTCGGCGATGACCTGATATAGGTCGTCTGGAATCTGCTCTTCAATCTGTAGGGCGGACAAGAGTGACAGTAAGGCCGGGTCCTCATGAATCGGCACCCCGTTCGCTTGCGCGAGCACGAGCATGCGCTCGGCGACGAGTCCGCCCCCTTTGGCGACAACGCGCGGTGACTCCATCGATTGCTCATAGGACAAGGCGATGGCTTGTTTGCGATCGGTCATACGCGTTGGTCCACCTTTCCGAGCGGGGCGAACGTGTCCGGTACCGTTGCTTCCTGTTTTGGTTCGAACGAGAAGCGGGACAGCTCATAGCCACTAGCTACGAGTGCGCGCCCGAGCAACGGCTCATAGGCGTTGACGAACGGACTCAAGTCATGTTGCTCGTTGAACACTTTAACCGACACGTGCCGCTTCTGGACGAGCAAATCGATGCCCGTCTCTCCATATTTCGGGGTCTCGAGGAATAGAACGATGCGGGCATGATCAGAGTCGATGACCTCGCCTTTCGGCGCCTCGAGACGGAACCGCACTTGTTCAAACGGTCCTAAATGCGGTATGTGAAATGCTTGAACGACGAACGGCGGGGCCTGCACGGCGTTGAACGTCTCCTGGGCCCGGACGAACTGTTCGAACTTCGGGTCGCCTTTCGCTTTGAACAGCTCGACGACGAGTTGCTTCACGTCAGCACCGGCCCCGCTCTCGAGCAGTTGCCGGCCTTGCGCCTGGAGCGGCTCGGGCGTAGCGAGTGGTTGGCGCGCCAGACGCCCGAGCTCGCTGCCGAGCTGGGCGAGCGGTGACCGCGCTACTTGCGCGAGCGCTTCTGCTTGTTGCGGCACGACCTTCAAGACGAGTTTCGGCTCGAGATCCGTGACGACCATTTTGTACGTCACGTTCTCTTTGACGTCGGCGTTCACCCCGACCCGGAACATGCCTTGCGGCAGCTGCATGACCGCCTCGCCGCCGGGCAACAGTTGGAGTACCCGACCGACGACCGTATTGCCGACGAGCAGTTGCCGTGAATTTTGTTCGGTGACCTTGAACGGCAGGACGCCTTGGTGATCGATGCGCATCGTTTCCCCTCCTACATCTGTTTAATCGGTGCGAACGACTTCCGGTGAATCGGTGTGATACCGTGTTCCGCGAGGCCGGTCAAATGGTCTTTCGTGCCATAACCCGCATTCCGTTCGAACCCGTACCCGGGATAGAGGATAGCGTAATCCTCCATCATGTTGTCGCGAACAACTTTTGCGACGACGCTCGCCGCCGCGATTGAGACACTCCGGGCATCCCCTTTGATGAGTGACTGCTGCGGGATGTCGAGGTCGAGCCGCATCGCGTCAATCAACAGCGCATCGACCGTTCCGAGCTGCCGGACCGCTTCCACCATCGCCAGTTTCGTCGCCTCATAAATATTGACCTGGTCGATCACGTCAGCGTCGACGATGCCGACACCGACCGACGCCTTGTCCATGAGGATGCGGTATGCCAGTTCCCGCGCACGTTTTGACATCTTTTTCGAATCGTTCAGGCCGGGATGATAAAACCCTTCCGGCAAGATGACGGCCGCCGCGACGACTGGCCCCGCGAGCGGCCCTCGACCGACCTCGTCGACACCACCGATGAGACGGAACCCTTGGGCCTTCCACTCGTCTTCGAATGTCTGACGGGCCGTATAATCGGCACGGAGGGCATGTTCTTGTGCGAACTGTCGCTCTCGTTGCCGGATGAGCGTCTGGACGCCCGCCCGCGGGTCGCCTTTCAACTCGGCCCGTACCTGCTCCCACTCTTCATATCGGACCGTCTGTAGCCGTTGTTTAATCGCTTGAATCGTCATTCCGTTCCTCCTATTCAAAAAAGCCCTGTTTGCACAGGACTTCACGCCATGTCATGGTCGGCCGGCGTCTCTAGGGAGACGCGTCCGATTTTCTCATGACGCAGTTCGTTCAATAGTAATTCGCTCGCTTTCTCGAAATCGACGTAGCCGCCGCTAACGAGTCCACGTTTCTTCCCAATCAATTCGAGCAGTTCGACGGCATCTTCCGGCAGTTGATCGATTTTGAATCGTTCTTTCAACTGTTCCGGATAGCGGGCCGACAGCTCGCGGGCCGTATAGAGCGCGATATCATCAAGGTTCAAGATATCATCCTTGATGGCACCGGTCGCCGCCAAGCGATAGCCGACCATCTGGTCCTCGAACTTCGGCCACAGAATTCCAGGCGTGTCGAGCAGTTCCATCTCGCCGCCTTTCATCTTGATCCATTGCTGACGCTTCGTGACACCCGGACGGTCGCCGGTGACAGCGATGTTGCGTCCAGCGAGACGGTTGATGAGTGTCGACTTGCCGACGTTCGGTATGCCGATGATGAGCGCGCGGATTGGACCGGGGTTTCGGCCTTTCTCACGCATGCGGTCATGCTTCTCTTGCATGAGCTTCTCGGCGCCCGACATGAGCTGCTTCAAGCCTTTGCTATGTTTCGCGTCGACGGCGACGACCTCGATGTCATCGCGCTTCAAGGCGCGGAGCCAGGCGTCGGTGACGACCGGATCGGCCATATCGGCTTTATTCAAGACGATGAGACGCGGTTTGCCTTCCGTGATCTCATCGACCATCGGGTTACGGCTCGATTGCGGAACACGTGCATCGACGAGTTCGATGACGACATCGATGAGCTTTAACTTTTCTGTTACTTGTCTTCGTGCCTTGGCCATGTGGCCAGGGAACCATTGAATTGCCAAACAAACACCACCTTATTCTTGTACGGTCCCGAAATCGCCGAGCGGCCAGAACACGAAGTTCGTTTTGCCGACGACGTCCTCTTTCGGGACAAAGCCGATTTCACGGCTGTCTTTCGAGTTTTGACGATTGTCACCCATGACGAAGTACGAGCCTTCAGGAACGACCGTCTCGCCCGTCACTTGTTCGAGCGTAAAGTTTTCGGTAAGAGGAAAACCGTTCATCTGTGCCTTAAAATCCTCTAAATACGGTTCTTCGACCGCCTCACCGTTCAAGTAGAGCGTATCGTCCCGATATTCGAGCGTGTCGCCAGGAATGGCGATGACGCGTTTAATATAGTCTTTCGATTCTGTCGCGTGGAAGACGATAATATCGCCTCGGTCGAGCTCACCGACGTAGTTCGAGATTTTGCTGACGATCATGCGATCGGCATTTTGGAGCGTCGGCATCATCGACTCTCCTTCGACGATGACAGGTACAAAGATGAACGTCCGGATCACGAACGCGATGACGAGCGCAACGACGATCGCCTTAAGCCAACTGAACACTTCTTTCAACTTGCCTCACTCCTCTGTCCGTTTGAACTTATTGTACTAGAAAAAAAGAAGCTTGTCGCAAGCGACAAGCTTAATCCCCATCTTAACGACGGATTTCTTTAATACGTGCTGCTTTACCGCGAAGGTTGCGGAGGTAGTAGAGTTTCGCACGACGGACTTTACCGTAACGAACGACTTCGATTTGCGCGACACGTGGTGAGTGAAGCGGGAATGCACGCTCAACACCTACGCCGTAAGAAATCTTACGAACTGTGAATGTTTCGCCGATGCCGCCACCCTTACGCTTGATGACTACGCCTTCGAAGATCTGGATACGCTCGCGCGTTCCCTCTACGACTTTAACGTGGACACGTACTGTGTCACCAGGACGGAAAGCAGGTACGTCTGATTTGAATTGTTCTTCTGTGATTTCACGGAACAGTTTTTGTGTGTTCATGAATAGTTCTCCTTTTTCTTCAATGTTCATATCTTCATCTGCCCAAGCATCCAACAGCGGAACATCGGTAATTGGTGGGGTTAACCCACATGCTCAAACATAGCACAATTCGGTCAATCGCGCAACGATTCAATGAATTTTTTATCTGCCTTCGACAGTTCAATGCGCTCAAGCAGGTCCGGTCGCCGGCGATACGTGCGCAGGAGCGACTGCTCTCGGCGCCACGCTTCGATTTTGGCGTGATTGCCCGACAAGAGCACGTCAGGCACTTTCAGACCACGGAACTCCGCGGGGCGTGTATAGTGCGGATACTCGAGTAGCCCTGTCGAGAACGAGTCATCTTCATGGCTCGCCTGATCCCCGAGCACTTCCGGGATGAGACGGACCGTCGCATCGATCATGACCATCGCGGCGAGCTCACCGCCGGTCATGACGAAGTCACCGATTGACACTTCGTCCGTCGCGAGCTCGTCATGAATCCGTTGATCGAACCCTTCATAATGGCCGCATAAAAAGATCAAGTGTTCCTCGGTCGCCCATGCTTCCGCCATCTGTTGGTCGAAACGGCGTCCAGTTGGCGTCGTGACGATGACGCGGGGACGCTTCTTATTGATGGCGTCGAAGGCGTCAAAGATCGGCTGTGGGGTGAGCAACATGCCCGCCCCGCCACCGTACGGGTAATCGTCGACCTTATGGTGTTTGTTCGTCGAGAAGTCACGGAAGTTCGTGAACGCCATCTCGACTTGTCCGAGTGTACGGGCCCGTCCGACGATTGAATGATTGAGCGGGGCGAACATCTCGGGGAATAACGTTAAAACATCAATCTTCATCGTCAATCATTCCCGGAATCGGGGTGATGACGACACGTTTCGCCTCGACATCGATGTTGCTCACGACCGATTCGATGTACGGGATGAGCGCGTCCGACTTGCCAGGGCGTTTGATGACCCAGACGTCGTTGGCACCAGTCTCGAAGATATCGTCGACGACACCGATGACCTCACCGTCGACGACGGCCTCGCAACCGATAATCTCGTGATAGTAAAACTCATGCTCCGGTAACTCGTGGACGTGCTCGACATGAACGTATAGTTTCATCCCTTTATACTTCTCGACGAGATTGATATTCTCAAGCCCTTTGAACGTCACGAGATGGAACTGCTTATGCGGACGATACGTCGTCACCTCGAACGGGAGCTTCTTGCCATCGACGTCCAAATAGAGCGTCTCGCCTTTCTTGAAGCGTTCGGCTGGGAAATCGGTCGCGGCGAGCAACTTCAGTTCCCCTTTCAAGCCGTGGGTATTGGCGATCTTACCTACGTATAACCATTCCATTGTTGTGCCTCCTCAAAAAAATGGGCCGACCTCATAAAAGGTCGGCCACATCCTTACTTCGCGTTTTTCGCGTTGTGGAATTTCTCCATGATCCCTGCTTTAGAGAACAAGTTACGTACTGTGTCAGATGGCTTCGCGCCGTCTGCCAACCATTTGAGAGCGAGTTCTTCGTTGATGCGAACTTCTGCTTCTGGTTTTGCAACCGGGTTGTAGTGACCGAGTTGCTCGATGAAACGGCCATCACGTGGTGAACGTGAATCAGCTACAACGATCCGGTAGAAAGGTGATTTGTTTGCGCCCATGCGCTTGAGACGAATTTTAACTGCCATGGTAATATACCTCCATCATGTGTTTAAGAATTGACAACTTTAATAGTATACTGTTTTTTTGCCCGACTGACAAAAGTTTTCTTAGAAGAACGGAAGGCCGAGACCTTTTTTCTTCCCTTTCATTTGTCCTGACATCTGCTTCATGAGCTTCTTCATGTCATCGAACTGTTTGATGAGACGGTTCACTTCCTGGATGGAACGACCGCTCCCTTTTGCGATCCGCTTGCGACGACTCGCGTTGAGCACTTCAGGATTGGAGCGCTCATGCTTTGTCATCGAGCGAATGATCGCCTCGACATGATCGAGTTGCTTCTCGTCGATTTGGACGTTCTTCAACCCTTTCATCTTACCTGCACCAGGTAACATCGAGAGCAATTCGTCAATTGGGCCCATGTTTTTCACTTGACCCAACTGCTCGATAAAATCATCGAACGTAAACGATGCATCGCGAATTTTGCTTTCAAGCTCCTTCGCAGCATCTTGGTCCATCTGTGACTCGGCTTTTTCAATGAGTGTGAGCACGTCCCCCATCCCAAGAATCCGTGACGCCATGCGTTCCGGGTGGAATGGTTCGAGGGCATCCAACTTTTCACCGAGACCGACGAACTTAATCGGCGCTCCCGTGACTGCCTTGATTGAAAGGGCTGCCCCACCACGTGTATCACCATCGAGCTTTGTGAGCACGACGCCGGTGATTCCGAGTTTCTCATTGAAGCTGTCGGCCACATTGACCGCATCTTGACCCGTCATCGCATCGACGACGAGGAAGATTTCATTCGGTTTGGCAATCGTCTTCACGTTTTCGAGTTCGCCCATGAGCGTCTCGTCGATGTGAAGGCGACCGGCCGTATCGATCAACACGAAATCGTGATGATTGGTTTTGGCGTACTCGAGCGCTTTTGTGACGATTTCTTCCGGCTTCACTTGGTCGCCAAGTGAGAACACCGGTAAATCGAGTTGCTTGCCGAGTGTCTCGAGCTGTTTGATGGCCGCAGGCCGATAAATATCTGCCGCGACGAGAAGTGGACTCCGGTTATGCTTTTTGCGAATCAAGTTCGCGAGCTTCCCGGTCGTCGTCGTTTTCCCCGCACCTTGTAACCCGACCATCATGACGACTGTCGGTGGTTTTGGGTTAAATGTGATCGGGACGACGTCGCTTCCCATCAAAGTCGTTAGCTCTTCATGAACGATTTTGACAACTTGTTGGCCCGGTGTCAACGATTTCATGACGTCTTGGCCGATGGCCCGTTCTTTCACGTCGTTGACGAACTGTTTGACCACTTTGAAGTTGACATCGGCTTCAAGGAGAGCGAGACGAACTTCTCTCATCATCTCTTTGACATCTGCTTCGGAAATTTTACCTTTCCCCCGCATTTTCGCCAGTGTCGATTGCAACCGTTCGGATAATCCTTCAAATGCCATGCTTCAGCCCCCTACTCTAAATTCTCAAGCGCCGAAATCGTTTCCGTCGCATCGGGCGAATGCTCGACTTGACGTTTGAGCGTCTGAAGCAGTTGTTGCCGCTGTTCGAATTTGTCGAACAAGGCCAACTTCTCCTCATACTGCTCAAGCATCGCTTCGGTACGCTTTATGTTATCGTAGACCGCTTGACGGCTGACTTCAAACTCTTCCGCAATCTCTCCGAGCGAGTAGTCATCTAGGTAATAAAGAGACATATAGTTGCGCTGCTTCGGTGTGAGTAGTGCTTGATAAAAATCGAACAAGTAGTTCATTCGATTCGTCTTTTCGAGCGACATGACCTCCACCTCCACATGTTAAGTGAAATCCCTTTACAACTACCAATAGTACAGCCGTCCCTAGCTCTTGTCAAGTTTTTTTCTTAACAGAGAAACTTAGGCGAGGTCATCGTTTGTCTGTTGTTTTTCTTCGAAGATGTCCCCGAATAATCCGTATACGAACTGTTCCGGGTCGAACGCTTGTAAATCATCGATTTTCTCGCCGAGCCCGACGTATTTGACCGGAATATCGAGCTCGTTTCGAATCGCGAGCACGATACCGCCTTTGGCCGTGCCGTCGAGCTTCGTCAAGACGATGCCGCTCACGTTCGTCGCTTGTTTGAACGCCTTCGCCTGGACCATCGCGTTCTGCCCAGTCGTCGCGTCAAGCGCGAGCAACACTTCATGCGGTCCGTTCGGCACTTCGCGCTCGATGACCCGTTTCACTTTTTCAAGCTCGTTCATCAAGTTGACCTTGTTTTGCAAACGTCCGGCCGTGTCACAAATCAAGACGTCAACGCCGCGTGATTTCGCTGCCTGGACGGCGTCGAACACGACCGCGGCCGGGTCGGAACCTTCGGCTTGACGGATGACCGGGACTCCGACGCGTTCGCCCCATACTTGGAGCTGGTCGATGGCACCGGCCCGGAATGTGTCGCCCGCCGCGAGCATGACCGAACGGCCTTCCGACTTCAATTGATGGGCGAGCTTGCCGATCGTCGTCGTCTTGCCGACGCCGTTGACGCCGACGAACAAGATGACCGTCAATCCGTCTTGCATGTTCAACTCACGGTCCGACTCGTCCTCTTGAAGTCGCTTCGCCACGACTTCGACGAGCGCGTCGCGGACGGCGACCGGATCTTTCAAGTTGCGGCGCTTCACTTCTTCTTTCAAATCTTCGACAAGGTCCATCGTTGTCGTCACTCCGACGTCCGCCTGGATGAGCAGATCCTCGAGTTCATCGAAGAAATCCTCATCGACTTCGCGGAACCGATAGACGAGATCGTTGACGGCATTCGCGAACCCGTCGCGGGTCTTTGTCAATCCATCGGTAAACTTTTGTGACGCTTCTTGCGTCGAGGTCGTCAATTTATCTTTTAGCTTCTTAAAAAAACTCAACTTAATTCCTCCATCTCTTCTTCCGTCTCAACGACGCGCTTCGCTTCAGATAATTCGACCGAAAGCACCTCGGAGACCCCGTTTTGTTGCATCGTCACGCCATAGAGCGTATCCGCCGCCTCCATCGTCCCTTTCCGGTGCGTGATGATGACGAATTGCGTGTCGATCGACAGCGTCCGGATATATTCCCCGAACCGATGGACGTTCGCCTCATCGAGCGCCGCCTCGACTTCATCGAGTACACAGAACGGCACCGGACGCGTCTTCAAAATCGCGAATAAGAGCGCAATCGCCGTCAAGGCCCGTTCTCCCCCTGAGAGCAGACTGAGCGTCTGCAGTTTCTTCCCGGGTGGTTTGGCGACGATATCGATGCCCGTATTGAGCAAGTCGGACTCGTCGACCAATTTCAAATCGGCCTCGCCGCCACCGAACAGTTCCTGGAACGTCTGTTTGAAGTGACCGCGGACGAGCGTATACGTCTCTTTGAACAATCGTGTCACTTCGCGGTCCATCTCGTTGATGATGTCATACAAATCCTCTTTGGCGCTGACGAGGTCGTCCCGCTGTTCAGACAAGAACATGAACCGCTCATTGACGAGGTCGAACTCTTCAATCGCATTCAAATTGACCGGACCAATCTCCTCAATTTGGCGGACGAGCAGTTTGAACTCCTCTTTCGCCTCATCGAGCGGGATTGTGAGCGTCGGCAGCAAATCGAAGACGAGTCCACGTTCATCGAGCGCATCGAGTTTCCACTTCCGTTTCAACTCCAGTTCGTTCACGTCGGTCTCGAGTTTACGGACGTCCGCATCGAGTCGACGGCGCACGTCCGTCGCTTGTTGTTCGCGCTGTCTTAGAATCCGGTACGATTCTTCTTTCGCGTGAAGCTGGTTCAACTGTTGCGTCAGGCGCGCTTTGAGCGCGTCCATCTGTTTGACCGCCTCGACATGTTCGAGCTCGAGTTCGGCTGAAGAGACGACCCGGCCGCTCGCCACATGTTCGAGCTCACGTTCAATTTGACGAAGACGCGCCGTCTGTTTGGCGACCTCGGCCTCGAGCCGTTCGACTTCCGAGCGGACCCGGTCGAGGTCGAGCGTATGCCGTTGGCGATCGAGTTCGTTTTGACGGATGGCTTCTTGCAGTTGCCCCGTCGTCGCGGCACCTTTCGCTTGCTCACCGCGGAGCGCCTCGAGCTCGGTCCGAATCGAGGCTTGTTTCACATCGGTCGCCTCGAGCTCTTGTGCGAGCCGCGTCAATTCGTTCGTCGCGGCTTCAATCGTATGAGCATAGCGGGCCATTTCATGATCGAACAGTTCAAGTTGCGCCTTGGCGTCTTGTGACACCCTCTCCAAGCTTCGGTACGCCTGTTCCGTCGAACGGAGCGTCTCTTCGGCCTCACGTTTTTTGAGCCTGATTGTCTGGAGCGACTCTCGCAACCGGGACATCTCATCGGTATACGTCGTCACGCGCAACTGTTGCTCATGGAGCATGGCCAGCCCTTGCGTCAATCCGTGCTTCAAGTCATCGAGTTCACGCGATTGCGTGAACAAGGCGACGCCTTGCTTCCGGCTACCCCCGGTCATCGAACCGCCGACGTTGACGATGTCCCCGTCGAGCGTGACGATACGATAGCGATACCCGGTCGTCTGGGCGATCCGGTTGGCGACTTCGAGTGAGTTGGCGACGATGACGGCACCGAGAAGGGACCGTTTCAATTTGTCGTAGGCCGGGGCCGTCTCGACGAGGTCGGCGGCGATGCCGACGAATCCGTCGAGCGATTCGAGCCGGTGCGCGACTTCACTCGGGACGTAACGTTCCTTCACGCTCGTCATCGGCACAAACGTGGCCCGTCCAGCATTCGCCTTCCGTAGCCGATCGATTTCTCGGCGACCGACCACATCCGTCTCGACGACGATGTGTTGTTGCGTCTGACCGAGCGCCGTCTCGATGGCGGCCTCGTAGGACGGGAGAACGCGAATCAATTCCGCGACCGCACCGAGCACGCCCGGCCCCCGTTCTTTCAACACGAATTTGACGGCATGGAAGTAGCCTTCATATGACTGCTTCATCCGCTCGAGCAATTCGATGCGGTCCTCGGTCTTCTGACGCCGGCGGTCGAGGTCGTGGTACGACTGCTCGGCCCGGGCCAGCTTGTCTCTCAGTGTCGTCTCTTGTTCGGTCAAATCGGCTTCTTGCGCGAGCAACGTCTCCCACGTCGTCCGTGCCTCATCGAGACGAGCCTGCTCGGCCTCGAGCGAAGCTGTCTGTTCGGTCCTCACATCGAGGCGATCCTTGTTCTCACGCAGGAGGCGGGCTTTCGCTTCCTCGGCTTGTTCGATATCCCGTCGTTCCCGCTTCTGTTGATTGCTGAGCGTGGCACGGGTCGTCGCCAGTTCGAACGCCTCGCCTTGGAGTTGTTCGATTTCCGCGTTAAAATCGCGTGTGGCTGCCGTCAATTGTGTGTCGAGTTTGACACGTGCCGCCTCGACGGTATGTAACGCCTCGGTTTTAGACGCCAAATCCGCCTCAGCCACGTGCAATTTCTGCGTCAACTGTTCGGCCTCTTCGGCCAACTCGACCCGCTGGCGCTCAAGACGTTCTTTCGTTTCCGCCCCGTGCTCTTCGCGGGCTTTCGCGAGCTTGATTTCGCCGGTCAATCGTTCCAGTTCGGTCGCCTGTGTCCGTTCGTCCTGGTGGAGCATATCGAGCGTTTCCCGATCGACGGCGAGTGTCGCCTCGAGCTCCGTCCGTTCCGCCACAATCGCGTTCAACGCGCCGTCTTGCTCAGCGAGATGGGCGGACGCCGTCCCGAGTTGTTCGTTCGTACGGGTGATTCCTGTGCCGAGTTCCGTAATCTCGGCACCGAGAATACCCGTCTCGAGCTCATCGTGCCGAGCTTTTGCGACTTGATACTCACGGGCGAGCGCGGCTTGTTCACGGAGCGGTTCGACCCGGTCGGCGAGTTCATACAAGATATCGTCGACGCGGGACAAGTTCAATTCAGTGTCCTGCAGTTTCCGTTCCGCTTGTTTTTTACGCTGGCGGTATTTCAAGACACCCGCCGCTTCTTCGATGACGGCACGGCGGTCTTCCGGTTTCCCGGAGATGACCTGCTCGACCCGCCCTTGGCCGATGATGGCGAAGGCATCACGCGACAGACCCGTATCCATGAACAGGTCGATCACATCTTTGAGACGACACGGCTTCTTGTTCATAAAGTAGTCACTGTCGCCGCTCCGCGTGACACGTCGCGTGACGCTTACTTCTTCATACGGCAGCCGCAAATGGGCGTCCGTATTGTCCAACACGAGCGTCACTTCGGCGACGTTGCGATGGTTCTCCCCTTCACTGCCGGCAAAGATGACATCTTCCATTTTCGCTCCACGGAGCGATTTGGCCGACTGCTCACCGAGTACCCAGCGAACAGCGTCCGATATATTTGATTTTCCGCTCCCGTTCGGTCCAACCACGGCTGTTACGCCGGGACGAAAATCCAGTTCAATCCGTTTGGCAAACGATTTAAAGCCAGCGAGTTCGATTCGTTTTAAGTGCATCGTGACCATCCTATCCTCAGTAAGCATTCATTTGTTTATTTTACCACAGTTGCCAGTTCGTCAAAATGCTAGAATCATGCTATTCTAAAAAGAACTGTAGAAAGGGGTACGACCGATGACTAACGAACAAATGATTGAGGAAATTCTCGACAAAATGAACATCATCAACCGCGGCGCCATCAAAGCGGAAGAATATAACCGTGCCGACGCCTCGGCCGTCAAAGAGATTTACGACTACGTGATGAATCGTTCATCGTTGTCGATTTCTGAAGTGGATGGAATCGTCGAAGAACTCGGGCAATTGACGTAACTAGATGATACAAAAAGGAGTGGACCCGTTGAGAGGTCCACTCCTTTTTGTTAAAGGCCGGCGTATTGCCGATTGAATTCGATTAACGCTTCTTTCGCCGCGAGCTGCTCGGCTTCTTTCTTCGATCGGCCGATGCCTTCCCCGACGATATCGTCAGACAGACGGGCATGGGCGACGAACTCCCTGCTATGGGCCGGCCCGCGCTCTTCGATAATCGTGTACGAGACAGGGCCGAGCCCTTCGCGTTGCACGCTCTCTTGAAGCTGACTCTTATAATCGGTCTGTTCTTCAAACACACCCGCTAAGACTTTCGGAAAAACCGCTTCGGCGAGGAACTGTTCGACTGGTTCAATCCCTTGGTCCAGATAGAGCGCACCGATGTAAGATTCGAACACATCGGCGAGTAACGCCGGACGCTTCCGACCGCCGGTCAACTCTTCACCTTTCCCAAGCAAGATAAAATCAGAGAAAGCATAGGCTTCCGCGAAGTTGACGAGTGACGGCTCACAGACGATGGCCGCCCGCAACTTCGTTAATTCCCCCTCGGAGCGCTCCGGATACGTCTCATACAAAAACCGAGACACCGTCAACTCGAGCACCGCGTCGCCTAAAAACTCTAAGCGCTCATTGTCTTTTTTCAGACCGCGTTGTTCGTTGACGTATGAGGAGTGGGTGAACGCTTGCATCAATAGGTCCTGATTCGTGAATCGAACGGATAGCCGTTCTTCAAGTGTCTTGAACTGCTCGAGAATCCGAGACCGTTCGAGCTCATTTCGTCGGCGTCGTTGCGCCGACCCTTGACGGTCAAACCGTCGCTTATCCTTTGTCATAATTCCCTCCGTGAATAAGCACAAGCCCACCGCTCATGACGAGCGGTGGGAGGCTTGATTACAATTTAGTTTCGATGTAAGCGACAACGTCGCCGACAGTTGCAAGTTTCTCTGCATCTTCATCTTCGATTGTGATATCGAATTTGTCTTCAAGGTCCATGACCATTTCCATAACTTCGAGCGAATCCGCACCGAGGTCGTCTTTAAATGATTTGTCGGCTGTGATCTCAGATACATCTTTCCCGAGTTTCTCTGCCACTGCTGCTTGTACGTCTACTAAGATTTGTTCTGTTGTCATGATAAAATCCCTCCAAATTAAAGTATATAAAATGTGATTCGATTGGTAAAGTTCTGATTTTAAGCCATCGTCATCCCGCCGTCAACGGCAATCGTTTGACCCGTCACGTAAGCCGCCTGGTGTGAAGCGAGGAATGAGACGACGTTCGCCACGTCTTCGACTTGGCCGAAGCGGTTGAACGGGATTTGTCCGAGCGTCGCCTCACGCTGGGCGTCGGTCAAGGCATCGGTCATGTCCGTCTGAATAAATCCAGGACAGACGGCGTTCACCGTGACATGGCGTCCGGCGAGTTCACGCGCGACCGATTTGGTCAGGCCGATCAGCCCGGCTTTCGCCGCCGCATAGTTGGCCTGTCCGGCGTTACCCGTGATGCCAACGACCGAGGCGATATTGATGATACGGCCCGACTTCGATTTCAAGAGCGTCCGCGTCGCGGCTTGC
The DNA here is from genome assembly GCF_018618395.1 of Exiguobacterium sp. s149. NCBI lineage: Bacteria > Bacillati > Bacillota > Bacilli > Caryophanales > Exiguobacterium > Exiguobacterium sp. s149. The sequence goes on from NZ_JACSLZ010000004.1 coordinate 94,265, forward strand.
GACGTCAAGAACGCACCTTTCAAGTTCGTCGACAAGACATCGTCAAAGTCAGCCTCTTTCATGCGCATGAGGAGACCGTCACGCGTGATGCCCGCATTGTTGACGAGGCAATCGATGCGGCCGAACGTGTCGACCGTCGTCTTGATGAGCGCCTTCACGTCATCCGCATTCGAGACGTCCGCTTTGACGGCGATGGCCTCGCCCCCGTTCGCTTCAATCTCACTGACGACAGCCTTTGCTTTCTCAACACTACCCGAGTAATTCACGACGACCCGAAAGCCGTCCTCCCCTAAACGCTTCGCGATGGCGGCCCCGATCCCCCGGGACGCGCCTGTCACGATTGCTACTTGGTCATGCACGTACTTCTCCTCCTAACGCGGCCACCTCTTCGAGCGTCGTCGCCTGTTTGATCGTCACGTTCGCGTCGATTCGCTTGATGAGACCCGACAATGGCGACGTCGGACCAAATTCGATGAACGTGTCGACGCCAGCGTCGATCGCTTTGCGGACACACGCCTCGAATCGGACCGATGCGTACAGTTGCTCGGTGAGGAGTGTTTTCAATTTCTCCGGGTCGGTATGGACCTCGGCATCGACGTTCGAGATAATCCCGATCGCCGCCGGTTTGAACGGTGACGAAGCGAGCACGTCTTTGAACCGCGTCGCGGCCGGCATCATGTACGAGCTGTGGAACGCACCAGAGACATTGAGCGGTAAGACGCGTTTCGCGCCGGCCTTTTTCAAGTCCGTCTCGGCTTGTTTGACCGCGTCGACGTGTCCCGAGATGACGAACTGACCCGGACAGTTGTAGTTGGCGATTTGTACAAGGTTCCCGCTAGCACTGATTTTCTCCGTCACATGGAACGCCTCGTCGACATCGGTCATCCCGATGACGGCTGCCATCGCCCCATCCTTCACTTCTGACATGAGCTTACCGCGTTCGTGGACGAGTACGCTCGCCTCTTCCAAATCGATGACGCCGGCGATGACGAGTGCCGCATATTCTCCGACGCTGTGACCGATCACCATGTCTGGCGCGGCCCCTGTTTTGGCGTGAGCTTGTGCGAGTGATGCCGCATGTGCCACAATGGCCGGTTGGGCCAGTTCTGTCCGTTGAAGCTCTTCTTTTGATCCTGCCGCCATGGCGTCGAGTAAATCAAATCCGAGGCGACGGCCGATCGCGTGCAGTTGTTCAGGATTGTCGAGGAACGTTTGGCCCATGCCGACGGCTTGTGACCCTTGTCCTGGAAATACCCATGCTGTTTTCCCCATGTACTCACCTTCTTTAAATTAGTTTGTGGCTTTGGCTTGCTTGATCTTCGCGACGACGTCGTGATCGACCATGATTTTCGCCTGTTTGAGCGCGCTCATGATGGCGAGCGCATCGCTCGAACCGTGCGCTTTAATGACCGGGGCGTTGATGCCGAATAACCCGGCTCCACCGTGTTCCCGATAATCTAATGTTTGTTTCAATCGTTTCAACTTCGGTTTTAAGACGAGAGCGGCGAGCTTCGAGACGAAATCGCTCGTGAACTGTTCTTTCATCATCTTCATGAGCATCGATGACGAACCTTCGACACCTTTGAGCAAAATGTTTCCGGCGAACCCTTCGGTGACGATGACGTCCACGTCACCGGACATCGCCTCACGTGCTTCCACGTTGCCGACAAAGTGGACCGGTGCTTGTTCAAGGAGGGGGTACGCCTCTTTCGAGAGGGCGTTTCCTTTCCCAGCCTCGGTCCCGATGTTCAGTAGCGCGACGCGCGGGCGCTTGACGCCGCGGACGTGCTCAGCGTAGAGCGAGCCCATGATCGCATAGTCGACCAAGTGCTCAGGCTTAGCGTCCGGATTGGCCCCAACGTCTAAAATGACGACACCGCTACCCGTATATGTAGGGAACGTAGGTGACAACGCGGGACGCTCGATGCCGGGAATCCGTCCGATGACGAATAGTGACGCCGCCATGAGGGCGCCGGTATTCCCAGCCGAGACGAGGGCGTCGGCCTCTCCGTCTTTGACGAGTTTGGCCGCCACGACGAGCGAGCTGTCCTTTTTACGGCGGACGGCCCGGACCGGCTCATCGTCTCCGGTGATGACTTCACTTGCCGGAACGATTTTGATTCGCGGGTCGGTCAACCCATAAGAGGCGAGTTTGACCTCATCTCCGACTAAAAACAGTTCCATCTGCTCATTCGGGAACGCGTCGGCAAACTGTTTGACGCCTTCCACGATTGCTTTCGGGGCATGATCCCCGCCCATTGCATCGATTGCTAATTTCATGCCTGTTCCTCCTCACCGCGACGATAGATCGTGAAGTCTCCGCTAAAGACACACTCTTCGCCGACATAACTATCCACTGTGACGTCCGTTCTTCCGTCCCGACGTAGTTTGATTACACGAGCCTTGGCAACGACTCGCTCTCCAAGATGGACCTGGCGACTAAACCGGATGTCCGCTTTAGTGGTCAACGCCAATTCATCATTGATGAGCGCCACCGCTAACGAGTTGGCCTGGGCGAACAATACGTGTCCCCGGGCGATCTCGTTGCGGCTAAAGACGTGTTCTCTCTCAATGTCGAGAACCGAGATGGCCGATTCATCGAGCTTCAAGTCAATCATATCACCGATGACCTCGCTCATGGCGAGCGACTTCACTTCATCGAGGTGTTCTGAGGCAACGTGCTTGATCCGTTCTCTCACTTCCGGAATCTTTAACTCCATCCGATCGAGTCGAATCGTTTGAATACTGACGGCAAACTGTTTCGACAGCTCTTCGTCTTTGATGAACGGGTTGCGATCAATCGTTTCTTGCAATAAGCGTTGCCGCTCTTTCTTAGGTACCCGCATTCAGTTCCCTCCTAAACTCTATGCTAAAGAACTTAATACCTGGTATTAATAGCAGTATATATTCTTTAGATTTTATTTTCAAGTGTTGTTTGTCATTCCAATCGTTCTCCGACGAGTAAGTCGAGTCGTTTCAAATAGTGCCGGAGCGGGGCATACGTCGCCTCATTCCAAAACGCCTCGCTCCCGAGCAGCCGGACGGCGTCTTGCATCGCCACTTCCATCACTTTTAAATCGAGTACTGGATCAGCGACGCGGAAGCTCGGCAGACCGCTTTGGGCCGTCCCAAAGAAGTCACCGGCCCCGCGGAGTTCCAAGTCTTTCTCGGCGAGCACGAATCCGTCATTCGTCTCGGTCATCGTCTTTAAACGAAGTTTCCCGACGTCGGACTTTGGATCCCCTACCAATATACAGTAAGATTGATCGGCGCCTCGACCGACACGCCCGCGCAGCTGGTGCAGTTGCGCCAAGCCGAATCGTTCGGCGTCGTGGATGATGATGAGCGAGGCGTTCGGCACGTTCACCCCGACCTCGACGACCGTCGTCGAGACGAGGATTTGGAGGGCGTTGCTAGCGAAAGCCTTCATGACCTCGTCTTTCTCGGTGCTCGACAGTTTACCGTGCATGAGACCGACCGCATAATTCGGGAAGCGCTCCCGTAACATGTCGTAGAGCGCGGTCGCGCTCTCGACTTCGAGCGTGTCCGATTCCTCGATGAGCGGCGCGATGACGTACGCTTGACGTCCGAGGGCGAGCTCACGGTTCACCATCGCATGGACCCGGTCAATTTGATCGGTCTTGGCCCAATACGTCTCAATCGGCTTCCGCCCGGCCGGCATCTCATCAATCGTCGAGACGTCCATCTCCCCGAAAGCGCTGATGGCGAGCGTCCGTGGAATCGGCGTCGCTGTCATATAGAGCACGTCGGCGAGTTCCGCCTTGTCACGGAGCATTTTCCGCTGTTCGACTCCGAACCGGTGTTGCTCATCGGTGATGGCCAGATGCAGACGCGAAAACTCGACCGGCCCTTGAATCAAGGCGTGCGTCCCGACGATGATATCGACGTCGCCGTCTTTAATCGCCTGGAGCAATTCGTTCCTAGCCTTGCCTTTGACCGAACTCGTCAGTAGCCCGACGCGCATGCCGTAAGGTTCGAACAGCGCCTGCAACGAGGCGAGATGCTGTTCGGCCAAAATCTCCGTCGGGACCATGAGCGCCCCTTGATAGCCGGCGCACACCGTCGCATACAAGGCGATCGCGGCAACGACTGTCTTTCCGCTCCCGACATCCCCTTGTAACAACCGATTCATCCGTTCTGGCTTTTCTAAGTCGCCGACAATCTCCCGGATGACACGTGTCTGTGCCCCTGTCAACGGGAACGCGAGCTGTTTGACGAACTCGTTCAACCGCTGCTTGTCGAGCGTGAGCGCGCGCCCTTTCCCCGCCCGCTCCATCTTACGGAACGCCTGGAGTTTCAATTGATAGAGCAGACACTCTTCATAGACGTAACTTCGGCGTGCCTGTTTATACGTCTCGACCGAATCAGGGAAATGCATCCCTTTCAACATCGTCTCCCGGTCCTCGAGACGATAACGTTGCCGAATCGATTCGGGCAGGCGATTCTCGAACGAGGTCGTCTGTTCGAATGCGAGTTTGACGATGCGTCCGAAATTCTTTTGGGTCAGTCCGGCCCGGAGCGAATAAATCGGTTGCAACCCATCCGAGAGCTCACCGAACTCGAGGTCGGTCGCACTGATCGTCATCCGGTTCATATCCCATTTCCCTTTGACCGTCACCGTGGCGCCGAGCGCGAGCTTGTCTTTATAAAAGGCCCGGTTGAACATCGTCACGTGGACGACATAACGCTCCTCGAGCAACAAGCGGAATTGGAGCCGGTTCTTGCCTTTGCTGTAATAGCGTACGAGCGGTGCCGCCTGGACGGTGCCGCTCCATTTGACGAGGTCTCCGTGAATGGCCGTCATCACCGTGCCGCTATTATAATTTTCATAACGAAACGGGACGTGCTCCAGCACGTCCTCGATTCGTTCGAGACCCATCGTCTCTAATTTTTTGGCCATCTCTGGCCCGACCCCTTTCAGCGTCGTCAACGCCTCACTTCTGGACATTTTCTTTCTCTCCAAAGATGTTTCGTTCGAGACGGCGTGCCGTCGGCGTATTGGCGAGACCACCACGCGCTGTCTCTTTCAACGCGGTCGGCATCATCTGGCCAATCTCATGCATCGCGGAAATGACCTCGTCGCAAGGGATCCGTGACGTGATGCCGGCGAGTGCCATATCGGCCGCAACGATGGCGTTCGCCCCGCCCATGGCGTTCCGTTTGACGCACGGCACCTCGACGAGCCCCGCCACCGGGTCACAGACGAGACCGAGCATGTTTTTTAGTGCGATTGCAAACGCCGTCGCCGATTGTTCCGGCGTCCCGCCGGCCGCTTCGACGATGGCCGCGGCGGCCATCCCGGTCGCTGAGCCGACTTCCGCCTGACAACCACCAGCCGCTCCTGAAATCGAGGCGTTGTTGGCGACGACGAAGCCGAACGCTCCTGACGTGAACAAGTAGCGGACCATCGCGTCACGGTCCATCTCCAGACGTTCTTTGACCGCAAACAACGTACCCGGTACGACGCCGGCGCTTCCGGCGGTCGGGGTCGCGCAGATGCGTCCCATCGCCGCGTTGACTTCATTCGTGCCGATCGCTTTTGCGACCGCATCTAAAATCAAGTCTCCGGCGAGCGATTTGCCGGAACGGATATAGTCGGTCATGAGCACGGCATCGTTCCCCGTGAGACCCGTCACGGACGTCACGCCTTCGAGTGCCCGCGCGACCGCTTCTTCCATCACTTCTAGATTGCGCTCCATCATGCCGACGACTTCTTCCCGCGTCGAGCGTCTGACGTGCACTTCTTGCTCGATCATCACTTCTGAAATCGGAATGCCTCGCTCTGTTGCCGTTCTGACTAATTCTTCTACTGATTTAAACATATTGGTTTCTCCTTATTCCCCAAAGATGGCTACCCGCTCGATTTGAGGTAACCGCTCAATTTCCGCTAACACGTCTTTTGACAGATGTTCATCAATCTCAATCGCCATGAGCGCTTGCTTGCCTTTCTCGTGACGACTCACTTCCATATGCCCAATATTCAACTCATGCCGGGCCAAGATGCCGGTCACGGCCGCGATTGCCCCGAAGCGATCATGGTGCAACACGACGAGTGCCGGACCGCCGCCTGACAGTTTGAGCGGGAATCCGTTCAACTCGGTAATCTCGATCGTCCCGCCGCCGATTGAAATCCCGACGATTTCGAACGTACCATCCTCGTCCTCGAGGTGGACCCGGGCCGTGTTCGGATGGTCTGTCAACGCATCGCTCGTCTCAAAGACGACCTCGATGCCGCGCTCTTTGGCGATATCGAGTGCTTGCGGGATGCGCAAATCGAACGTATCGAAGCCCATGATGCCGCCGACGATGGCGACATCGGTACCGTGCCCCCGATACGTATCGGCGAACGACCCATAAAACGTGATGTGCGCGAGCCGTGGCGTACGGCCGAACAACTTCCCAGCCATGAGGCCGATGCGCGCGGCTCCGGCCGTATGCGAACTCGATGGACCGACCATGACCGGACCGATGATATCAAACACACTGCGATATTTCATCGCATTTCCCCCTTTCAAAAAAGCCCTACCTTCATTATACAGAAGGTAGGGCTGAGTTACAGCTTATTCCACACTAAAAATGTAGGAGTAGAGCGGTTGTTTCCCGTCATGGACCTCGATTTCAATCTCGTCGTTCTTCGACTCGATATACGCCGAGAGTGCTGCGACGTCTTCCGCTGACGAACCTTCGCCCGTCAAAATCGTGATGATTTCGTCATCAGCATCCACGAGCGCGTCGACAAGCGCTTTCGCCGCTTCGAGGCTCGAAGCCGATGAGGCGACGATTTTCTTCTCGGCAATCGCCATGTGGTCGTCTTTACGAATTTCGACACCGTCGATGCTCGTATCACGAACTGCATACGTCACTTGACCAGACTTGACGGCGCTTGCCGCAGCCTTCATGCCGCGCTCGTTCGTTTCCACATCCGCTTCCGGATTGAAGGCGATCGCTGCCGCGAGTCCTTGTGGCACCGTCTTCGTCGGAATGACCGAGACGCCGCAAGGGGCGACCGAGGCCGCTTGTTCAGCAGCCATGATGATGTTCGAGTTGTTCGGGAAGATGAAGACGTGATTCGCGTTGGCCGCTTCAATTGCCTTGACGATATCTTCCGTCGATGGGTTCATCGTCTGACCGCCCTCGATGACGTGGGCCGCCCCGAGTGAACGGAACAATTCACTGACACCTTCGCCCATCGCGACCGTGACGATCGCGAACGGCGCTTTCGCCTTCGGAGCCGTCGGAGCAGCCGTTTGAACGCCGTGCTGGTTGGCGCCATGCTCTTCTTCTAAGATGGTCGAGTGCTGTTGACGCATGTTCTCGATTTTGACAGCGACGAGTTCCCCGTAACGCTGTCCTTTCGTGATGACGTCACCTGGCGTCTCGACGTGAACGTGAACTTTGAGCAACTCTTCGTCTGCGACGACGAGGAGCGAGTCACCGAGTTCAGACAATTCATTGCGGAACGTGTCCTCGTTGAACGGCGCGTCCTTCAATTTCTCGTCTTGGAACCGGACCATGATTTCCGTGCAATAGCCGAATTCGATGTCTTCCGTCGACATGAATCCTTGCGCGGCGTGGGCATGATGTTCAGCTTCAATGAGCGCATCCATGACCGGTGCATGTGGTTTCTCAAGTTCTTTGCCTTCGAGGCTTGCGAGGAACCCTTCATAAATGACGAGCAAGCCTTGGCCGCCTGAATCGACGACGCCGACTTCTTTTAAGACCGGCAATAAGTCCGGTGTCCGTTCGAGTGAAGCTTTCGCTTCGACAATCACGAGTTCCATGAACTCGTTGAAGTCGCTCGTCGACTCTGAAGCACGGAGCGCTTCGTCGGCCGCTTCACGAGCAACCGTCAAAATCGTTCCTTCAACCGGTTTCATAACCGCCTTGTATGCCGTATCGACGCCACGTTTCAAAGCTTCGGCGAAATCGACTGTCGACACTTCTGTCTTGCCTTCGATTGCTTTACCGAAACCACGGAACAACTGGCTCAAAATAACGCCCGAGTTCCCACGTGCCCCCATCAAGAGACCGCGTGCAAACTTCGATGAGACGTCAGCGATATTCGCCGAGTTGAGTGCGGCCACTTCTTTCGCACCCGATGTCATCGTCAAATTCATGTTCGTCCCCGTGTCGCCGTCCGGCACCGGGAAGACGTTAAGCGAATCTACATAATCCGCATTCTGGCTCAAGTTGGCTGCACCGTTCGCGACCATGTTCGCGAACACCAATCCATCTAAACGTTTTAAACCCACACCAAATCCTCCTTCGTTCTCGTCAGTCATTCGTCAGACGAACGCCTTGTACGAATATGTTTACCGACGAAACGTTTAATCCTAAAGTTTCACCGAGCGTGTATTTTACACGGCTTTGCACGTTGTATGCGACTTCCGACACTTTCGTCCCGTAGCTTACAATGATGTGCATGTCGATATGTACGTCTTCTCCATCTTGACGTACGACCACGCCTCGGGCGTAGTTTTCACGTTTCAATAGTTCTGCGATCCCGTCTTTCAATTGAGCTTGAGACGCCATTCCCACAACGCCGAAACATTCCATCGCCGCACCGCCTGCGAGTGTCGCGACCACGTCGTTCGTGATGTCAATATTGCCATATGTTGTCTTCATTTCAATTGCCATATGGAGTAGCCTCCTTTATTCGGAATGATTCCTTCACTACATTCTACAATAAGTACCTAGTTATTAAAAGAACCTGCTCCATAAACTCGGTCAATTGTAGCCGTAACCCTCATTCATTATTAAAATCCTTTCCAGTAATGTCAAGTTTTTTTCTTGTCATCCTATGATTTTCTAGTTGCATCGTGAAAAAACCCGTGCTAATATAAACGAGTGTCTATTAGGACGAACCCACATAAAAAAGGAGGGGAAACGCATGGCACGTAAATGCTACGTAACAGGTAAATCACCTAAATCAGGTAACAACCGTTCGCACGCACTCAACAAGACAAAACGCACTTGGGGTGTAAACGTACAAAAAGTTCGTATTCTCGTTGACGGTAAACCTAAACGAGTTTGGGTTTCAGCTCGCGCTCTTAAATCAGGTCTCGTTGAACGCGTATAATTTTTATACACGAACGAAATAAATCCCAGCGGCATTCGCCGATGGGATTTTTTTGTGTTCATTTTTTGACATACAGCACGAGCACCATACCTTCGTGCACGATCAAGTCCGCCGTTTCATCGTCCCATTCGTTCGAGATGGTGAGCGCCTCATGGCTGACGACATCGTGACGGTCGAGCGGATATTTGACGCCGCGGATGGTCACGTTCGCCTGCTTCCATGGGATGAGCGACAAATAGTGACCGTCTTGACGCGGGAGTTCATAGCGTCCCGACCCGACGAGTCGTACCGTCTGCCCTGCCGTGACGAGACGCATCTCCGGATACGCCTCGAGCAGACCGATATTGCTGAGCGTCATATCGAGCCGGCCGCCGAGCGCGCCGTATACGAGCATCTCAGTCGCGCCATGCCCCCGTGCCGCCTCGAGAGCGATCTCGAGGTCGGTCACATCTTTCTCAGATGGATAACGGACGGCGTCGATCGGCACTTCGCCCGTGAAGGAGTCGAAATCGCCGACGACGAGATCTGGGTTCAGCCCGTGGTTCAACAGTGTCTCGTACCCCCCATCGACGCCGATGATGTAATCGACGTCACGCGGGAGTCCCGAGATTGGTTCCGGGCTGGCCGCCACAATCAACACCCGCATTAGCGGACGTCCCGGGTCGCGAGCGTCGCGAAGCGCGGCGCCGAGACGAACAAGAGGACGAGGACGACGGCCGACACGAGGAAGGACGGGAGCATGTACGTCATGTTATAGGCGAACGAGTAGGCGACGACCGGACCTTCCGCGTATTCGGCGAAGAAGACGATCCCCGACAAGACGTGGGCGCCGTAACGAAGCAGTGAGCCGAGGAGCGCGCCGAGCACCAAATAGACGACGAGCGTCTTTTTTGCCTCATCTTTGGCGGCTCGTTTCACTTGACCCGCGAACAGTCCCGCCATACCGACGACACCGTAAGCGAACGTGTAGTCGAGCAGGAACTGGACCGGCGTGAAGATGTAGGCCCCGAACAGCAATTGCAGCGTTCCGACGAGTGCACCGGTCGCAAGTCCGCCTTTCAAGCCGTGACGATACGCCATCACGAAAATCGGCAACATCGCCAAGCTGATTGACCCGCCTTGCGGCATCCGGAACGGGATGAGCAAATCAAAAATCAAACCGAGTGCGGCGAACAATGAGATTTCAATGAGCGCCTGTAATTTTAAACGTTGTTTCATCTATTTCCCTCCTTAAATTATGAGCGAACGACAAAAAGCAGCATGACGTAAACGCCATGCTGCTATCGAGTAGCAACGTGCATTTTCGCCACATCCCTACGTCCGTGTGAACGGAACAGGTTCAAAGGGTTAGCGTATGCCTCTCAGCCACAGAATGTGACACCCCTTGCGACAATATTTGTTGTTCTATGGACGATTATACACGAGATGCGTTGCGAATGCTATCGATTGCGTCTTTATAGCTCGGCTCGTTATAGATGGCCGAGCCGGCCACGAGCACGTCAGCACCGGCATCGATACATAATTTCGCCGTCTCCGCGTTGACGCCGCCGTCAATCTCGATTTCAAAGTCGAGACGGCGCGCTTGGCGCATCTCGTTCAACGCCGCGATTTTCGGCACGACCGATTCGATGAACTTCTGACCCCCAAAGCCAGGGTTCACCGTCATGAGAAGGACCATGTCGACGTCACCGAGCACGTGTTCAATCAACGATAGCGGCGTATGCGGGTTGAGAACGACGCCACACTTGGCTCCGGCCGCCTTAATTTGTTGAAGCACGCGATGCAAATGGTTCGTCGCTTCAACGTGAACTGTGACGATATCCGCTCCCGCTTTGATGAAGTCTTCGACGAAGCGCTCCGGCTGGTCGATCATTAAATGGACGTCGAGTACCATGTCCGACTTCTTCCGTAAGCTTGCGAGTACCGGGAGACCAATCGAGATGTTCGGGACGAATTGACCGTCCATGACATCAAAATGGATATAATCCGCGCCGGCTTCTTGGACCGCCTTCACTTCTGCCTCTAGGTTGGCGAAGTCCGCCGCTAAAATTGATGGTGCAATTTTAATCATGTCAGTACCTCCGTTGTCTATCGTTTAACTCTGCCATAAACGTAACATAATTCTCGTAACGGGTGGAAGCGATTTCTCCCGCCTCGACGGCCGCTTTGACGGCACAACCCGGTTCGTTCAAATGGGCACAGCCCCGGAATTTGCAGTCGTCATGCCGTTCGACAAACTCAGGGAAGCACCAGCGCATCTCCTCGACTGCGAGTTCTTCTGGGAACTCGAGGCTCGAGAAACCAGGCGTGTCAGCGACGAGCCCGTCAGCGAGCGTGATGAGCGTGACGTGACGCGTCGTGTGCTTGCCTCGGCCGAGCGACTTCGAGATTTTCCCGGTCGCGAGTTCAAGTTCCGGCGCGACCGCGTTCAAGAGTGAACTCTTGCCGACACCGGTCTGTCCGGCGAACACGCTCGTCTTCTCCTTAAACGACCCACGAATTTGTTCGATCCCCGCCCCGTTCTCCGTCGACGTCTCGATGACCTCATAGCCGATTGACCGGTATAAAGCTGCTGCTGCTTGAATCGTTTCGAGCTCCGACTCCGTCAACAAGTCCATCTTCGTTAAGACGATAATCGGGTGGACTTGCTTCGATTCGATTAAGACGAGGAAACGGTCGAGCAGATGGAACGAGAACGCCGGTTCCTTGACCGAGAACAGCAGGAACGCTTGATCGATGTTAGCAATCGGCGGGCGGACGAGATGGTTCGACCGCTCGTCGACGGCCAAGATGTAGCCTGTGCCGTCTCCTTGGTCTTGGATGTCGACATCATCGCCGACGACCGGCGAGATGTTCCGGTTGCGGAAATTGCCGCGGGCGCGACAACGGATCTCTTGTTTCTCTTCCGTCATGACATCATAAAACCCGCCTTGTAATCGAATAATCGTACCTTTCATCCTATGACCTCCTTAGAAAAAGAGGCGACGCGCACGCCACCTCTTCATTGTGAATCTTTTGCTTGTGCGTACGTCACCGTATCCGTTCGGACGACTTCCCCGTCGACTTCGATCGTCGCGGTTCCGACTTCGTCCGGTGCAATGACGAGTGTATACGAGTAAGTCGTCGTCTCCGTTATCTTATCACGCAACACTTCGACTTCGCCACGGGCGTCTACCGTCCGAATGACGACATCGAGTGCCACAGGTTCTTCGCCTTCAGCAGGCGGATCGATTTCGACGTTGACTTCCCGTTCAATCGAGACGTCGGTCGGTTCGACCCCTTGCGACACGATGACGGTCAATTCCGTCCCCGGGTCGACGGCTGTTCCGGCCGTCGGTAACTGACGAATGATTTGGTTGGCGGGCACGCTCGTTGAATACTCGTCTCGTTTGACGATTTTCAAGCTATTCTGTTCGGCGTACGTCGTCGCCTCCTCAAACGTATACCCGGCTAAATTGGCGAGTTCGACTTTATTGCTACCGGTCGAGACGACGAGCGTCACCGTCTCTTCAGACGGGACGACCTCGTTGTCCGGAGCAATCGATTGGGAGATGACATCGCCGCTATCGACCGTCTCCGACGCCTCGGATTGAATTTCGATATCCGCAAAGTCGAGGTCTTTGAGCGTCCGCTCGGCCGCCGACTGAGACAATCCTTCGACGTCCGGCATCGCAACCGTCTCTTTCCCGGCCGACACGACAATCGTCACGGTCGTTCCGCGTTTCGGTTTCCGACCGGCTTGCGGTGTCTGCGAAATGACGTCGCCAGCGGCGATGTTATCGCTCGCCCGCTCTGTCGCTTCGACGACAAAACCGGCTGTTTCGAGTTCGGTCGTCGCTTCGTCGTTCGTCATCCCGACGACGTCTGGCACGACGGCACGGGACATCTCATCGGCGATGACATATGCCCCGATTCCGCCGCCAATCAACAAGAAGAGGAGTAGGAGCCATAGCCACCACTTCTTCTTCCGTTTCGGCTTCGGGTTCGCTGTCTCAGGTTCGCTCGGTGCGACCGGTTGTTCCGGTGTCTCTTTGACGTTCGGTTCGTCCGGGACGACCGGTGACATGACGAGCGTCTGATCGAATGCGTCCTGTTCCGTACTGAGGCGTTTCGGTTCGTTCGCACGTTCCGGGTCGAGCGCCGTCATGCAATCCTTCTTAAAGGCGGCGACCGATGTGTGACGGGCGCCCGGTGATTTCGCCAGCGCCTGCATGATGCAGTTCTCAAGCGCTTGCGGGATGTTCGGGTTCAAATCCATCGGTCGAATCGGGTCGTCTTGCAAATGTTGAAGTGCGACGGCGACTGGCGTCTCCCCGATGAACGGAACGCGTCCGGTCACGAGTTCATACAGGACGGCACCGAGTGAATAAATATCTGACTTCTCATCGGCGAACTTTCCGCGCGCCTGTTCTGGAGAAAAGTAATGGACCGAGCCGAGCACTGACATCGTATGGGTCAGCGTCGCGTTCGACATGGCCACCGCAATCCCAAAGTCAGTCACTTTGACGTTGCCGCTCTGATCAATCATCATGTTTTGCGGTTTGATGTCCCGATGAATGATTCGATTCGCATGGGCATGGTCGATGGCATCACAAATCTGTCCCATGATGCGAAGCGCCTCGTCGACAGATATGTACTCTTCTTGCAAATATTGTTTGAGCGTCATCCCATCGACGTGTTCCATGACGATGTAATAGATGTCACGCTCGTCTCCGACGTCGTAGATGGCGACGATATTCGGATGGTTCAGACTAGTCGCCGCGTGGGCTTCCCGTTCGAACCGGCGTATAAATTGTTCGTTATGCGAGAATTCAGATCGCAACACCTTGATGGCGACGGTTCGGTTTAAAATTTCATCGTGAGCCCGGTAGACATTTGCCATGCCGCCGCTGCCGATTTGCTGTTCGATCCGATAACGATCGTTGATTCGTTCTCCACTTCGCATCGGATTCATCCTCTCTTTCTATCTGTGAACTGGACGAGGGCAACGGTGATGTTGTCACTCCCACCCAAACGGTTGGCTTGATCGATTAATTGATCCGCCTTGACGTCCGCCGAGACGGGACGTTTCAAGACTTGCTTGATCTCCTCATCAGTCAAATGAGTTGTCAAGCCGTCCGTACAGATTAAAATCGTGTCAAACTCGGGTTCGGCAAACACTTGCAGATCAGGTTCGACATGCTCATTCGAGCCGATTGAACGGGTGATAATGTTACGTTTCGGATGGACGCGCATCTCTTCCTCGGTCAATTCGCCGAGTTGTTTCAACACGTTCACGTAGGAATGATCTTCCGTCAATTGTTGCAGCTTATCATCTCGCAAGGCATACACACGACTATCCCCGACGTGGACGATAACAATCGTCTCGTCGTGCCAACAGACACCGGCGATCGTCGTCCCCATCATGAGGAGGTTGGCTTGTTTCGAGAAATCGAGCACTTGATTATTGGCCAGTTCCACGTTTTGGCGGAACCAATTCTCCATCTCCATCGGCGAGGCCGGAAGCGTCGAGAAGGCACGGCGAAACTGCTCGATGACGAGCTGACTCGCGACCTCCCCGGCTTCATGTCCTCCCATCCCGTCGGCCACGAGAGCAATCCCGGCATGTTCGTCCCCTAAAATCAAGACGGCATCCTCGTTCTGTGCTCTCACTTGGCCTCGGTCGGTTCGGTATGCTAACTCCATCTTCGTGATTACCTCGTTTCTTGTTCGCGCTCCTTCGCTCGAAGCTGCCCACAAGCCGCATCGATATCCGAACCTTGTTCGCGACGAATCGTCACGTTCACTTTTCGATCTTTGAGCACTTTTTCAAAGGCAAAAATTTGTTTACGTGGTGTGCGGACGTAATCGCGCTCGAGCACGTGGTTGACTGGAATCAAGTTGACGTGGCATTTGACGCCTTTCAACAAGTCAGCGAGTTGATGCGCGTGTTCTTCCGTGTCGTTAACCCCGCCGAATAAACCGTATTCGAACGTGATGCGGCGACCGCTCTTCTCTGTATAGTAGTTGACGGCTTCCATCAACTTGTCCAAGTTGTAAGCACGGTTGATTGGCATAAGGCGTGTCCGAATCTCCGTCGTCGGCGCGTGAAGCGAGATTGCGAAGTTGATGCGCATGCCTTCATCGGCAAACTTGTAAATCTTCGGTACGATCCCACTCGTCGACACGGTGATGTGACGTGAACCGATGTTCAAGCCGTCATCGTGGTTGACCGTGCGCAAGAAGCGCATCAATTCGTCGTAGTTATCGAACGGTTCGCCGATTCCCATGACGACGACCGAGTCGACCCGCTCTTCGCTCGCGTCGAGCGCGCGCTGGACGTCGAGGACTTGGGCCGTGATTTCACCGGCCTCTAAGTTACGTTTCAAACCACCGAGCGTCGAAGCACAGAACGTGCAACCGATACGGCAGCCGACTTGTGTCGTGACACAGACCGAGTTCCCGTACTCATGGCGCATGAGCACCGTCTCGATCGAATAACCGTCTTGAAGCTCGAACAAGAACTTGATCGTCCCGTCCTTTGATTCTTGACGGACGAGTTCTTTCAACGTCGTCAATTGGAACGCCGCGTCTAATTTTTCGCGGAGCGGTTTCGAGACGTTCGTCATATCGTCGAACGATGTCACGCGCTTGACGTACATCCAGTCATATAACTGTTTCGCGCGGAATGATTTTTCTCCTGCCTCGATGAGCCACTGTTCGAGCTCTGAGTACGTGAGGGAATAGAGAGACGGCTTGGCACCGACCAATGGATTTTTTTCAACTGCTTTTGGGTTCATGTTTATACCTCTTTCTTGAATGCGGCGATATAGAAACCGTCCGTCCCGAACGACGTCGGGAGTAATTTGAGTTCAGCGCGGTCCGATGACACCATCGGGCGCAATACTTGTGGAAGACGGTCTTGGAGTGTCTCATCCCACGTCAATCCGGTCGACAAAATGTAATCGGCCTGCTGTTCATTCTCAGTAGGGTCGATGGTACATGTCGAGTACACTAGCGTACCACCTCGTTTGAGCAGTGGCAAGACGGCGTCAATGATTTCGCGTTGGACTTTCGGCAGTCCGGCGAGGGCGGACTTGTCTTTCGTCCATTTGATATCGGGCTTGCGGCGGATAACACCGAGTCCTGAACATGGGACGTCGAGTAAAATCCGGTCGAAGCTCTCCGGTTCAAATTTGTCCCCGGCCTGACGGGCATCGAGGGCAAGTGCGGTCACTCCATCGATATGCAGACGCTTCGCTTGACGTTCAATCAATTTCGCTTTATGCGGGTGCAAGTCGAGGGCGACGAGCGTTCCACCATCCATGCGTTCCGCCGTATGCATCGCTTTTCCACCTGGTGCGGCACATGCGTCGAGGACGCGTTCCGTTTTCCCGGCTTGAAGCGCATCGGCGACGATCATCGAGCTCTCGTCTTGAATCGACAACAAGCCCATATCGATGAACGCTGTCGCATGCACGTTCCCGGATTCGATGATGAGACCGTCCGCTGACAGTTCCGAACGTGTCGCGACGACATCGACTTCGGCGAGCCGCTCAATCATCTCTTCGACCGTGACCCGCTGGCGGTTGACCCGCACCGTGACCGGAGCCGGCTCATTGTTCAATTTACACATCGCCTCTGTCGTTTCGACGCCATACGTCTCTACCCATTCGGCGACGAGCCAATCGGGATGGCTATGTTCGATGGCGATCCGTTCAGCGTCCGGAAGCGTGCTCAAATCCGGGAACCCGTCCCGAATGACGTTGCGCAACACGCCGTTGACGAACTTGCCGGTACCCGAATGGCCCCGTTTTTTCGCAATCTCGACCGCTTCGTGCAAGACGGCACGATCCGGGATCTTGTCGAGATAAAACAGTTGATAGACGCTCATCCGTAAGAGTGGCAAGACGAAACGGTCCAGTTTTTTCGGGTTTTGGACCCGTTTCTCTAAAATATAATCGAGCGTCCGTTTGCGGCCGAGTGTCCCATAGACGAGTTCCGTGTATAGGCCGACGTCTTTCGTCGCCAATTTCTTCTGTTTCAATAAATCGTTGACCGCAATCGTCGAATAGGCGCCGCCTTGTTCGATTTTGATTAGCGTATCCAGTGCTGCAACTCGTACGTTCATATTATCCTCCTAGTCGATCGCCGACTTGTAACTTCTGGCCGGCCCCACGCATAAATGTGGCCCCGTCCATTCGTTTTTTACCAGATGGTTGCAAGTCGACCACTTTAATGGCGACCGCGTCGCCTGTCGCGACGACAAATCCATCCGCTTCAAGCCGGACAATCGTTCCTGGTTCACCCGTCCCTGTCGTTTTCAATCCGAAGAACAGTTTGACCCGTTCACCGGCAATCGTCGTATACGCTGTCGGGAACGGATTCATCCCTCTGATGTGGTTATAGATGTCTGCGCCGGAACGGGTCCAGTCAATCTGTTCCCGCTCCCGGCTGATGTTCGGTGCGAACGTGACGTCACGCTCGTCTTGCGGTACGGCTTCAATCCAACCGGCGAGGAAGGCAGGAAGCGTCTTGAGCAACAAGTCCGACCCTGCGACCGCGAGCTTGTCGAATAACGTGCCGACCGTGTCCGACTCTTCAATCGGGACGACCGTGTTGGCAATCATATCGCCTGCATCGAGCTTGTCGACCATATACATGATTGTGACGCCTGTCTCCTTGTCCCCGTCGAGAATGGCTTGATGAATCGGCGCACCGCCCCGATGTTTCGGCAATAGCGAGGCGTGGACGTTGATGGCGCCATGTTTCGGTGCTTCTAACAGCTCGGTCGGGACGATTTGTCCGTACGCCGCCGTCACGATCAAGTCCGGCTCGAGTGCCAAGATGTCCTCGTAATCGGTCCGCACCTTTTCAGGCTGTAACACGGGGATATTGTGGCGCAAGGCACACTCTTTCACCGGCGTCGGTTTCAGTTCGCGTTTGCGTCCGACCGGCTTGTCCGGTTGCGAGACGACACCTACGACATTGTATCCTTCTTCGAGCAAGCGCTCAAGTACGGAGACGGCAAACGTCGGTGTGCCCATGAAGACGATGCGTTGATCCGTCCCTTTGTCCGGCACGGCGAGCTTGTCCGTGAACAGTACCCCGTCCAAATGGTCGATTTCATGTTGAATCGCGCGGGCGAAGAAACCGCTCGCCTTCACTTCTTGATAGCGGCCTTTCAAATCCTGCGTCTTGACGACGATTGTCTCGTGGCGTTCGACGAAACCGAACTCACCCGGGATGCTCAAACAGCCTTCAAGGCCGACCTCGGTCCCCGATGTCTCGATGATCTCCGGATTGATCAATACGAGCGGTCCCGTCTCATCATCCGTATGGACGACGGCGAGCCGTTGATTCAAATTGACCTGGGGAGCGGCCACGCCGACCCCATCATATTCATACATCGTGTCGAACAGTCGATCGACCGTCTGACGCAATTTTTTATCAAACTTTGTCACCGGATCACACGTGACCCGTAAAATCTCATTTGGAATCTCTACTACTTTATACATCTGGTTCCACCTCACATGAATACGTATGGGTTTACGTCGATACTCAATTGATATTCTTTTTTGCTGATCGCCTTCGCCCGTGCCTGTTGCAGCGTGGCGAGGACCGGATATAACGCTTCCGGATGTTTCGTCTTGATGAACAACTGATAGCGGAACAAGTTCTTCAGTTTCGACAACGGTGCCGGCATCGGACCGTTCAACCGCGACTGGGCCACGTGCGCCTCGACGAAATCGGCGGCGAACAGCTCTGCCTCGGCTTGGGCGACGAGCGGACTTTCCGCCGCGAACGTGACGAGCGTGACGTACCAATAAGGGGGATGATTTCCGACTTGGCGCAGTTGCATCTCCCGGGCGTAAAACGATTCATAATCGTGTTCGCTCGCCGTCTCGATGACGTAATGGTCCGGATTGTACGTCTGGACGTACGCCTCACCCGGCAGACTGCCGCGCCCGGCTCGACCGGCGACTTGGGTCACGAGTTGGAACGTACGCTCGGTCGCACGGAAATCGGGCATGCCGAGCGTCGCATCCGCCGCGAGCACGCCGACGAGCGTGACGTTCGGGAAATCGAGCCCTTTGGCAATCATCTGGGTACCGAGCAAAATGTCGGCCTCCCCATCCTCAAAGCGTTTCAATAGTTGTTCGTGCGACCCTTTGCGTGACGTCGTGTCTTGGTCCATCCGAATGATCCGCGCCTCAGGGATGCGATTCAACAGCTCGGTCTCAATCTTTTGCGTCCCGGTGCCGAACTGTTTGATTTTCTTGCTGTCACACGTCGGGCACTTCGAAGGCATACCGATCTCATAGCCGCAGTAGTGGCATTTGAGCCGGTCGCCGTGTTGGTGATACGTCAAGTTGACGGCGCAGTGCGGACAGGTAAGCCCTTCCCCACAGTCACGACACATGACGAACGTCGTGAAACCACGACGGTTGAGCAAAATGACGCACTGTTCTTTTTTCGCGATGCGGTCGTTGATAGCGACAAATAAATCTTCTGAAAACATCGTCGTGTTGCCTTTGGCGAGCTCACGCCGCATGTCAATAATATGGACCGGCGGCATGTCGCCGCCATACCGTTCGCTGAGTTGTAAATAGCGATAGACCCCTTTTTGGGCGCGGGCGTAAGACTCGAGTGACGGGGTCGCACTACCAAGGACGACCGGGCACTCGTGGTACTCGGCTCGCCAAATCGCGACGTCACGCGCGTGATAGCGCGGATTTTCTTCTTGCTTGTACGTCGTCTCATGCTCTTCGTCCAAGATGATGAGACCGATGTTTTCGAGCGGTGCGAAAATCGCCGAGCGTGCCCCGACGACGACATCAACTTCACGTCGTTTGATTTTGCGCCACTCATCATATTTCTCTCCTTGTGACAAGGCGCTATGGAGCACGGCGACCCGGTCTCCGAAGCGA
Source organism: Exiguobacterium sp. s149 (assembly GCF_018618395.1). NCBI lineage: Bacteria > Bacillati > Bacillota > Bacilli > Caryophanales > Exiguobacterium > Exiguobacterium sp. s149. Next base: position 114,275 of record NZ_JACSLZ010000004.1, read on the forward strand.
CGTTTGAATCGTTTGACCATCATCGGCGTGAGCGAGATTTCCGGGACGAGCAAAATCGCCTGCTTGCCGTCATCGACGACTTGACCGATCGCTTCTAAATAGACCTCGGTCTTCCCACTGCCGGTGACACCGTGCAAGAGTAACGTCTCCCCGGCTTCCGCATCGCGGATGGCATGGACGGCCGTGGCTTGACTTTCATTCAGTTCGACCGTCTCGATGACCTGTTCAATCGTGGCGTACGGGTCGCGGTTCAGTTCGACCTCGGTCACTTTGACGGCACGGAGCGACTCCATCTTTTGCAGTTGTGCGCGCGATAACCCGATTTGACGTAACGAGGACCAGTACATCCGCGGGACTTCCTTTAGCAACTGAATCGCTTCTTGTTGTTTCTTCGCCCGGGCCGGGATGAGCGTTGCATCGATGAGCTCGATGACGAGGTCCGTCTTCACCGTCCGTTTCTCTTTTAACACCGGCGCGAGCAAGATGTCCCCTTTTTGGGCGAGCGCCAAGATGATGGACTGCGTCTCTTTCGGATACTCCGAAAGATGGGTACCGGCTCGAACGCCGTCCGGGAGCGTCTCGCCTTTAATCTCTTTGTCGTAACTCACTTTCAGCGCTGCCGGCAACATGGCGAGGAGTGCCGACGACCGGAAACAGAGCGTCGTCTCTTTCACATGGGTCGATAAGTCGAGCAACTCGTCCGTCAGTGATGATTCTTCATCTAATAGGGCTTCGAGCGGTTTCAACCCTTCGCGCGTCCCTTCTGAGACACCGGTGACGATTCCAAGCAGGCGTCGTGAGCCGAACGGGACCGAGACACGCATGCCCGGTTCGATTAACGTCTCGAACTGGGGCGGCACTTCATAATCGAACGGACGGTCTATTGTGATGACGGGCGCATCGACATGGACGTGGGCGATCATCGCAAATCTTCCTTAAAATATGTGAGCAATTCGACAGCGAGTTCACGTTTGCTCTGTCGCGGTAAGCGGACGTGAGCCCCGTCCGCCCGAAACAACGTGACTTCGTTGTCATCGGCGCGGAAGCCGATATCTGGCTGGGACACATCGTTGGCGACAAGATAATCAACCCGTTTACGGGCGATTTTATCGCGGGCGTGTTGCTCGAGATTCTCCGTCTCTGCCGCAAAACCGACGAGGAGCTGATGCGTCTTCTTCTCCCCGAGCGTCTTCAAGATATCGGTCGTCTCTTCGAGTTCGATCGTCAACGGGCCGTGCACTTTTTTATGTTTCTCGCTATGGACCGTCTTCGGGCGATAGTCGGCGACGGCGGCCGATTTGATGACGAGGTCTTGGTCATCGAAACGCGCGAGCACCGTCTCGAGCATATCCGTGCCTGATTCGACGGCGATGGCGGTCACGCCGTCCGGTACGGGTACTTGCAGCGGTCCGTGGACGAGCGTGACGTGTGCGCCCATATCGCGGGCAGCCGCGGCGAGCGCGACGCCCATCTTGCCTGATGAGTCATTCGATAAAAAGCGGACCGGGTCGATGCGTTCGACCGTCGGACCGGCCGTGATTAGCACGCGTTTCCCGAGCAGATGTTTCGGGATGAACTGGCTCTCGACGATACGGACGAGGTCTTCCGGTTCCGGAAGGCGTCCGCCACCGATCCACCCGCACGCGAGATTGCCGACGCCCGGTTCGATGATTTGATAGCCGAACGTTTTGAGCGTCTCGATATTGCGGCGTGTGGCCGGATGTTCGAGCATATTGACGTTCATCGCCGGTGAGACGATGACGGGGCATTTGGCCGCTAAAATCGAGGTCGTGATGAAGTCATCGGCAATACCGGCTGCGAGTTTCGCAATCATGTTCGCCGTGGCGGGTGCAACGACAATCAAATCACTCGTATCGACGACGTCGATGTGGGCGATTTTGGTCGGATCGTGTTCCTCGAACACGTCGGTGTATACCGGATTTCGGCTGAGCGCCTGAAACGTCGCTTTGCCGACGAATTCTTCGGCTGACGCGGTCATCGCCACTCGAACGTTCGCACCGGCCTGGACGAGTTTCGACGTGAGCGCGCACGCCTTATACGCCGCGATACCGCCGCTCACACAAAGCAAGATATTCCGATCGTTCAACATTCACAATTCTCCCCCTTATAGACAATGAGACCCAAGTCGCATCCGACTTGGGTCACAATTCATCCGTTGTTTTTTTCGTTCGCGATGATTGTCGTGTCACCCGAATACAATTCTTCTAGCGCTTGACCGACCGGCTTATACGATTTTGGCGCGGCGATTTTTGTTGCTTTTCCGTCCTGAATTTGGCGGGCCCGCTTCGCGGCCACCGTGACGATTGTGTATTTCGACGGGATGATACGTTGTAAGGCATCAATCGAAGGGTATAACATTAAATGACCTCCATCATGGCTTTTTTATAGAGAGACGCGACACGTTCACGTTTACAATGTTCGGCCGTCACGATCGCTTTGATACGATCGATCGCTTTATCCACTTCATCATTCGTAACGACGTAATCGTATGCATCCATCAATTCAATTTCTTCCCGGGCGACGAGCAAGCGTTGCTTGATCACGTCTTCCGATTCCGTGCCTCGACCGACTAAGCGGTTACGTAGTTCTTGCAGGCTTGGCGGAGCCAAGAATAAAAAGACCGCTTCCGGGAAACGCTCTTTCACTTGGAAAGCGCCCTGGACTTCAATCTCGAGGATGACGTCCTTCCCGCTTTCGAGTGTCTCACGAACCCATTCAACCGGTGTCCCATAATAGTTGCCGACAAATTCAGCGTGCTCGAGCAATTGTTTATGCTCGATCATGTGTTCAAATTGTTCTCTCGTCTTAAAGAAGTAGTGTACGCCTTCCACTTCTCCTTCGCGCGGTTTGCGGGTCGTCGCCGAGACCGAATATTGAAGGTTGTTGTCCTTCTCTTCACGGAGTACTCGACAAACGGTACCTTTCCCGACGCCGCTCGGGCCAGACAAGACGATTAATAATCCTCGTTCTTTAAAATTCACTGCAAGACCTCCATCTTCTAACATCACATTTAATTATAATAGCAGTCAATCAATTGTTCCGGCAAGAAGAAGTTCGGATTTCCTACTTCATCGTACCATATTTTCCGTGAATCTGATAACGTAGAGACAGAAAAAGAACAAAGGTGATGAGACTAGTGGCATATGATGGATTAATGACATATCGTGTTGTAACAGAATTACAAGCGCTCGTCGGTGGGCGCATCAATCGCGTGCACCAACCGTATTCGCTCGATTTGATGATTCAAGTCCGCTCGAACCGCCAAAGCGTCCAATTGCTCGTTTCGGCGAATGCGATGTACGCGCGGCTCCAACTGACTGATAACCCGACCAAGAACCCGCAAGAACCGCCAATGTTTTGTATGATGCTCCGAAAACACATCGAAGGTGGCTTCATCACGGCAATCGAACAAGTCGGACGTGACCGTGTCATCGTCCTGTCAATCCGTTCACGAAACGAGCTCGGCGACGAAGAGAATAAGAAAGTGTATATCGAACTGATGGGACGCCACTCGAACGTCGTCTTGACGAACGAGGATGGCAAGATTTTAGACGCCATCAAACATCTCCCGCCGTCACAGAACACGTACCGGACGATCATGCCGGGCAGCGAGTACTTATTGCCACCGGCCCAAGACAAGTGTGATCCGTTGACGGAGCGTGAAGCCGGCTTGAAACGAATCGACTGGAATGCCGGCTCGCTCGACAAGCAGCTCGTGGCCAGTTTCGCTGGGCTCAGCCCGCAAATCGCCCAAGAAATCGTCCACCGAGCCAAACTCCCGAACCGGGCCAGCATCGAGGAGTCGTTCGTCAGCGTGATGAGCGACCTCGAAGGCCCTTACGTCTTCCAACAGCTCGCGTCGGGCAAAGAGCGCTTTAGTCCGATCGTGCTTACGTCCGGTGAGATTGCCTCTGAAGAGCGCTATGAGACGAGCAAAGACGTGCTCGACCGTTTCTTCTATGAGAAAGCGAACCGCGACCGCGTCAAACAACAAGCCCACGACGTCGAGCGTCTGCTCAAGTCCGAGCTTGAGAAAAACCTGTTGAAGCGCAAGCGACTGCTTGACGATTTGAAGGCGACGGAACGGTCCGACGAGCTTCAAAAATACGGGGAGCTGTTGACGACGTACTTGTTCCAGCTCGAGAAAGGCATGACCGTCGCCCACGTCGTCGATTATTATGACGAGGAAGGCGGCATGATCGACATCCCGCTCAACAAGCTGAAAACACCGAACGAGAACGCACAAGCGTACTACAAGAAATACAACAAGTTGAAAGTCGCCAAAGTCGAAGTGCAGAAACAAATCGAATTGAACGACGCCGAGATTGAGTATTTAGAGACGCTCGTCGCCCAGCTCGACGTCGCCTCACCGGCCGATATCGTCGAGATTCGAGAAGAGTTGGCCGAAGGCGGCTACATGAAACAACGGAATCAAAAGAAGAAACAGACGAAGAAAATTTCGCTCGAAGCGTATACGTCGTCGACGGGGACAGAGTTCTTCGTCGGGAAGAACAATACGCAAAACGATCATTTGACGTTCAAGTTCGCCCGTCGCGACGAGATTTGGCTCCATGTGAAAGACATACCCGGATCCCACGTCATCATCCGTTCGAGCGAACCCGATGAGACGACGTTGCTCGAGGCGGCGACGGTCGCCGCTTATTTCTCGAAGGCCCGTGCCTCGAGCGGTGTGCCGGTCGATTACACGAAAGCACGTTACGTGAAAAAGCCGAGCGGTGCCAAGCCTGGATTCGTCATCTATACGGATCAACAGACGGTGTACGTCACGCCGGATGAGCGGCTCGTCAAATCACTCCAGCAATGAGTTCTGGCCACGTCACATGACGTGGCTTTTTCTTGTTAGCCCATGGTCACTCGTCCTCTCGGCGCCTACGCTTTCCGCAGGCAACCCCGGAGCCGCATCGCGACTCAATGTCGTTGCTGGGTCTCCGTTGGGTTGCTTTCCTGCAGGAGTCGGGACGCCGGCGGACGAACGAAAGGATTGGTACACGTCTGATCGATAGGCGAGCAGACACATGCCAAGGCCGGCACCCGAACTCCTTGGGGATAGCGATGCAAGGATGACCCCGTAAAGTGCGGCACGCACTGCGGAGATATCCGCATCGCCCCAGAAACGGAGGGTGTCGCCAAAGGCATGTGTAAATATGACATCTCCACTTACATTGACAACAAATAAAGGCCCCGTCGCTAAAACGAGGCCTTCGTTTATTTCGGATTATGTTTGAACGCTTCGAGCTGTTCATGATAGTCGAGCAAATGCCCGTGTAAGATTTCAGAAACGGATAAATCCTCATGCGGCAACGTGAACAGCGCATGCGGCTTGTCACACGTATAAAGGATATCGTGGTGATGCGCGAGCAGGTATAAAAACTCGGATTCGAACGCCCGGCGCTCTTCCTCGTCCATAATCAACAGCGCCTCCCGGTGTTCAGCGAGACTCTCGAGCAACAAGACGAGCTTATCCTCGAGATGAATCAACAACCGGTATTGCTTCATCGTCAAATGCTTCAATTTCACGTTCGTCACTTTCATATCCTCTTGTAGCATCATGTGCAGCTCCTGATGGCCGAGGATGCGGGCCCGCGTCTCGAGCAACTCGGACGGCGAGCCGATGAGCTCGCGCCAGTGCTGGAACATGTACGCCGACGTCTTCCGAATCTCACTGAGCAACCGCTCCTCGTAACGAGGCGGCATGAACGCATAGTTGACACCGAGCGAGACGAAGACCCCGACGGCCGTCAATAATGAACGGGTCCACGCATAGTGGAAGAAGTCGGTCGTCGGATTCTCGAGCATGAGCACGATTGCGAACGCGGCATACGTCGACATGTGTGTCTTATCGAACGTCGTGTTGAGCGTGAGCGCGACGATGACGGCGAGTCCGATTGAAATCGGGTTGACCCCGAACGCATAGACGATCAATAGACCGCACATGAGCCCGACCATCGTTCCGAAGATGCGGCTGAAGACGATTTTCGATGACCGCTTCACGGTCGGTTGCATCGCGACGACGGCCGCGATGGCCCCCATGCCTGAATAGATGCCGAACACGTACCAGGACAAAGCGATGGTGATGGCGACGGCGATGCCGGTCTTCAAAGTTCGAAGTCCGACTTTTGGGATGTAACGTTTGTTCATCATTTAAGCTCGACCTTTCCTGTCTCGGAAATGAGTTCGATGTTTGGTCGGTTCGAGTTCGACAGATGGTATACGCCGCCCCCGATTTCATTGAACCGTTCCGACGCCGTCACGTTGCCTGTGGTCGTGACGTTCACTTGTCCGGTCGCATTACGCGGCGCGTACGCGAGCGTCCCCGCCTCCGTCTGAATCGTCATGCTTTGATTGACGACGATGTCGCTCACGGTCGCGTTCCGATACGAACGGATATCTCCCGTGACGACACGGACGGTTTCGAGTGTCGTATCACTCCGTGTTTCGACACGAAGCCGATCACTTTCGAGTTTTTTTACATTAACGGCGTTCGCCTCCAAGACGATTGTCTTGGCAATCAATCCTTGGCCGGTCACTTGCTCGGCCTCGACTTCGATCGATGTCATCGAGCTCGGCAAGGCGACTCGGATTTTATAACGAGACGGTTCATCGCTCGCTCGACTGCCAAATTGACTGAATTGTCCGTATCGTTCGACGACCGAAATCGTATCGCCAACCGATTTGACTTTGATGCGACGCTCTTTCGAGTTCGTCTGTAACACATCAATGTGGACCTTCTCATTCGTACTTCGAACGAACTCGACATTTCCGTGCGCCGTCTCGAGCCGAAGTTTCTTCATTTGATAGCGGTCCTCGTACGTGTCCCCAAGTGCCAACACGTGACTGAATATGAATAAATTCAAGAAGAAAATGAGGGGCAAAACGGTGAGGACGAGTCCGAACGCAAGTTTACGATGTTTCGGGATCTCTTGAAAACGGACTTTCAAGGATTTTCCCTTCATTCTAGAATACGCCATACACATCTCCTTTGTTGACTGCTTTCCCTATTCTAACATGTTCAGTATGCCATGTACCGAATAGAAAAAGAATCCGCCCGGAGGTGGATTCTCGTTACAGATTATGAAGATAAGACACGTTCGCTCCAACCTGTCGGATCGTTTCGCCAGTCACGTAAGGAAGCATATTCTTCTTTACTGATGATTCGCTTCTTGACGGCAACGTCGAGCAAATCCGAAAGTGTAATCAGTGCATGCGCCGTGAAGCCGGAGTCTAACAGATTGATGGCGAGGCGGCTCAGACTGTAGGAGAAAATCGCTTGAATCTTGACGACTTCCCCGCCGGCTTCCTCAATCGCTTTGGCGGCCTCGATGCTCGACGAGCCGGTCGACAACAAGTCTTCAATCACGACGACACGAGCCCCCGGTTCAAACCGGCCCTCGATTTGATTCCCTTTCCCATGTCCTTTCGCACTCGAACGGACGTAGACGAGCGGCAACCCGAGCCGGTCGGCGACAAGCGTCGCATGGGGAATTCCCGCTGTCGCTGTCCCGGCGATGACGTCGACATCGAGCGGACGGATCACCTCAACGAGCGCGTCGATGATGAGGTTGCGGACGTCAGGATAGCTGAGCGTCAAGCGATTGTCACAATAAATCGGACTCTTCATCCCGCTCGACCACGTATACGGATTTTCTGGTGATAGGGTCACGGCCTCGATTTGTAATAAAGCTTCAGCGATTTGTCTCATAAGTTCGACTCCATTCTTGTAAGTAGTATGCATAGGCAGCGTTCGGGTCTTCGGCCCGGGTGATCGGTCGGCCGACGACGATGGCCGACACACCGGCGTCACGAGCCGCTTTCGGCGTGGCGATCCGGACTTGGTCGTCCGCTGTCTCGTTCATGCGGATACCGGGCGTCACGGTCAAAAATGACGAGCCGAGCGCTTGGCGAATCGAGTGGGCCTCATGCACGGACGCTACGACTCCGTCGAGCCCGGCCCGGTCGGCCATGGAAGCCTGGCGAAGGACGGCCTGTTCCAATCCCCCTTCGATGTGTAGCTCTTCGGCGAGCATTTGTTCATCGGTCGACGTCAACTGGGTGACCCCAATCAATTTCGTCGTATCAGTCACCTCACGTAAGCCGTCCAAGGCGTAACGCATCATCGTCTCGCCGCCGAACGTATGGACGTTCGTCAACTCGACGCCGAGGCGGCCGATTTGACGGAGCGTCCGCCGTGCCGTCTCCGGGATGTCATGAACTTTGACGTCTAAGAAGACCGGGTACCCGCTGTCGACGAGTTGCTCGACAAAGCGGCCCCCTTCCCGATAGAACAGTTCCATCCCGACTTTGACGGCCGGTTTTTGTTCGATTCGTTCCAATAAACGGAACGCGTCGGCGCCCGTTTCGACATCAAGCGCGAGATACAGTCTGTTCATAAGCTTTCCCCCTGATGTCTAAAATATGATCAATCCCAAGTTCGTCGAGTCGTCCTGGTAACGCTTCGATGATTTCCTGACAGACGTAAGGATTTTCAAAATTGGCCGTTCCGACCGCGACTGCCGAAGCACCCGCATAAATGAACTCCAAGACGTCGTCGACCGTCCGCACGCCGCCCATCCCGATAATCGGGATATCGACGGCCTGGGCGACCTCATAGACCATCCGAATGGCGACCGGTTTGATGGCCGGTCCAGACAAACCACCGATGCGATTGGCGAGAATCGGCTGCCCGGTCGTGACGTCGATGCGCATCCCGACGAGCGTGTTAATCATCGTGATGCCATCGGCCCCGGCCGCTTCGACCGCTTTCGCCATCGCTGTGATTGACGTGACGTTCGGTGACAGTTTGACGTATACCGGTTTTGTTGACGCCGCTTTGACGAGTCGGGTCAATTCCGCCGCCATGTCGGGATCGGTCCCAAATTGCATCCCGCCGCACTTCACGTTCGGGCACGAGATGTTCAGTTCGAGCGCCTTGATGGTCGGGTCGGCACTGAGCTCTCGCGCGACACGAATGTACTCTTCGGGCGTCGAGCCGGCCACATTGGCGATAATCTCGGTATCGAACGCGGACAAGAACGGTAGTTTGTGTTCGATGATGGCGTCGACACCCGGGTTTTGAAGGCCGATGGCGTTCAACATGCCTTGTGCCGTCTCGGCGACCCGCGGCGTCCCGTTGCCGAATCGCGACTCGCCTGTCGCCGCCTTAATCATGATTCCGCCTAACATCGATAAGTCATAGAGTTTGGCGAACTCTTCCCCGAATCCGAAACAGCCTGATGCTGGCATAATCGGATTCTTTAACTGTAAGCCTGGCAAATCGACGTGAAGTCTCATAGCGTCACCTCTTCTGCCCGAAATACCGGTCCGTCACTGCACACTTTGACGTAACCGCTTGGCGCTTCGCACACGCAAGCGAAACAAGCGCCGATGCCACACCCCATCCGATTCTCAATCGAGATATAGCGCTCTTCGATGTGTGACGCGGCGACCGCTTTCAGCATCGGTTCCGGCCCGCAGCTGAATAAGACATCGGCGTCGACCCGCGCAAGCGGACCTGTCACAAATCCCATTTCTCCATACGTTCCATCGACCGTCGTGATGATCGTCTCCCCAAGTTCACGGAACGCGTCTTCATAAAAAATGCTCGTTTTCGTATCAAACCCGAGAATTGCTACCGTCTCGATGCCACGGGCGGCGAGCAGGCGCCGCGTGTAGTAGAGCGGCGGCACCCCGATGCCCCCACCGACGAGCACGACCCGTTTACCCGTCTGTTCGAGCGGGAAACCGTTGCCGAGCGGTCCGAGGACGTCTAAGACGTCTCCCGTCCGACGCGCGGCCAAATCTGCCGTCCCACTGCCGATCACTTTATACAGGAACGTGACGACGTTGTCTTCGACGTTCGCGACCGAGAGCGGCCGGCGCAACAGCTCTGACGTCTTCACATGGAAGAACGTGCCCGGCGCAACGGCCTGCGGTGCGATCTCGATTTTCATCTCCATCGTCGCCGTCGCAATCAATCGGTTCGATAAAATGGTCGCGAGTTGTCTCATACGGTCACCCCGAATGTCGTGAAGGCCGGTAAACTCGTCGTTTGGAACGACAGGCTCTCGATGACTTGGAGCAGCGCCTCGACCGTGTCGAGCGACGTCAGGCAGAGCACCCCTTGCTCGGCCGCGGCCCGACGGATGATGAACCCGTCTTTCGTCGCAAGGGCGTCACGCGTCGTCGTGTTCAAGACGATATCGACTTCCCCTCGTTCGATGACGCTCAGCATCGTCTCTCCGGCCTCATTGATTTTCCCGACCGGGTGGACCGGCAAGCCATTTGTCGAGAGCGCATGCGCCGTGCCAGACGTGGCCATCAGGCGGAATCCGAGTCGGTTGAAACGGCGGGCGATGTCGAGCGCCTCTTCCTTGTCTTGGTCGGCGACCGTCAACAGGACGTTCCCTTTCAAGGCGATCGTCATGCCGGCGGCGACGAGTCCTTTATATAACGCCTTTTCGAGCGTGCGGTCTGTCGCCATGACTTCACCGGTCGATTTCATCTCCGGCCCAAGTGATGGGTCGACTTCTTTCAGTTTCGCGAAACTGAATACAGGGACTTTGACCGAAATCGCGTCCGCTTCCGGATGCAAGCCGGTCCCTAACCCGAGGTCTTTCAAACTCGTTCCGAGAATCGTCTGCGTGGCGATGCGTGCAACCGGAAGGCCCGTCACTTTCGAGATGAACGGGACGGTCCGGCTCGCCCGCGGGTTGACCTCGATGACGTATAAGTCGTCCGCGTAGACGAACTGGATATTGAGCAATCCTTTGATCCGGAACGCTTTGGCGAGTTTAATCGTGTAATCGACGACTTTCTGTTTTAACGCTTCGCTCAACCGCTGCGGCGGGTACACGGCAATCGAGTCGCCCGAGTGGACCCCGGCCCGTTCGATATGTTCCATGATGCCCGGGATGTAGACGTCCGTCCCGTCACAAATGGCGTCGACTTCAATCTCGATGCCCGTCAAGTAGCGGTCGATCAGGACGGGACGGTCTTTCGAGGCGACGACGGCGTGGCGCATATACCGCTCGAGCTCCGAGCGCTCATAAACGATTTCCATCGCCCGGCCGCCGAGGACGTATGATGGGCGGACGAGTACCGGATAGCCAAGCATGTCGGCACACGCGACGGCCTCTTCTACCGTGACCGCCGTCTTGCCTGGAGGCTGGGCGAGCTGTTCGGCCGAGAGCGTCGCTTCGAACGCTTTCCGGTCTTCGGCGCGGTCGATGTCTTCAAGCGATGTCCCTAAAATCTGGACCCCTTCTGTTTCGAGCGAGGCTGCCAAGTTGATGGCCGTCTGGCCACCGAACTGGACGATGACGCCGAGTGGCTGTTCGTTGCGGATGACCTCGAGTACGTCCTCGGTCGTAAGCGGTTCGAAGTAGAGTCGGTCCGAGATTGAGAAGTCGGTCGACACCGTCTCCGGGTTGTTGTTAATGATGATCGCTTCATAACCTGCGTCACGAATCGTCTGAATCGAGTGGACGGTCGCGTAGTCGAACTCGACACCTTGACCGATGCGGATCGGGCCCGAACCGAGGACGAGAATCGACGGCTTGTCCGTCTTCACGGCCTCGTTCTCAACTTCGTACGTCCCGTAAAAGTATGGTGTCTCCGAGGCGAACTCAGCCGCACACGTGTCGACCATCTTGTACACCGGACGGATGCCCCAGTCGTTCCGAAGCGTCGTCACCGTCTCCACGTTCTCGTTTACGATGCGGGCGATCATCTTATCGCTGAACCCGAGACGCTTCGTTTCGACGAGTCGTTCTTTCGTGAGCGGCTCAAGCCGGAGCGTCTCTTCATGTTGCCAAATCCGTGCGAGTTTCGATAAGAAGAAACGGTCGATTTTGGTCAGCTCATGCAACTGTTCCGTCGAATAACCGCGACGGAGTGCCTCATAAAGCATCCAGAGTCGCTCATCCGTCGGCGTCGTCAACTCGCGATCGAGCTCATCCGTCGTCAATTGTGCGAGCCGCGGTACGGCCAAGTCTTCTGTCCCGAGTTCAAGCGAACGGACAGCCTTAAGGAGCGCTTCCTCCAAGTTGCGGCCGATCGCCATCACTTCCCCGGTCGCTTTCATCTGGGTGCCGAGCCGGCGGTCAGCCGTCTCGAACTTATCGAAGGCGAAGCGCGGAATCTTAGCGACGACATAGTCGAGCGCCGGTTCGAACGAGGCGTAACTCGTCTCCGTCACCGGGTTCTTCAATTCTGACAACTTGTATCCGACCGCTACTTTCGCAGCCAACTTGGCGATCGGGTATCCCGTCGCTTTCGAGGCGAGCGCCGAACTGCGGGAGACACGTGGGTTGACCTCGATGACGTAGTACGTGAAGCTGTCCGGGTCAAGGGCGAACTGGATGTTGCATCCCCCTTCGATGCCGAGAGCGCGGATGATGTCGAGTGAGACGCTGCGGAGCATCTGATAGTCGCGGTCCGACAGTGTCTGCGTCGGAGCGAAGACGATCGAGTCGCCCGTATGGACCCCGACCGGATCAAAGTTTTCCATCGCACAGACGATGATGGCCTGGTCGCTCGAATCGCGCATCACTTCATACTCGACTTCTTTCATGCCGGCAATCGATTTCTCGAGCAACACTTGTGTCACTGGACTCGCTTTCAGTCCTGATTCGACGAACTGTTCGAATTCATTCCGGTCATGGGCAATCCCGCCACCGGTTCCTCCGAGCGTGTACGCCGGACGGATGATAATCGGATAGCCGATCCGGTCGGCAAAGCCCCAAGCCGACTCGAGCGACTGCACGATTTCGCTTTCCGGGACCCCGTGGCCGAGCTTATACATGAGGTCGCGGAACTGTTCCCGGTCCTCAGCTTGTTCGATGGCCGATAATTTTGTCCCGAGCAATTCGACGCCGCAATCTTCAAGCACACCGCGACGATCGAGTTCCATCGCCAAGTTGAGGCCGGTCTGGCCGCCGAGTGTGGCCAGGAGCGCGTCCGGTCGCTCTTGACGGATAATCCGTTCGACGAACTCCGGTTCGAGCGGTTCGATATAGACACGGTCCGCCGTCGTCGGGTCCGTCATGATTGTCGCCGGGTTCGAGTTGACGAGGATGACTTCATATCCTTCTTCTTTCAAGGCAAGACACGCCTGGGTACCAGCATAGTCAAATTCTGCCGCCTGTCCGATGACGATTGGGCCGGATCCGATTACAAGGATTTTCTGAATATCTGGTCGTTTTGGCATGTCACATTCCTACTTTCTGTTTGTTTTCTTGAACGAGTTGTATGAAACGGTCAAATAAATCGTTGGCGTCGTATGGACCCGGTGCCGCCTCGGGATGATATTGGACCGAAAACGTCGGATGATGCAGATGCTTCACACCTTCGACCGTGCCATCGTTGACGGCGCGATGCGTGACGACGAGTCCTGTCGTCGCGAGTGACGCTTCATCGACTGCGTAGCCGTGGTTTTGGGACGTGATTGTCACCGCTCCGGTCTCTAGTTCGACCACGGGATGGTTGGCACCGCGATGACCAAACGGGAGTTTGAACGTATTGGCACCGCTCGCGAGTGCGATCAACTGATGGCCGAGACAGATTCCGAAAATCGGGAGTGTCGGCATGAGGCGCTCGATGAGAGGTAACGCCGTCGGGACGTCTTTCGGGTCCCCCGGTCCGTTCGACAGCATGACGCCGTCCGGCTCATAGCGCATCACTTCTTCTGCCGTCACGTCGTGCGGCAAGACGACGACTTCACAGTCGCGTTTCACGAGTTCACGCATGATGCCGAGCTTCGCGCCGAAATCGATGAGGGCAATCCGTGGGCCGCTGCCGGTGCTGACATACGCCCGCTTCGTCGAGACACGCTCGACTTGATTGGTCGGCAGGAGAACATCGAAGCGGTGTTTGACCGTCTCCCACGTCGAGTCGCCGTCGACCATGACACCGCGCATGACGCCGAGTGAGCGCAAGTGACGCGTCAACATGCGTGTGTCGACTCCTGCTAGACCCGGGATGTTGAAGCGTTTGAGCGTATCATGAAGCGTCGCGGTCGAGCGGAAGTTCGACGGTGTGTCGCACACTTCTTTGACGATGAGCCCTTTCGCCATCGGAACGGTCGTCTCAAAATCTTCGCGGTTGACGCCATAGTTCCCGATCAACGGATTCGTCAACACGATGAGCTGGTCGCAGTACGATGGGTCAGACAACATCTCTTGATACCCGGTCATTCCGGTCTGGAAGACGACTTCCCCGATCGTCTCCACACTTGCACCAAACGCTGTTCCTACAAATGAAGTACCGTCCTCAAGCCATAATGTTCGTTTCATCGAATCTCCCCTTATATACGATTTTTCCAGCCACGATGGTCATGACCGGCCAGCCAACTAGTTTCTTCCCAGCGAACGGTGTGTTCTTCCCTTTCGAGCGGAACGTCGTCGGATTGACGACCCGCTCCGTCTCAGGGTCGATGAGGGCGAGGTCCGCCGCTCGGCCGACTTCAACCACACCGTACGGCAACCCGAACACGTCGCTCGGTCGTTTCGTCATCCACTCGATGAGCGCCGCCTCTTCCATCTGTCCCGTTTTGACGAACGTCGTGTACAAGAGCGGGAACGCCGTTTCGAAACCGGTGATCCCGAACGGGGCCCGTTCCATGCCGGCCGCCTTCTCCTCGGCCGTGTGCGGGGCGTGGTCGGTCGCGATCATATCGATCGTGCCATCGAACAAGCCCTCGAGTAGCGCCTCCCGGTCGTCCGCGCTCCGGAGCGGTGGATTCATTTTAAAGTTCGGGTCGAGGCCCGGGATATCGTCTTCACAGAGGACGAGGTGATGCGGGGTCACTTCGGCCGTGACCCGGATACCGGCTCGTTTGGCGTCGCGGATGACGCGCACCGACTGTCGTGACGAGACGTGGCAGACGTGATAGTGACAGCCTGTCTCTTCGGCGATCAAGACGTCCCGGGCGATATGGATGCTCTCGGCGAGGCTCGGGATGCCTTGGATGCCATGTTCTTCACTGAACCGGCCTTCGTGGACCGAACCGGCCTTGAGCGTATTGTCCTCGCAGTGGGCGACGATCGCCTTGTCGAGTCGTTTCGCTTCCCGCATCGCCGCACGCATCATTGCTGCCGATTGGACGCCGACCCCGTCGTCGGTGAAGGCGAACGAATCGGCGAGCGAGGCCATGTCGACTTGCTCGGTGCCGAGCTGTCGTTTCGTGATGGCGGCGTATGGCAGGACACGCACGATGGCGTCTTGCTCGATTTTTGCCAACAGCTGGTCCATCGTGGTGCGGTCGTCTGGGACCGGACGCGTGTTCGGCATCGCACAGATTGTGGTGAATCCGCCGGCCGCAGCCGCCTCTGTCCCGGTCTTGATTGTCTCTTTCTTCTCCCCACCCGGTTCGCGCAAGTGGACGTGGACATCGACGAGTCCCGGGATGAGTAGCATCCCTGTCGCATCGATCACTTCGTGTCCTTCAGTCGTGCCGTTATAGTCGACCGAGCGGATTTCGCCGTCCTCAATCAATAGCGTCGTCGTCCGTTTCGTGTTCCCGTCATACCAAGTTGCGTGTTGAAGTATCATAATTGTCCCCCTAATGCTCGATTTAAGATGGCCATCCGGGCGTAAACGCCGTTCGTCATCTGTGGAAAGATACGCGACTGCGGATGTTCGATTAAACTGCCGGCAATCTCGACGTCCCGATTGACCGGGGCCGGATGCATGATGATGGCTTGCGGTTTCATCCGCTCGACGCGTTCCGGCGTCAAGCCGTAGCGTACATGGTAATCTTCTTTCGAGAAGATATCGCCCATGATGTGGCGTTCGTGCTGGACGCGCAACAACATGATGACGTCACAGTTGGCCAACACGTCGTCGAGGTCACGATGCTCGAGCCCCATCGACTCGTCCCACCAGGAGGCGGGGCTGCAGCCGACGACGTTCGCACCGAGCCGTTTGAGCACCGAGGCGTTCGAGCGGGCGACACGGCTATGGACGAGGTCGCCGCAGATGGCGATATTCAATCCCTCGAACGTCTTGAACTCTTCAAAGATCGTGACGAGGTCGAGGAGTGACTGGGAAGGATGTTCCCCGCTCCCGTCACCGCCGTTCAACACCGGGATATTCAATGTTTCGACGAGTTCATGATAGTATCCCGACTCCGGATGGCGGATGACGAGGGCATCGACCCCAATCGCCTCGAGCGTCTTGCACGTGTCGTAGAGCGTCTCACCTTTCGTCACCGAAGACGTCGCCACGTCGAACGGGATTTCCTGGACCTTCAAATGCCGTTCGGCCATTTGAAACGAATTTTTCGTTCGCGTCGAGTTTTCAAAGAATAAATTCGCGACCGTCTTCCCATCGAACAATGGGGGCATGTTCCCTTGTTTATAACGGAGCGACTCCTCGATCAAACCCATAATCTCGTCGAGGGATAGCGTGTCCAAGCTGACAAAATGCTTCGGTTGTTGTTTGATGATGTTCATGTTCGTCTCCTCCTTTTATGTGAAGGCAAAGAGAAAAGGCGTCTCTTCACCTACGTGAAGGGACGCCTTTATCTGGGCAGAACACACCCAAATAAACGAGCCTTCACTTTGCCGACCTCACGGGATCGAATTAAAAGTTACTTGCTTGTCGTGTGTCTTCAGTTGTTTCAGCAGCAGGTTCTTCCACGCTTTCCGCTTTTGGCAAGAAGGCGTTCAAGAGAATCCCGACGACCGTTGCGAGCGCCATCCCTTGGACCGGGAAGCTGCCGAGTTGTACCATCGCCCCACCAAGTCCGATGACGAGGATGACCGAGGCGATGATGAGGTTGCGTTTCTCGGCGAGATCGACGTTGCTCTCGACCATCGTCCGGAGACCATTCGAGGCGATGACCCCGAACAAGAGAATCGAGATGCCGCCTTTGACCGGGTTCGGAATCGTCGAGATGAACGCTTCGACGTGTCCGAGGAATCCGAAACTGATGGCCATGAGTGCCGCTCCGGCGATGACGTAGACGCTATACACTTTCGTGATAGCCATGACCCCGTTGTTCTCACCGTAAGTCGTACACGGTGGACCACCGAGTGCCGAGGCGACCGCTTTCCCGACCCCATCGCCGAGGAGGGTCCGATGGAGACCTGGGTCTTTCATCGTCTCGCGGCCGATGATTTTCGACGTGACCATCTGATCGCCGATATGTTCCGTCATCGTGACGAGTGCGACGGGGACGATGGCGAGGAGTGCCCCGACTTGCCACATCGGCATGTAGTCGACGAACACCATCGTGAAGTCAGGCAGTTGGAACAAGCTCGCTTGTCCGAGCGCCGAGTAGTCGATGATTCCGAACAGTGCGGCGATGAGGTAACCACCGATGATGCCGAACAAGATCGGGACAGCGCCCCATACTCCTTTGAGCGTCGTCATGGCGAGAATCGTAATGCCAAGCGTGAGCAACGCGACGGTGATGAACGTTCCGTTGTACGCCCCGTCTTTATTCATCGACATGTCGATGGCGACCGGTGCGAGCGATAAGCCGATGACCATGATGACCGGACCGACGACGACCGGCGGCAGCAAGCGTAGCAACCAGTTCACGCCGGTCTTATAGATGATGAGCGAGACGACGCCGTAAACGGAACCGGCGATGATGCCTCCGAACAAGGCGGCTTCGACACCCCATTGTTGGCTGACGGCGATAATCGGCGCGATGTACGCGAAGCTCGATCCGAGATAAGTTGGGACTTTGAATCGTGTGATGGCTAGGAATGAGAGCGTGGCCACACCGGAAGCGACGAGGGCGACGGACGTGTTCAACCCCGTCAAAATCGGGACTAAAATCGTCGCTCCGAACATGGCGAAGACGTGTTGCAGGCTGAAGAGCAGCCATTGCGGTAAGTGAGCGGGACGCTCGTGGATGTTGAGGATGGGTTTCATATGTGGTTCTCCTTCCTGGCCTCTCTGGACCACCTTAAAGGTTTTTTGATTATTGCTGTTTGATGAATACTTCGTCGGTCGCATCGACTTCACTGAGTCTGACGACGACTTGTTCCGACTTCGACGTCGGGACGTTCTTGCCGACAAAGTCGGGGCGAATCGGTAACTCGCGGTGCCCGCGGTCAATCAAGACGGCGAGCTGGATATAATCCGGACGTCCGTGGTCGACGAGTGCGTCCATGGCAGCCCGCACTGTCCGGCCTGTATAAAGGACGTCGTCAATCAAGACGACCGTCTTGCCGTTGATATCATGCGGTAACTCGGTCGCTTTCACTTCCGGGTCGAGTGATTTCTTTGATAAGTCATCCCGGTAGAGCGTGATGTCTAAGTTGCCGAGGGCAATCGGTTTGCCTTCGATTTCTTCGATTCGGCGGGCGAGCCGGTCGGCGAGCGTCTCGCCTCTGGTTTTAATCCCGACGAGTACGACGTTGTCCGTCCCTTTGTTTCGCTCGATAATCTCATGGGCGATTCGGGTAAGTGCGCGGCGGATGGCCGCTTCGTCTAAAATCGTGGAACGTTTCAACTAGTTCCCCCCTCTCACAAATTATATAAAAAAAGAAGACTTCCTCATCCGGCTGGAAAAGGAAGTCTTCATATGTGAGGGCAGACCTCTGCCTCAAATAATCGACGTGTCGTGGCCGCGGCCACAATCCTTTCACAGCCTCTCTGGACTGGGTTTAAAGGTGTTATGCTTCCTAGACTATAAATCGGAATCGGTTGAAAGTCAACGCGTTTTCTCGATTTTGTCTAATTTGGCAAGCTCCGCCTCGAAGTCGGCTGGGAGTTTCGCCTCGAATTCGAGCCATTCGTTCGTGCGCGGATGGAAGAAACCGAGCGTCGCCGCGTGGAGCGCCTGACCGTTCAATTGAATCGTGCGGCGTGGACCGTATTTCGGGTCACCAGCAAGCGGATGGCCAATATAACGCATGTGAACGCGGATTTGGTGCGTCCGTCCCGTCTCCAATTTACACTCGACGAGCGTGAAATCTTTATACCGCTCGAGCAGACGGAAGTGCGTGATTGCTTCTTTCGCGTTCTTGTCGGTCACCGTCATCCGTTGACGGTCGTTCGTGTCACGCCCGATTGGCGCTTCGATTGTCCCGAGTTCATGGGCGACTTCGCCGTGGACGAGGGCGATATATTCACGCTTGATTTTACGATCCTTCAACTGGCTCGCGAGCGATTCGTGGGCCACATCGTTTTTCGCGACCATGAGGAGACCGGTCGTGTCTTTGTCGATGCGATGGACGATGCCTGGACGTTTGACGCCATTGATGCCTGACAAATCGTCACAGTGGTAGAGGAGCGCGTTAACGAGCGTCCCTGACGTATGGCCGGCCGCCGGATGGACGACCATGCCGCGTGCCTTATTGACGACGATGACATCCTCGTCCTCATAGACGACGTCGAGCGGGATATTCTCAGCTAACACTTCGAGTTCGACGGCATCTGGGACCGTCACGACGATTTCGTCGCCTTCTTGCAATTTATAGTTCGGCTTGACGATCTGTCCATTGACGAGCAGGTCTCCCGCCTTGATCCAGTCTTGGATTTGCGAACGTGACCAATCACTTTGTTCGCTCATCCATTTATCGATACGAGCCTTTTCTTCGGCGACAAATGTGTAAGTTTCCATTACGATTGTCCCCTTTCTTTGTTTAATTTTTCTTCGAACAAGACGCCGATGATCATAAAGATGACCCCGAACGTGAGCGCCATATCGGCGACATTAAAAATGGGAAAGTTGTATCCGAACGGGTACGTGTCGACAAAGTCGACGACTTCTCCGCGGAAGAGACGGTCGATAAAGTTCCCGATGGCACCGGCGAGTAGTAACCCGACGCTATAACCGAGCAAATCGAACCCGTTCACTTCTTTATGCAAGAAGTAAATCAAACCGACGACGACGATGGCCGTGACGATAAAGAAGAACACCATCTGCCCTTCGAGCATGCCCCAAGCCGCACCTTTATTACGGTAAGACGTCAAATAAAGCAACCCAGGGATGAGTTCAATCGACTGTCCGATTGTCATCGTCTGGACGACGATCCATTTGGTCACTTGGTCGAGCAAAATGAGGAAAAGTGCTAATCCGTAGTAACGTTTCATCAGATTCTCCTTTCAAGTCATAAGAAACCGGAGTGGACGATCGCCACTCCGGTCCGGCTTATGCGATGACTTCTGTACAACGCGGGCAAAGCTCTGGGTGCTGTTCGTCTTGACCAAGCTCGGTCGAGTACGTCCAGCAGCGGGCACAAGCGGCACCATCAGCTTTCAAGACGCTGATTTCGGCTGTCGCATAATCGACATCAGCCGAGTCGACGTAATCAAGCTGTGACACTTGTAGCAATTGGCGCACGTTGTCGATCGTCTCGAGCAACTGTTTCGTCTCACCTTTCGGCGCGACGAGCAACTTCGCTTCGAGCGGTTTCCCGATCAATTTCTCACCACGTGCAATCTCGATCGCTTTCAAGACGTCGTCACGGAACGTGAGGAACTTCGACCATTTCGCAAGCAACGCCTTCTCGTCTTCCGACAATGCCGCCACTTCGTCAAGGTCCGTCAAGAAGACGCTATCCGCTTGTTTCGCCGGCACTTCTTGCCATACCTCATCCGCCGTGTGCGGAAGGATTGGGGCGAGCAATTTCGTGAGCGTGACGACCGTGTCATACATGACCGTTTGAACGGCACGACGACGCGCGTCATCTTCGCGCTCGATATACAGGATATCTTTCGTGAAGTCGAGATAGAATGACGACAACTCGTTGACACAGAAGTTATGGCTCAAGTGATAGACGGCCATGAAGTCGAACGTGTCGTATGCTTTGACGACTTTCGCTTGAAGCTGTTTGAGTTTTGTCGCCATGAAGCGGTCCGCTTCCGGCATGTCTTCGAACGCGACACGCATCGACGGGTCGAATCCGTTCAAGTTACCGAGCAAGAAGCGCAACGTGTTGCGGATTTTCCGGTATACTTCCGACACTTGTTTAAAGTTATCGTGTGACGCGCGGACATCTGACTGATAGTCGACCGACGACACCCAAAGACGGACGATTTCTGCTCCGTACTGTTTGACGAGGTCGTTCGGTGCAATCGTGTTACCGAGTGACTTCGACATCTTGCGTCCGTCTCCGTCGAGAACGAAACCGTGGCTGAGCACGTTGCGATACGGCGCTTTGCCAGTCGTCGCGACAGCCGTCGAGAGTGACGAGTTGAACCAGCCGCGGTATTGGTCCGATCCTTCAAGGTACAAGTCGGCCGGGCGGCGCAAGTTGTCGCGCTGTTCGAGTACGCCCGCATGTGACGAACCTGAGTCGAACCAAACGTCCATGATGTCGAGCTCTTTACGGAACTCGCCGTTCGGGCTGTTCGGGTGTGTGAAGCCTGCTGGCAACAAGTCTTTCGCTTCGCGCTCGTACCAGACGTTCGATCCGTGTTCATGGAACAAGTTGGCGATATGTTCGATCGTCTCGTTCGTGATGATTTCCGTTCCGTCTTCGGCATAGAAGATCGGGATTGGAACACCCCAGGCGCGTTGACGGCTGATGACCCAGTCCCCACGGTCACGGACCATGTTGTAAAGACGTGTCATGCCCCATTCCGGCACCCAGTTCACTTCTTCGATTTCACGGAGCATATCGGCCCGGAAGTCTTTGATTGAGGCGAACCATTGCGGAGTCGCGCGGAAGATGACCGGTTTTTTCGTACGCCAGTCGTGCGGGTACGAGTGTTTGATGAATTTCAAGTTGAGCAAGTAGCCGTTCTCTTCGAGCTTCATCCCGATTTGTTTGTTCGCGTCTTCATAGAACAAGCCTTCGAAACCTGGCGCCTCATCCGTCATATAACCACGGTCGTCGACCGGGCACAAGACGTCGAGTCCGTACGCTTGTCCGACACGATAGTCGTCTTCCCCGTGTCCAGGTGCCGTATGGACGAGACCTGTCGCGTCAGCCGTGACGTGATCGCCGATCATGACGAGCGAGGTCCGGTCGTAGAGCGGGTGTTGCGCCGTCATGTACTCGAACTCACGTCCGTTCCAAGAACCGCTCACCGTGTAATCCGTCCACTTGAGTGCCGTCGTCACTTCTTCCACGAGCGATTCGGCGACGATATACCCTTTGCCGTCATGCTCGATACGCGTGTACGTCAACTCGTCGCTGACCGCGATCCCGAGGTTGGCTGGAATTGTCCACGGTGTCGTCGTCCAGATAACGAAATGATCGGTCGTCTGAAGAACGTCTTTCCCGTCGACGACTTGGAACGCCACGTAAATGGCCGGTGACTTCTTGTCGTAATATTCGATTTCTGCCTCTGCGAGCGCCGATTCAGAAGAAGGTGACCAATAGACCGGTTTCTTCCCTTTATAGATGTAGCCCTTTTCGGCCATCGTCCCGAAGAGACGGATTTGAGCCGCTTCGTATTCTGGGAGGAGCGTGATGTACGGGTTGTCAAAATCAGCGAGCAATCCGAGGCGTTTGAACTGTTCACGTTGCGAGTTCACTTGTTCCATCGCATACGCTGCACACTTCTCACGGAACTCGGCGACCGTCATTTCTTTGCGGTTGACACCCGCTTTTTGTAGCGCGTTCTCGATTGGGAGACCGTGTGTGTCCCAGCCCGGAATCATCGGTGACTGGTAGCCGTTCAATGATTTGAAACGGACAATGATGTCTTTCAATACTTTGTTGAGCGCGTGGCCCATATGGATGTCACCGTTCGCGTACGGAGGTCCGTCGTGAAGGATGTATTGCGGTTTCCCGGCGTTTTTCTCTTGGACGCGGTTGTATAGGTCCATTTGTTCCCAAGCCTCATGCATCGCTGGCTCACGTTTCGGCAGATTTCCGCGCATCGCGAATTCTGTGTCAGGCATCAATAGTGTGTCTTTGTAGTTCATTGAAACTCCTCCTGCATCTTTTTTTGACAACAAAAAAACCCGCCCCTAATAGGGACGAGTTGGTCGACTCGCGGTACCACCCTACTAATCTCAGGGAAAACCCCGAGACCGCTCTTGGTAACCGATAACGAGGTCAGGCGGTCGCGCTTACTAACTTCAGCCCGACACTCATAGGGGATACCGATAAAGTCTTTCTCTTAGGCTTGCACCTTCCCTAAGTCGCTTCGTAGGTATGACTTTATCGACGTGTCCTAATCGACGTATTGTGTATTATCCGTGATGTTTTGTTGGTATGACTTCGTCGTCATTATACGCAAGTTCGGTCGTATCGTCAAGAACCGTCTGGACCGGCGGCTCCCCGACAATCGTGTCCCATTCAGTGCTGTTCAAGAGCTCCATCTGAGCATCGACGAGGACGCGGAACCTGGTCCGGTACAATTCGACTTTCTTGAGCATTTGAATGACTTCACGTTCGGCGAGTTGCTCTTTGCGTGACGCTTCTTCCTCACGGGCGAGCGCCTCGCGTTCGGCTTGCTTCAAAATGAGACTCGCTTCCTTGGCCGCGTTCGTCTTCACTTCTTCAGCTGCCTCTTGGGCGACGATAATCGATTTGTTCAACGTGTCTTCCATCGAGGAGAAGTAGTCGATACGGGCTTGCATATCGTTGACGAGCTCTTCGTACCTTCTATTCTCACGAATCAATAGTTCAAATTCTTTAATGATTTGATCTAAAAATTCATTGACCTCATCGATATCGTACCCGCGAAAACGAGTCGAGAACTCTTTATTATGAATATCAATCGGTGTCAACGCCATTCGACTTTCCTCCTAAGTTCAACGTATGATGCCATACTGGATTTTTATTTTCTCACGCTTTGTCGAGCCGAGAATCGCCGTCAGTTTGACACGGCCATACCCTCGGATCGAGACCAAATCGTCTGGTTCAAGGATGAAGCTCGGATCATCAATCGGTTTATGATTCACTTTACAGTCTCCATGTTTGACGAGCGCCTGCGCTTTTTGCCGAGATAAACCGAGCACTTCGCTGACGACCGTGTCAAACCGGAGTGATGAGACGATACCGAACTCCTCGCTCCATTTGACTTCAGGTACGACGAGCACAGCCTCAGGCACCACTTCGGAGATGCGAATCCGAGCCTTGCCGACCCGATCGACGTTCATCTCGATGAAACTAGCCGCGTCACGCGTCGTGGCGAACTGGGCGATGCCATCATCAAGGACGACGTCGCCAAACTTCTGTCGCTTCAACCCGGCGTTCAAGAGCGTTCCCGTCACTTGACGGTGCGTCAATTCGACGAACTTGGTCGGATAGTCGATTTGACGAATCGCAATCTCGAAATCGTTCGGATCGAGCTCGTAATAATCCGGAGCCAGGATCAGACGACGCCGTTCCGCGCCGACAAATCCGCCATCCTCGTAAATCGCGAGCTGCTTTCCGACGAGTTGCCGGACGATTTGTTGCTCGCGTGGATCTAAAAAGTCCGTCACTTTCAACATATAGTTGTCCTCGACTTGTTGAACCCAATCGAGCACTTGCTCGATAAATGCCCGTTCGTTCGGTCGATAATGATCGAAGACGCTCATTTAAATACCGAAAATCGCACGCACTCCAAATTGCGCCATCCGTAGCACAAATAAAGCGACGATTGGGGAGATGTCGAGCATCCCGCCGATTGGTGGGATGATGCGACGAAACGGATTCAAAAACGGTTCGCAAAGATACGACAAGATTTGACCAAACTTTGATTCACGCGCATTTGGGAACCACGATAATAAAATATAGGCAATCAAGACCCAACTATAATATCCAAGTAATGTAACGATCGTGTTGCCTAACGCAGGTATAGCATTTTCCATTCAGTTACCACCCTTTACTATTGAGTTCGTCCTCCGAAATCAAGTTCGAGATCGACCCCGTCAACTCGATGTTGTTCGGAGTACATAGAATCGTGTTATGTCCAATCGACGTCATCGTCCCTTCTAACGCATAGACGACACCTGACAAGAAGTTGACGACTTGACGAGACTGCTCTTTCGACATCCGTTGAAGGTTGACGATGACGGCCCGGTTTTCTTTCAACTGGTCGCTGATATCTTGGGCTTCGGCGAATACACGCGGCTCGGCCAAGACGACTTTTGAACGTTCTTTCTTCTTCGTGTTCAACGCGACGATATTGTTCGATGTTTTCGGACGGTCCTCAGTTTTGACGATTGCCTCCGTCATCGGTTGTGTCTTCGTTTCGGCGACAGCATACTCGTCTCCTTCGAACTGGTTGTTCGGATCTTCCTCGAGTCCAAAGAAGTCCTTCATTTTGTTTTTGATTGACATAACGGATTCCTCCTTAAAATATATTATTGCACAAGTACGGTTCCAATACGAACAAACGATGCGCCTTCTTCAATCGCCAACGTGTAGTCATTCGACATACCCATCGACAGTTCGGTACACGGTGCATGCGGATAAGCATGACGCGCGACGTCATCGCGCAATTGTCTCAAGTTTCGGAACGTCTCCCGAATCACCGTCTCGTCCTCTGTGAACGGGGCCATCGTCATCAAGCCGATGATCCGCACGTGAGGATACTGTTTACAGTTCTCGATGAACGGGATGACTTCCTCTTTTTCAAGACCATGTTTTGATGCTTCGCCCGATACGTTCACTTGCACGAAACAATCGATCACGCCTTGGGCACGTTTATTGATCTCTTCAGCGAGCGAAAGGCGGTCGAGCGAATGAATCGCTGCCACATGGTCGATAATTTGTCTCACTTTACGTGTCTGCAGGCTGCCGATGAAATGAAACTTGGCATCAGGCGGCAATTGCTCGACTTTTTCAAGCAATCCTTCAGGACGATTTTCGCCGAAGTCGCGGATGCCTTCTGCATAGAGGGCGTTCGCCACGTCGGGACCGACCGATTTCGTGACCGCGATGAGCGTCACCGCTTGATCGGTCCGATGCGCGTCGATCGTCTGTCTGACTTGATTCACATTATTGGCTATACTCACGATTTCTTCTCCTTGACGAGGACGGCCGCAAAGCGACGCTTGGCGTCTCCGTTCCGATACGAGAAAAAGGTTTGATCAGAAACGGTCG
This sequence comes from Exiguobacterium sp. s149, assembly GCF_018618395.1. Classification (NCBI taxonomy): domain Bacteria; kingdom Bacillati; phylum Bacillota; class Bacilli; order Caryophanales; genus Exiguobacterium; species Exiguobacterium sp. s149. The sequence goes on from NZ_JACSLZ010000004.1 coordinate 140,266, forward strand.
ACAAGTTCGATTGGGTAACCTCGATATTTCGTTCCACAGCGAGCGTCTCATTCACTCGTTGCAGGGATAGACGGGCGTGGCCTGCTCGTTCGTCCATGACCGATGACGCATACGCAGCCGGTGAGACCGCTTCGACCGCATCCAGGACGCGGCGGTCGACCTCATAATGCTCGGCTGTGATGGCTGGCCCGACGAACATGTCGATCGCTTCGGCCGGAACACCGAGCGTGGCGAACGCATCCGTCATCGCGGCGACAATGTTCCCGACCGTCCCTTTCCAACCGGCATGCGCCACACCGATGACGCCATGGTGCTCGGCACAGAAGAACAGCGGGACGCAGTCGGCAAAGACGAGGGCGAGTGGCAACGCGTCGGCCGTCGTGATGAGACCGTCCGTCGCCGGAATCGTCTCGTCATAGCGATAGGCGCCTCTGCCGCGGTCGGCGTCGCCGACGACTTCAACGTTCGTCTGATGGACTTGGTCGGCCCAGACCGAATCCGCGAGGGCGAGACCCGCCGCGTCAAAGAAGTACTCCCGATTGGCGACGACCTGTTCTGCGTCATCGCCGACGTGGAGTCCGACGTTGCCTTGATTATGTCCGTCCGTCCGGGTCGTCACATAAGCCTGATAGCGATACGTCTCGGTTTCCCATGTATGTAACAGTCGCATATGATTCTCCTTTTTTAGAAAAAGGGGATGCCGAGAACCGGCACCCCCTGTTGTTTAGTTACGGCGTTGTCTTACGAACGCTGGGATGTTGATCGTCTCGTCTGGGACGTCCCCACCATAGACCGGTCTATGGAAGTTCCCTTCATCTTGTGGCGCAGCTTCTTGCGCTTTCGGTTGAGCCTCACGGTTCACTTCAGCTTCCGGTTGTTTCTTCGGTTGCTGAAGGAACGGGTTCGTCCCTTGCGCTTCTTCTGCGAATTCAGTTGCAATCACGGTAACGATAATCTCGTCGTTCAAGTTTTCGTTGATGACGGAACCGAAAATCAAGTTCACTTCTTCATCAGCGGCACTTTGAACGATTTGAGCAGCTTCCGTGACTTCGTACAAGCTGAGGCTAAGTCCGCCCGTGATGTTCATCAAGACACCTTTCGCGCCTTCGATTGAAGACTCGAGAAGTGGAGATGAGATGGCTTTCTTCGCTGCTTCAACGGCACGGTTCTCGCCAGTGGCGACACCGACACCCATGAGCGCCGAACCTTTTTCAGTCATGATCGTCTTGACGTCAGCGAAGTCAAGGTTGATGAGACCAGGAATGGCAATCAAGTCCGTGATCCCTTGGACACCTTGGCGAAGGACGTTATCCGCTTCACGGAACGCTTCGATCATCGGCGTGTTGCGCTCGACGATTTCAAGCAACTTGTCGTTTGGAATGACGATGAGTGTATCAACTTTTTCTTTGAACGCTTGAATCCCGTGTTGGGCGTGTTGCATACGTTTGCGTCCTTCAAACATGAACGGTTTCGTGACGACACCAACTGTGAGCGCTCCGATTTCTTTTGAAATCTCGGCGATGACAGGTGCTGCTCCCGTTCCGGTTCCTCCGCCCATTCCAGCTGTGACGAAGACCATATCCGCGCCATCGAGCGCTTCAATCAACTGCTCACGGCTCTCTTCTGCCGCTTTTTTACCGATATCCGGATTAGCGCCGGCACCGAGGCCACGCGTCAATTTCGCTCCGAGTTGAAGCTTCACGTCCGCTTTCGACATGTTGAGTGCTTGCGCGTCCGTGTTGACGGCGATGAACTCGACACCTTGTACTCCGTGCTCGATCATGCGGTTGACAGCGTTTGAACCGCCGCCCCCGACTCCAATTACTTTAATTTTTGCTACGGCGTCAATCGCCTCATCAAAGTACATCATTTCAGGTATCCCCCTACGTAATTTCCAATTGTTAACACAACGTCAAATTTACACGCCAAATAATTTTTCCATTAATCTACCGAAACCGTTTTTCGTCTCGCGGTCGTCCTGAACCACATTATCGTCGTGGTCATGGTCGTTCCCGGATTGAGACGCGCCGTCTGGTTTTGCGACGGCTACACGGTCATCCGGCTTTTCAAGTCGTGACTTCGAGACGTGGTGATCGCTCATAAGCACGTACTTGAGGACGCCGACCGCGGTCGCGTATTTCGGATGTCTGACGCCAATCGACGATGGCTGATACAGTCTCGTCTTTTGACCCATGACACGAGTCGCTAGTTCTTGGATGCCAGGTAAAGCAGCGGCCCCACCACAGAGGAGATAGCCTCCGCTGAGCGTTGGAACGCCTACCTTTTGCACTCTATTCAACACGAGTGTGAACATTTCCTCTATTCTTGCCTCTAAAACGTAACTAATTTCTGATTGCGGTTCGAACGTGACTTCCCCGTTGATGTTCGTGAACGAGAATCCTTCTGAGACGTCTGCCATCTCTTCAAGGGCAAGTCCGTATTCTTCTTTCGCCACTTTGGCGTCTTGGTATTTGCAATTGAGCTTATACACCAAGTCGCGCGTCATATGATCGCCTCCGACCGGAAGGATATATGAGTAGACGAGGTCGCCTCGATAGAAGACCGAGACGGTCGTTTTTTCATGTCCGATATCGACCAAACCGATGCCAAGATCGATTTCATCGACCGATGCCGCACTCATGCCGAGCGCCAAGTTGCCGAGGACGAAACCTTCTAGTTTCAATCCTGCCCGTTCGATGGAACGACGAATGCTATGTAAAATCGTCTTCGAACCGGTCACCATCTTACCGTGCATCTCTAAACGGTAACCGAGCATTCCGCGGGGATCGACGACACCTGTCTGTTGATCGACCGTGAAAGAAGAAGGAATAACATCGATGACGCTCATCTCATCCGGCAAGCGCATAACTTGCGCCGAATTGATGACTTCGATGACGTCTGTATCCGTAATTTCTTGGTCTTCTCGTTTGACTGATGCAATTCCATGACATGGGGCGATTTGGATATGTTCCCCTTCGATGGCAACGTATACCGACCGAATTTGATCACCTAGCGCCGCTTCGGCATGTTCAACGGCTTGCTTGATGGCTTGAACCGTCTTATCGATGTCGACGACGGCGCCACGTTTTACTCCTGCAGACGGGGCACACCCCTCCGCCAAAATGTTAAGCGTTCCCCCGAGTAATTCACCCACGACGAGCTTAATTTCTGACGTTCCTATATCCAATGCGGCCACATAACCATTCGCTTCCAAAAGGGAAACACCTCCGCGCTTTAATTTCTGTGATTGAATTCCGTTACATTGTTACAGATATCCAAAAATATTGTTAGGTCCGGCAAGATATCTCACGTCTAAGTTTACAACAAATAAGATAGTGAGAAAAGGTAGAATCCTACAAATTACGCAGTTTTGGGGTGTCAATTCGATTACAATCGATAAAAAAACAGCCCTTATGTGTCTAAGGGCTGTAAAAATTCAGATTATTCTTTCGGTTTTTCGTACGGGACGAAATAATATCCACCATCCATAACGACGGTTCCGCGTTGTCCTTTTGGAATGTTCTCATAGATTTCGCCGTATTTCGATACCGTTTGACTGAGCTTGAACGTCGGCGTCTGAATCGTGTTACCGTCGTTCATATAAATCTCATATCGCGTCGGTTCGCCTTTCTGTTTCGAGAAGACGATTTCTGACATTCGGGCCCGCATCGCGTCATCGACTTGCTCGAGTTCACTCGCGATTTTCTCGAGTTCCGCCGAATCCGTGAATTCACGCAACAACGGACCATCTTTTAGTTTCGCTGGATCCGTGATTGACCCGGTCGGATGCAACGAACCATCAGCGAGGACGACGACTTCCTCTTCGTCCGTTCGAGAGTAAGCAATCATTTTCTCTTCTTCAACGTCAATCGTCACGACGTTATACCAAGAACGGTCGACGTTGACATCTTTCACGCCAGGCACTTTACGAAGTTCCTGTTCAATCCCGTTCGGCGAGACTTGAACAATTTTCGTGGACGTGTCGATGTCCGTTTCGGCGAGCACATACGCTTCTGTCAACCAAGACAGGCCGTTCACGTTCACCGCTTTCACATCAGACACCGATGTCTGCATATATACGACGAGCGCAATCAACACCGCGAACAACAACAGGATGGTCGACAACCGTCGGTTCGCTTTCTTACGGCGTTGATCTTTCATATACGGGATCCGGTCTTCCAAACTACGAACGGTATTCTGACGTGTCTCCATGGCTACTCTCCTTTTATCCGCGGACTTCTTCGACGAGGTCGGCGAGCGACTCCGCGGCGTGCGGGAATCCTAACCGTTTCGAGGCTGCGGCCATCTCATCGTGATGGGCCAATACATGCCGGATTGAGCGGACGAGCGATTCGCCCGTCAAATCCCCTTCTTTAATCAGTTCGGCCGCACCGCTCTCGACGAGCGCCGAGGCGTTTTTCGTCTGATGGTCAGCCGTCACGTACGGGCTCGGAATCAAGATGCTCGGTAAACCGAGCGCCGTCAATTCCGAGATGGTCGAGGCACCGGCCCGTGACACGACAAGACTTGCACAAGCGAGCAGTTCGGGCATGTCGTAAACGTACGGCAACACGTGGACGTTATCGGCTTTCGGCGCCTTCGCCACGACGTTGTCATAATGGACGTTCCCGGTCACGTAGAGCACGTTCACCGGTTCGCTCGCAAGCTCCGGGATGGCCTCGATGACGGCCCGGTTGATGGCCTCGGCTCCACGGCTACCGCCATAAATCAAGACGATTGGACGTTCATCGATACCGTACTCGGCCCGGACGGCGGCTTCATTCACCGTCGTCTTCAACACTTCGCTCCCGCGCGGGTTACCGATGACACGGACGTTTGCATCGGGGAACTGTGATTCCGAACCTGCGAACGACAAGGCGACCCGGTCGGCTTTCTTCGATAAGAATTTGTTCGTCAAGCCCGGGATGCTGTTCTGTTCATGCAGAATCGTCGGGATGCCGAGTTGTTGTGCGGTGAAGACGACCGGACCTGAGACGAATCCGCCCGTGCCGATGACGACGTCCGGACGGAACGTCTTCATCTCTTTACGCAACATCAGGACGGATTGGACAAACCAATAGGCCGTCTTGACGTTGTCTAGCGACAACGACCGTTTGAGCCCGGCGATTCGAATCGATTTGAACGGCACACCAGCGCGTGGAACGAGATCGGCCTCGAGACCGTTCTCAGTGCCGATGTAGAGCACCTCGAGGTTCGGATGGCGCTGTTTGAGCGTATCAAGGAGAGCGAGTGCCGGGTAGATATGGCCACCCGTTCCTCCACCAGAAATCATGATTTTCATCGATTGGCCTCCTCATATGCATGGACGAGGCGGACAAAATGTTCGCCGCGCTCTTCAAACGTCTTATATTGGTCCCAGCTCGCACAGGCCGGTGACAATAAAATCACGTCGTCTGGGGCTGACTGTTCAAATGCGAGCGGTACGGCTGCGTCGAGCGTATCGACCGCGAACGATGGAATCTGCTCGGCTTCACCGAGTGCTTGGAAACGCCCTGCCGTCTCACCGTACGAGATGATGGCTTTGACGCGTCCGAGCGCCGGAATGAGTGAATCCAATTCGGCTCCACGTTCAAGTCCCCCACACACCCAAATGATCGGGGCATCGAATCCGCTCAATGCCGCTTCGGCCGCCACGTTGTTCGTCGCTTTCGAGTCGTTATAAACCCGGCGTCCGAGCACTTGGCCAAGACTTTCCGTTCGGTGGGCCACGCCACCGAACGTGCGCAACACACGATCGATATGTTCGGCCGGGATATCGAACGGTTCGACGAGCAACAAGGCCGCCAACACGTTCTCCACGTTATGGGCCCCGCCGAGGGCGAGATCCTCGACCCGGATGACCCGCTTGCCGTGCAACGTAATCCAGCCGTCGGTGACATGCGCATCCCCGCTGTCGTAACCGAACGTCGAAGCATCGAGATCGGCCGGGACGCGTTTCATCACTTCGGTGTCACTGCCCTTGACGACGACACGGTCTGTTGCCGTCATGTTCCGGAACAAGTTCCCTTTGGCGTCGGCATACGATTCGAAGTCACCATGATAATCCAAATGCGCCGGTGACAAGTTCAACAGTGCCGCCGCTTGCGGATGGAACTGTTCGACGCCCATCAGTTGGAAGCTCGATAGTTCGATGACGATGATGTCGCCCTGCTTCGCTTTCGATGCGACTTCGATTGCCGGGAAACCGATATTCCCTGCCACATGGACAGGACGACTTCCTCCTTTGAGCAATTCATGGACGAGCGTGGTCGTCGTCGTCTTGCCGTTCGAGCCGGTGATGGCGACAAACTTGGCATCGGTCGCCAAGTAGGCGAGTTCGACTTCGGTATAAATCGGGATCTTCCGCTCAAGCGCTGTTTGAAGGAGCGGGATGTGATACGGGATACCCGGGTTTTTGACGATCACGTCCGTCGTGTCGAGCAATTCGAGCGGATGGGCACCGAAAACACCGTTGATGCCGAGCGCTTCGATTTTCATCCGTTCTTCCGTTGACGGTTCGCTCCCGGTGTTGATGGTCACGTTCGCGCCGACATTTCTTAAGTAAGCGGCCGCGGCGATGCCGCTCCGTGCCGCGCCGAGTACGAGAACTCGTTTATCGTTCCACTGTTGTTGCATGTCTTCCACCATCCATTACATGAGTAGTAACGACAAGACTGCCGTGATTAAGCTAATTCCACCGAACGTCAAGACGATGCGCCATTCTGACCAACCGACCATTTCGAAATGGTGATGAATCGGGCTCATCTTAAAGATTCGTTTGCCCGTCGTTTTAAACGAGAGCACTTGCAAGATGACGCTGAGCGTTTCGATGACAAAGATGATTCCGACGAAGACGAGCAACAGCTCGAGCTTGAGCATGAGCGCGAGGCCGGCGACCGCACCACCGAGGGCGAGCGATCCCGTGTCACCCATAAAGATTTTCGCCGGGTATTTATTGAAGACGAGGAAACCGAGCAAGGCGCCGACCGCACTGAAGGCGAACCAAGCGATGCCCACTTCGTCTTGCCCGAGGGCATAGATGCCGAAGAAAGCGAACGTCGGGATGGCCGAGAATGAGACGAGACCGTCGAGGCCGTCCGTCAAATTGACCGCGTTCGAGAAACCGACGAGCCAGAAGATGACGATGGCGACATAGAACCAGCCCGTATCAAACGCGATCGAAGTGAACGGGATTTGAATCGTCGTATCAAGTGCCCCACCGAGTGAGAGGAACCAAACGAACAAGACCGAGACGACGATTTGACCAATCAATTTCTGAAGCGACGTCAAACCGAGGTTGCGTTTGTTGACGACTTTGATGTAGTCGTCGAGGAAACCGATCACCCCGAAGGCGAGGGTCACGAACAAGAGCGTACCGAACCCGGCGACGGCTTCACCGAAGACGACCGAGACGAGAAAACCGATGACGAGGGCGAGCAAGATGACGATGCCGCCCATCGTCGGCGTGCCTGATTTCTTTTGGTGCCAACCCGGACCTTCGTCACGGATTTCTTGGCCAAACTTTAAGTTACGAAGTGCCGGGATGGCCCGCGGCATGACTACCAATACGGTCAATAACGAACTGATTAAGACGATTAAACTGATTAACATGTTCGTACCTCACTACTCTGTTTATTGAACTAGACGCTCGAGCGCCAGTCCTCGCGATGCTTTTAACAATATCACAGTCTGGGGGCGTTGATAACTGCCGAGGAGGACTTTCGCTTCCTCGACCGTCGGCACCATTGTCACGTTCACACGCGGGTCGGTGATGCCTGCCGCGATCCATTTCGCTTTTTCTCCGATGAGGATGCAATCCGTGACCGGGGCCGTGATGCAATGACCGACTTGTTCGTGCTGAGCAATCTCGTCCGTCCCGAGTTCATACATGTCCCCGAGAACGAGGACGCGGCGTGAGAACCCTTCTAGCGTTTTAATCGTCTCGACGGCGGCAATCATCGACGTCGGGCTCGCGTTATAGGCGTCATTGACCAAGTGGGCATCGCCGAACATCCGTTTCTCCATCCGCATCGACGTCAACTGGACGCGGTCAAGACCACGTTGAATCGTGTCATGCCCTAACCCGAACTTGAGACCGCAGGCAATCGCATAGGCGGCGTTGCGGATTTGATGGGCCCCGAGCACTTTCAACTCATACAGCTCGTTATTGTAGCGGAAAATCGAGGCGTCAAACGTCGCCTCCACGACCTCGAGCTTACCGTCCGCAGTCGAATCGTATCCGACGCGGTACCCGCCTGCCTCATTTAGGAGCGGCTCATCGGCATCAACGATTAAGACACCGTCCGGTTTCAACCCGGCTTTAATCTCGAGCTTGGCCTTGGCGATCCCCTCACGCCCCCCTACTTGTTCGCCGTGTGACTCGCCGATATTCGTGACGAAAGCGATGTCCGGTTTGGCGAGCTTCGAAAGCAACTCGATTTGCCCGAACCCGTTCATGCCCATCTCGAGAACAGCGACTTCGGTGTCGCGTGGCATTCGGAGCACGGTGAGCGGCAATCCGACGTCCGAGTTAAAGTTTCCGGCCGTCTTATGCGTCTTGAACGTCTCGCCGAGCACGACGGCAATCATGTCTTTCGTTGACGTCTTCCCGTTCGACCCGGTGATGGCGACGACTTTCGGATTAATTTCCGCCAAGTAGCGGGCAGCTGCTTCTTGAAGTGCTGTTAACGGTGAGGAGACCGGGATGGCGATAATCCCTTCCGGCAACGGACGGTCTTGTTCCCAAAACGTCACGATCGCCCCTTGCTTGATGGCAGCCTCGATGTAATCATGTCCATCGACGCGCGCCCCGATAATCGGGACGAACAAGCCGTCGGCATTGTCGTCTCGCGAGTCGGTCGCGACGTGGTGGACCTCGCGCGAATCATGTATTTCCATCCCAAACCAAGATGCGAGTGTTTGAATCGTCAACTGTTCCATAACCATTTCCTCCTGTGACAAAGGAAAAGAGAGCCGAGGCCCTCTTCATCCCTTTGCGTTAGTTCGACGGTGACGCGAGCTTCACTTTCAGCGTCGCTCCCGTCTTGACGGGCTTGCCTTTCCCAATCGATTGAGATGTGACAAAGCCGGTGCCGTCTATTTCTAAATTCAATTGATAAAGCGTTGCTAACCGCTTCACGTCACGAAGTGACCAGCCCTTGAGCGTCGGCATCGCGAACGAGTCCGCCGTCTTTAACAGCAACCGCTCACCGACGACGTACGGTTGGCCTTCGACCGGACTTTGCGCCGTGACCGTCTCACCGTTACCGAGTGCCACCGGTGTGAACGCGGCCGCTTTGGCTTCCTTCACAGCGTCATCACGACCTTGGTCGACGAACGATGCCGTCGTTTTCGTCGAGGCGTCAATCGATTTCGCTTGCTTGTCCGGCTCGACGCTCCGATAGCGGAGCGCGACGTCCATCACATCTTTGAACAGCGGTGCCATGATGCGTGGTCCCGTCGTTGATGAGTCACCGTTCGGACGATCGACGGCGATATACATGACGAGTTCCGGGTCGTCTTCCGGCGCCATGCCGACGAACGAATGGATGTATTGTCCACTCAAGTACTTCCCGTTCTCGGCGATTTGCGCCGTTCCGGTCTTACCGACGACGCGATAGTTGTCGAGGGCGTACAATTGTCCCGTCCCGACATCGCTGTTGACGACGCCATCGAGCGCTTCCCGCGTCTGTTTGGCCGCCTCGGCCGTGATTGGTTGTCCGACGATTTTTGGATTCTTCGTCCGAATCGTTTCACCGGTCTCACGGTTGACGACTTTCTTGATGACATGGGGTTGCTTCATCGTCCCATCGGTCGCGATGGCCGACGTCGCTTGTAATATCTGCATCGGCGTGACAGCCGTCGATTGGCCCCATGCCGTGATCAAGACGTTCAACGGGCTCTCGAAATCGAATTGGCTGTTGACCTCGCCCGGTAAGTCGACGCCTGTGCGTTGATCAAACTTGAAGGCGTTGAAATAATCCTCATAGCGGCTTAGGCCGAGACGCTCGTTCGCAAGAATCGAGAACGCGACGTTCGACGAATGCCAGACGCCTTCTACCATAGGAATCGTACCCCATCCGGTAATGTTGTAATCATTGAATACGGTCTTGCCATACTTATATGAACCCGATTTATACAGTTCATTCGGATTATAGACGCCTTCGTTAATGGCGGCGGCCAACGTGAAGATTTTCATTGTTGACCCCGGCTCGAAACGAGACGACACCGAGAAGTTGCTATACGAGCTGATTTCGCGCGTGTTCGGGTCAAACGAAGGACGGTCCGACAAGGCGATGATTTCGCCGGTCTTCGGGTCCATGATAATCGCCGTCGCATTCTTCGGTTTGTATTCTTGATACAGTTCTTCCATTTTCGTATCGAGCAGCTGTTGAATCCGGTGGTCGAGCGTGAGTTGCACGTCGGCCCCGTCTTCCGGGTCGATCTTCAATTGTTCGTCGCTCGAGACGATTTGGCGTCCGGCCAAGTCTTTCTCGAAACGGTACAGCCCATACGACTCACTCAAGACATCGTTGAGTGATTTTTCGATACCAAGCTCACCGACGAGTTCGATCCGACCGTTCTGATCGATTTTCTGGGCATAGCCGACGACACTCGAAGCGAACACTTTGTTCGGATAGTAACGTTTCGGCTCTTCGACGAACGTGACCCCTGGAATCTCGAACGCCTCAATCTCTTCTTTTTGATCGACCGTCAAATCGCGGCCCGGTACGCCGAACTCGATTTGACCGCGATCTTTGTTCTGCTCGAGCCGCTTCAAAATATCGGCCTCAGTCATCGGAATGACGGTCGCGAGTTGCTTGGCGGCCTCGGCGAACTCATCGGGCATGAGCGTCTTGTTCTCGACCCGTTCGCCACCGAGTTTCAATACGGCCACGATGCGGTAAGACGGGATGTTGATGGCGATCGGTTGTCCGAACCGGTCATATATCTCGCCCCGCTCCGCTTTTAGCGTACTGACCGCTTTCCAACGCTCTTCCTCAGCGAACGCGAGCATGTTCTCGCCTTTGTACGTCTGGAAGACGGACAAATAGAAGAACCAACCGACAAAAAATAAAAAGAGCGGTGTGAAGCAAACAATCGCCACCCACGCCACTCTTTTTTTACTCTGTTGTAGAGAATTCATCAGTCAATCACCTTGACGTTGTTCTCATTGAATTGCATTCCGAGCTTTTCAGCAATCGCATAGATTCTCTCAGGTGAGCTTAGTTGGGCGATCTCATACTTCAATTCTTCATTCTCTTTGGCGATCGTGTTCGTCTCTTGTGTGATTAAAGCCGTATCGCGCATGATGTTGTACGCTTCGTTATGTTTCGATACCGTGATGCCACCGAACAGGACAACTGAACCAATCATGGTCGGGTACAGGATGGATTCGAACAAAGTCAACGTACGTCGTTTTGGAGCTGGTATTGGTCGTTCTTGCGGAATCGGATTTCGATTCGGCGTAACTTGAGGCTGCAGAGCCTTACGAGCAGCTTCTGGCATCAGGTATCCCTCCTACGTACAGTCTATTTTTGTTTTTCTGCGACCCGGAGTTTGGCAGAACGGGCCCGGCGGTTGCCTTCGAGCTCGTCGTCCCCGGCTGTGATCGGCTTGCGCGTGATCAATTTCAGTTCGGGTTCAAACTCTTTCGGGATGACCGGCAATCCGGGCGGTAACGGCGGATGCTGGCTTTTCTCTTTGAACACTTGCTTACAAATTCGATCTTCTAACGAATGGAACGTGATGACGCAAATGCGTCCGTTGATGGCGAGCATGTCGATCGCGTCTTGGACGGCACGGTCGAACACGTTCAACTCATCGTTGACGGCGATGCGGATGGCTTGGAACGTCCGCTTCGCAGGATGACCGCCTTTTCGTCGAGCTGGCGCCGGAATTGCGTCTTTAATCAATTCGACGAGTTCGAACGTCGTCTCGATCGGTTTGACGGCACGGGCCTGCTCAATCTTACGCGCAATCTGTTTGGAGAATTTTTCTTCCCCGTATGTAAAGAAGATGCGGGCAAGATCTCCGAACGGCCATTCGTTGACGACGTGATACGCGGACAGCTCGCGTGAACGGTCCATACGCATATCGAGCGGTGCGTCGTAATTGTAGCTAAAGCCACGTTCGGCCTCATCGAGCTGCGGCGACGATACGCCAAGGTCGAACAATACCCCATCGACCTGAGTGATTCCCCGCGCCAACAGTTCGTCTTTCAAATGGACGAAATTGCTTTTAATGAACGTAACCCGGTCCTCATATGGAGCCAGCCGCTCACTCGCGTGCTTGAGCGCGACGTCGTCTTGGTCGAAGGCGTATAGATGGCCTGTCGTCAAACGCTTGACGATTTCTTCGCTGTGACCGGCTCCTCCTAACGTACAATCGACATAAATCCCGTCTGGCTTAATATTTAATCCCTCAATGGACTCCATTTTTAATACCGTTTCATGCTCAAACATACAAAAACCCTCTCAACCTACATTTTTCAACTATTTTATTACGTTTACTTTATCATAAAAATGTCAAGCGCCGCATAGCTTTTTAGCGAAAAGAGGAAACAAAAAGGTAACAAACAAAAAATGGTTCCCACAAATTTCTGGGAACCATCTCAATCGAGCACATTTCGGTTACAATTTGACCAAACATCGCTCGAAATCAGCTTGTTCATAAGTCCGGCGTAAACGCTCGAACAAATCGAGACCGTGACGGTTTAACAAAGGGACCATCGACCAAATCCGTTCTTGCGGGGCGTCCATCGGCAAGAGCCGTGTCGATAGATGAATCCGGCGACTGTTCAAGCGATATTGGTTGCGTTTCGCTTCAGCTCGCATCTCGTCGCCAAGGCGTTCGAGCACATGGCGTGCCTTCGCATCAAACCGGTGGCCGTGTTTGCCTGCCTCGCGCCCGATTGCTTCCGTGAGCGTCCGGTACGCATACAGGTTTTGGTCAAACGCTTCATCATCGAACGTGTGATCCGGTAACGGGTCCGCCAAATAGTCGACGAGCGTCACGCCTTCTTGGGCGAGCTTCTTCTCATCGTTCGCCGAGACGAGCACGGCCCCGAGCCGTGGAAGCAACAGTGGCATCTTCCAATCGAGGACATGGAACAAGGGACGAAGTTGAAGCCAATAGGCGATTTCACCAGGACCTGCGATATAGGCGAGTGTCGGGAACAAGTGGTCCTGCATGAGTGGACGGGACACGACGTTGTTCGAGAACCGCTCCGGGTGCGTTTCCACTTGTTGAATCAGCTCAGCCTCCGTGAAGCGGTGGCCCCGCTTCGTCGTGAAGAGCCCGTCCTGTTTCGTCAACAGTTCGCGCGTCCCATCGTGATAGAACAGGTGGGCCGCTTCCCGATTCAACTCGACAATCGGCATCCCGTCCTCGAACGAATCGTGCAGCGCCGCCTGCAAGCGATCGTGTTCCGTGATCAACCGTTTGAACGCGTCGCGCTCGAGGGCCCGAACTTCCGGCTGGTGCGGGTCGAACAGGATGAAGTCCGTGCCGACAAACCGACGCATCATTTGACCGAAGAATTGGGCGAACGAATGGCTCGCTTGAATCACATCGACGAGCTCATGATAGAGCGTCGTCGTATAACGCGTCTCCGTCTCGGATAACAAGAGGCGTTGCAACATTTGCACGAGTTCGATTTTAAGGCGATCGAATTCCAATTCTCCGACCGACGCCTTCCCGGCGAGCGGGACGGTCGACAACGCCTCTTTGCGCAGTTGACGCGACAGCGGTTGGCTCACGAAGACATGATTGATTTCGGCATAATCATGATCCTCCGTCGCCATCCAAAAGATCGGGAGGACCGGTTTGTTCAATTTCGCTTCCGCCTGTCTGGTCTTCTTCAGCACGGTCAACAGTTTATACACCGCGAACAACGGACCACCGAACACCCCGACTTGTTGCCCGGTCACCATCGTGAACGCCTCACCGGCGGCCAACGCTTCGAGTTTTGATTCGAGCGCCGGAGAAATCGGACCGTGGACGGCTTGTTGGTCTCGCAAAATGTCGACGAGCGCGGGCAAATGCTTGAAGGAACGGTTCATCAGTTCGTCCGCCCTCACCTCGAGCTCATCCATCCCTGTATAGTCCAGCCATTTCGAATAGCCCGTCTCCACTTGCATCATCGGAGACGATGGGGCGTACATGGCGTCTAGCGACTCTATCCTCACGTATAACGACTTCCTTTCAAACGATTAATACATCATCTCTCGTGCGATGCCAATCGTAAACAAGACGATGTGGGCCGGGACGAGCACCAGAAACAATAAGCGCCACCCGTGTACGAACATCTTCGAATAGACGACATCCTCATGGCGAATCCGTTGCCAAATCGCGTTGGCCGGGAAGATGGCGGCACAGACCGCAAGCAACAGCCAGATCAAATCGATCCCGACAATCGCTTCGAGCAGAACCGCACATGCATAAAACCAAAGGATCACGCCGGCGTCACAGGCGAGTTTGAACGTATTAACCGATTTCGGCATAATTTTTCTAAGTATCATATACACCATAAACCAAATGACGAGTGGAAATGAAACGATATACACTAGCACGATACGCTCGCTCCTAAAATTAATTTTTGCATGACCGGAATGACGGTCAATGTGACGCCTCGTTCGTCGGCACGTTTCAAGAGCGGCGTCAAGATGGCGTCGACCTCGGTCTGGCGCCCCGCCTCGATGTCACGTAGCATCGAAGAACGATTGTGTGCCGTCTTGTCGATAATCGTGTCGATATATGTATACGGGACGTGACGGTCGAACAACATCGTCAGTTCTTCGTAAAGCGCCGTCGCGATATCGCGGCAAGGCGGTACGGCGACCGCACCGTTCTCGACACGGCAGAGCGCCGTAATCGGATTGATGATTGCGTTGGCGAATAGTTTCTCGGTGACGACTTGTTCGATATCCGTCTCCCACACGACAGTGAGCGGTGACGCGTTGAACGACATCTCTTCGAGCGAGCCGAGGCTGCCGATGCGGATGCGCCCGAGCCCGGTATGCTGAAGCCGATGGCCATCGCGGCTCACACCATGTTCGACCACACCGAGGTGGAATCCTTTCGTACGTGCATAGTCGAGATGCGCGATTCCGTTCGAACAGATGAATACGGGTACGTCGCCGGACAATCGTTCCGTCGCCGCCTCGACCTGATGCGCTTTCGTCGTCACAAAGAACACGTCCTGCTCCGTCTCAATGATTTTCGTCACCGGACAGAGGCGAACCTGAACCGTTCCCTGCGTGACGCCGGTACGTTCGATCATCACAGTCGATGCCTCGTCAACACGGCCATAGAGGGTCACCGTATAGTCCGGTTCGAACAGCGAAGCCATCAACATGCCGACGGCGCCGTTCCCGATAATCCCAATTCGTTTAATCGGCTTCATTGGCCATCCCTCCACGTCTAGTCTGCACTGAAAAGTTTACCACAATCTGTTTCCACGACCCAAAAATAAAAAAAGAAGCGGCCTCCGAGGAGACCGCTTCTTTTCGCATTATTTGCTTGTTACTTCTTTACCGTTGTAGTGTCCGCAAGATTTGCATACACGGTGAGAAAGCTTCATTTCGCCACAGTTCGGGCACTCGTTCATACCAGGTACGTTGAGTTTGAAGTGAGTACGACGAAGACGTTTGCGAGTTTTCGACGTTCTACGGAATGGTACTGCCATCGTTGTCCACCTCCTTGAAAAGTTAGCCGTTCTCGTCCTCTTTTTTAGAGAACAAGTCAGCGAGCCCCGCGAGGCGCGGGTCAATTTTTGGTTGGTCGTCCGGCTGCTCGTCAATGACGGACCAGCCTTCCCCTTCAACCTGAGTTTTGTCTGTTTCGTTCCCAAAGATTTGCATTGGGACGTCTAACATGATGAGCTCTTTTACGATCGGTCGCAGATCAATCGTATTTCCTTCTGGCAAATTGACATCATCGAATTGCTCCGTATAACGCCCATTCTCCAAAAAGAAAGGCTCGAGCGATTCAATATCGAATTCATAAATGACATCATCCAACGTACGCGCATCTGGCAACGTCAGGTCACCTTGAATCTTCAGATTGAATGTAACTTGATTAGATGTGAACGACGCATTCCCGTGCACATGCACCGGACGAATCGAACGGATATCCGGATGGAGCTGAGTAAGCTCTGGTAGTTCGACCATCTCATCGATGGTAAAACTGTCACCCTGGTTTCGTAGCTTAAGTAGCTGTGCAATAGACCACTTCATCCGAATCACCTCAATTGCAACAATATGAATTATAGATAGGCCAACTTGTTTTGTCAATGTTTTTTCTTTACACTAAAATCAGTTGACGACGGCGCTTTGCCAAAGCGTACTTATCCATCTTACACCAATCCAATCGACAATGCAAAGGAGTAATTTTATGCGAAAAACGGCCATCATTGCCGAGTACAATCCGTTCCATAACGGGCACCTCCATCAGGCGGAACGAGCCCGGATCGAAACAGACGCTGACGCTGTCATCGCCGTCATGAGTGCCCAGTTCACCCAGCGCGGCGAGCCGGCAGCTTTCGACAAATGGAGCCGGGCCCGCGCCGCCGTCCAAACGGGCGCGATCGACCTCGTCATCGAACTCCCGACTCGTTTCGGCGTGCACCGGGCCGACCGGTTCGCGAGCGCCGCGGTCGCCATCGCCGAGCGCGTACGTTGTCAAACGCTGTCCTTCGGTAGCGAGAGCGGCGACATCAGCGACGTTACCCAGGCGGCGGCGGCCAACATCGAAGCGACTCCAGCCTATCAGACGGCGTTCAAAGAAGCGTTGGACAATGGACGTTCTTCCGCCAAGGCGTCGAGCGAGGCGTTCGGGTCACTCTATCCCGACTTTGATTTGACGCTCCCGAACAACATTCTCGCCTATCACTACGCGAAAGCGGCGACGTCCATCGAACTGCACACGATTCGCCGTCTCGGGGCCGGATACCATGACCCGAGCGTCTCAGACGTCATGTCGGCCACGGGCGTGCGCGCCCACTACTTAGAGTCAGGTCTGGTCCGGGCCGTCCCTGACGCCACGAGAACGCTGTTTCAGGACAATCCGATGGCGCATTGGTCACTTTATTGGCCCGTCCTTCAATATAAGCTGCGGACGACCCCGAAAGACGTACTTGAGCAACTCGTCGGTATCGACAGCTCGCTGTCGCCCCGCTTGATTCAAGCCGGGCTCGAGCCGACGTTCGAACAGGCGCTCGCCCGCTTATTGACGAGACGTTATACCCGGACGTCCATCCAACGAGCGCTCGTCGCCATCCTCATCCATTGGCGACAGGACGAGTTGCCGGAACGGTTCGACGACGTACCGTATATCCGTCCGCTCGCGTTCAACACAATCGGGCGCACTGTGTTAAAGGACATAAAAAAAGACGTACCGCTCCTCAGCAAGTACCATCCCGATCTTGCGTTCGAGGCTCGAGTGACCGAGGCGTATCGCCTTCCGCTCGGAAATCGGTCACTCGTCGAACATATGCAAACTCCTCAATTCATCGATTCTAAATAATCGATGGCTTCCTCGACCGTCTTGACGGGAACGACTTCAATGTCGCTCTCGAGTCGGTCGAGCGACTCCATCGCCTCGTCGTAGTTCGACCCGGCCGGCACGAAGAACACGGATGCCCCAGCCTCGTCCGCAGCTACGATTTTTTGCCATGCCCCGCCAATCGGCCCGACGTTCCCTAACTCATCGACCGTTCCCGTTCCGGCAATGACGGCACCGCCCGTCAAATCGCCCGGCGTCAACTGATCAAAAATCTCGAGCGTGAACATGAGGCCGGCCGACGGTCCGCCGACGTTCGTCAGTTCGAACGAGACGTCCGGGTCCGTGCGCACGTCCTGGACGGGCAGCGGCTCATAAATCCCAAGCCCGACCCGGTCCCCGCTCCGGTCAATCGGTTGAATCAGCGTATCGACCTCACGTTCGCGACCGTCACGTTCAAGCGTGACAGAGACTTCATCGCCGGCTTCAAATGAGGCGACGCGTTCGATAAAGTCAAGGCGCGATGCGAACGATTGGCCATCGAGCGCCGTGATGATGTCACCCGGCTTCAAGACGTTCGCGGCGAGCGACCCCGTGATTGGGGCCGAGACGTACATGCCGTCAAACGTCACCGTCACATCGGCGTCCGCCAACTCATAGGCGTATTGAATCGCCGCTTGTTGCGACGACGACATCAACAACTCTTGTCTGCGTTCGTAGTCCGCCTCGCTTTCCCCGTCATACAGATAGCGGCTGGCCGGACTCGCCTCCGTGAACGGGGTGAACCAGCTGCCGACGAGCCAGAGCGGTGTCGCCCGGCGTTGCGAGATGGTCACCATCTTCAGTTCGCCCGGTTCTTTGTCCCCGCCCTCGACCGTCATGAACTCTTCGATCGTCGTCGCCTCGCCCGGATACGTGATGTAATACGGGAGTGGCACGAACAAGAAAATCAGGACAGCCACGAGCAGACCGAAACCGATTTTGAGCGACTTCATTGTCCGGGACTCACTTCATATTTTTGCCGCAACGCGAGTTCGACTTGCTCCGGGACGAGCTCGGCGACGGACGCCCCGTATTTGGCGACTTCTTTCACAATCGAAGAGCTGAGGAACGAGTACTGGCTGTTCGTCATCATGAACAACGTCTCCACGTTCTCATTCAACTTTTTATTGATCGATGCGATTTGAAGCTCATACTCGAAGTCCGAGACGGCCCGCAGGCCACGGACGATGGTCGCCGCCTCACGCTTGGCGGCATATTCGACGAGCAGACCGCCAAACGCGTCGGCGGTGACGTTCGGTAAATGTGTGGTCACCTCACGAATGAGCGACAGACGCTCTTCCACGTTAAAGAGAGGTGCCTTACTCGAGTTTTCGAGCACGGCGACTATAACTTCGTCGAAGATAGCCGCCGCCCGCTCGATGATATCTAAATGGCCGTTCGTAATCGGGTCAAAGCTCCCCGGGCAAATCGCGATACGTTTTGACATGTTCTCACTCCTCGGTCGCTGCATACTCGTAAAAGCTGATCGTAATCACGTCCGAGTAGCGTTGCACCTTGATTTTTTCCAACTGCCCGACTCGGTCCGGCAACGTCACGTCGCTGCCGTGCTCGCAGACGACGACACCGTTGTCCGTCAACAGCCGGTTCGTTTCAATGATTTGTAAAAACGGCACATGTTCCTCCGCATGGTACGGCGGGTCCATGAATATCAGTTTAAACGGCTGACCTTTGAGGACGAGTTGGTCGAGAACAGAGCGAGCGTCTTGTTGGAGCACCGTCGCTTTCGACTCGTAACGTGTCGTCTGCAAATTGTCTGTGACCGTCTGAATCGCCTTTCGTTGCTTGTCGACGAACACGGCATGGTCACACCCCCGTGACAACGCCTCGATTCCTAGACCGCCGCTCCCGGCGTATAGGTCAAGCGCATCGCCCCCGGCGAAATAAGGACCGATGATGTTGAATAACGATTCTTTTACTTTATCTGTCGTTGGTCGTGTGGCCGACCCCGGGACCGCCTTGAGTCGGGTCCCTTTTCTTTCTCCTGAAATCACTCGCATATTCGTTCTCCTTCACCACAAAAGATGAAGGCGGTGCCGCCTTCATCTCTGTGTTATTTCTGCTTCGATTCGTACGTTTCCGCGACGAACGGCCGCTCACTGCGGACGACCGCTTCGACGAACGGCAACGCGCTCACTTGTTCGAGAATCGCCTCATGTCCATCAAGGTCGGTATACAAGAAGGCGTACTTCTCCCGCTTTGACACGTAATACAGGTTCGCATAGCGACGCAACGCCTTCACTTGTTTCAACGATTGGACGTAAACGACGAACCCGATTCGACCATTCAACTCAAACGTCTTAGATGGCACATCCACAGCTTCCGCCTCCACAACTTCCTCCGCCTGAACATCCGCCTTCGTCGAAGAACGGGTTTCCGGTCGGGACTTTGATTTTTGGAGAAACCGAGAAGGCCAACAGCTCACTCACTTCCCCGAGCAGCTTATCTAAACTGCGTTCCGCTTTTTTAAATGCGGCCACTTCTGGCTGGACATCGAGACGCCGTTTGACGAGATGCATCTCTTTTTTAATGCGATCGTGGTCCGGGTGATGTTTCCCGAACCGCTGTACGTACTCGTAATCTTCTTTCATCCGCAAGAACTCACGTTCCACGAGACGCGCTTCCTCTGATTGGGCTCGCGCTTGTTTCGTGGCAATATATGTTTGGAACGACTCGCTCGCTTCAATCAAATCGGCTAACGATTCCGTTTGATCGAGCAGGGCGATCGTCTGTTCAGTAATAATCATGGCTTTCACCCTTTCTGCCATGATTTTAACACATTTGATTCCCTCTGTAAGCAATCGGCTTTATAATTGAATATGACTGTCAAGCGTCCAACCAGAAAGGAAGTGAACAGGTGCGCACCTGCACCTCGCTATGAAAAAAGTCTCATTCAATATGATTCGCTCGGCCGGCATTAAGACCGACTATGCGAAACCTGAATATTATTACGACCAGCTCGATAAAGTAAGAGCAGCCGACCTCGTCTTGTTCCCTGAATATTGGATGGTTAACTCGATCATCTACGGACTCAATAAACCGATTTTCCCGTCTCCAGCCACGTATCACCTCGGGCACGATAAGATTGAGATGACGCGCGCCTTCAAGGCGACGTTCCCGCACCGAATCCCGAAGACGCTCATCTACGGGAAAAACCCTTATACGATTGAGCGTGTTTTGGAAGAGTTCGAGTATCCGTTCGTCGCCAAGACGGCCAAGTCGTCGATGGGACAAGGCGTCTGGCTCATCAAGCATGAACAGGATTGGCTCAAGTACGTCGACAAGCACGAGACGTTTTACGTCCAGCAATACATCCCGAACGACCGTGACCTGCGAATCATCGTCATCGGTGAAGAAGTCGTCGGTTCGTATTGGCGTGTCAGCGAGGCGTTCTTGAACAACGTCGCCCAAGGCGCCCAGTTCTCATATGATGATATCCCGGAAGACGTCGTCGCGGAAGTGCTCGACATCGCCAAGACGCTCCACATCAATCACGCGGCCTTCGACGTCATCGTCGCCGACGGTGAATTTTACATTTTAGAGTTCAACGTCTTCTTCGGCTCAGAGGGACTCATGCCGCTCGGTGTGAGGCTTACAGACAAAATCAACCATTACCTCGACACCCGCGCTTGAGGCGTTCATCTTTTTTTCACAATTTGAACACACGTTATTCCAAGAACGTTTTCGAATATGATATGATGACATATGAGGTTTATTAGGGAAAAGGGGGATTATGATGAAATTTGAGCAGTTCCACATCGAGGGAAAAGAGATCCGCTTCGGTTTGCTCGAGACGATCATGGATCATCATCATTTCATCCGTGAAGGCGCTTGGGACTATGAGCGTGCAACGTATGACATGAAGTACGAGAAACAATCGACAGGCGAGACGTTCTACCTTCGCTTACCGGTATATGCAATCGAAGGCCAAATCGAGGACCGTCATGCGGTCGTCAAAATGTTGACACCAATTCTCGGAAAACATTACTACCCGCACGGCGTCGAGTACGACGAAGAGTTCCCAGAAGAAATCGTCCGTGATTGCGAGCGTCGTCTAGCCGCACTCGCTGAGACACTCGAAGTAAAACCCCTTGCATAAGCGAAGGGGTTTTTCTTATGGACACATATAACGAACCGAGGTAAGCATCGGCAGAGCAAGTTACGCCGACAAGTCCTCTGATTGGATGATGGTGCAGCCCTTACCCTCGTAATACGCAATCATGTCGTCGATTTTCTTCAAGTCATAGCTCGTGATGCAATCCGACAGGACGCTAACCGTATAGTCGGATTTCCGCAGATTGTAACACGTCGACTTCACACAGGCGGTCGCATCGCCCCCGGTGATATAGAACGTGTCGATGCCGTGCTGTTCAATGAACGTCGCGAACGCCTCGCTCGTCAAGGCGTTGCCCTTGTATTTGGTGAACACGTGATCAGACACAATCTTCAAATCTGGGACTAATTCCGCCCCGCGCGTCCCGGTTTTGAACGTTCTCGTCCCCGCAGATAAGTTCTCATGCCGAATATAGACGACATGAAGTCCCTTGGCGACCGCCCAATCGATTGATGTGTTGATGTTGTCGATGATCGCTTTGTAATTTTTCGTGATGTCATTCTGAATGTCGATGACGACCAACGCTTGCTGTTGCATCTGATTTCCCCCTCGATGAGTCGTGTACCGTAACTACTCTTTTCATCTTACCAGAGTTGAATCTTGGAAAATATAGACAAAATAAATCATCAGCATACAAAAAAGGGAGGACCCGCCGAGGGTCTCCCTTTTGTCATGTCGCGATGACGTTGAGCGTCACATCGACTTGTCCGAGCAACAAGTCGAACTGGTCGCGCACGTACCGATATAAGCGTTCAGCCTCAACGAGTGAGACGGGTGCAACGATTTGATAATCGTATCGCTCTTTCGAGACGGACACGACCTTCACTTCGCGCAATCCGAATTCGATTGCACTGCAAGCAATCAAATCCTCAATCGCCCGCTCGGCGATCGTCACATCTCCATAGGAATAATCATTTCCGATGACAGCCATCGTATCATTCATCTTCTTCACTCCTTTTCTGCCGCGAGTACTAACACGTCCTCCATAATGGTTTCGATATCGACGGGTTTTTCTCCTGCCGTGGCCATTTGGGCGACCGCACGGACGTCGTGCTGACGGTCGATGATATACATCGTCGTCGCATGCGTGACGAGTCCGCTGTTCGCTTTCGAATAATAGAATTGAAGCTGACGCGTGATGCGGTCGATATCGGCCTGGTCCCCGGTCAACATCTTCCAGCCCGTCGGTTCGGCTTGAAACGCCTCCCCATAATTCTCGAGGACCGGCACCGTATCGACTTCAGGGTCGACAGTGATGGCGACGAGCTCGACGTCCGTCCCGTACAGGTCGTTCGCTTTCAACTCTTGCTCGAGCTTCATGAAGTCACGCAACGTGAGCGGGCAGATGTCCGGACAGTTCGTATAGAAGAACGTGACGATTTTGACTTTGCCATTATCCGAATTGTACGACTGACCGTCGAGCGCGTTCGTCAACGTGAACGGGGTCGGCTCTTGGATGACGGGCAGGTCCTCTTCTTTAAAGAAAAAGAAGTACGAGGCCACACCGATTGCCACCAGAATGGCGACCGTCAAGCCGACCGTCATATAGCTGTTCCGTTTCATCCTCATCCCCCTCTCTCGATTCACCCGCCGATAATGGCACGGAAGACGTTCGTCGTCTCACCCGGGTCATAGGCGACATAAAGGAGGACGTATACCGTCACGCCTGTAATCGCTGTGAAAAACCAGACGACCGAGGCTTTCGGTCCGATTTTACGGTGTTTCTCGACTTTATTTTTATAGCCGAGGTAAAGCGTGATCAATCCGAGGACCCCACCCGTCGTCGCGAGCAGGATATGGAAAATCATGAACGCCAAATAGTAAGGCTTCACAGAATCTGGTCCTCCGAAAGCGGTATTGCCGACAAAAATCGTCCGTGAGACGTAAAGAATGAAGAATGTCGTCGCGGCGATTGCGGCGGCCGTCATGACTTTCTTATGCTTGTCGACGTTGCGGCGATCGCGCGCAATGATCGTCCATCCAATCGCTACTAAAATAGCACTGATGACAATGAATGTCACACTGATCAAGGCAAGATAGTTCATCGTAGTTTCCCCTTTGACTTAGTTCATTTTTTCTCTTTTGGTTCTTGCGGTGTGAACGACATGCCTTCGTCAATCGCAAGCGATTTCGTCCGGCGCACCCAACCGAAGAACGTCCAGCCGAAGAAGAAACCGTAGACGACTTCTTGACCGAGCTTCATCAATACCCCGCCGAAACGTTGGTCTTCGAGAGCGCTGTTCGTCGCTCCCATGAGCGCATTCAAATCGAGACCCGACACATCGCCGTTCGGCATACAGTAGCCGAGCACCGTTGCGAACGTCTCCGCGTCCGTATAGGCGTCATACAAGATACCTTGGCTGAAGATGATGAACGCACAGGCCGGTGTCAAGAGCACACCGTTCGCGATGATGTATACCATCCGCTTCAAATCTGACATCCCTTCCTCTTCTTCTGAGAGGAACGGTGCGATGACCGGATACCACATCGTCAAACTGAAGACGACGAGGGCGCCGTGGAAGATACGGTGCACACCATAGTTTGTCAAGACGTAGTCAAAGATGAATGGCATGTGGTAAAACGTGAATAATGCATTGAACAAAACGAGTGCGATCAAAGGTTTTGTCATAAACTTAAGCGTCGGCCCAATCACCTTATAGCTAAATAATTTCTCGAACACCCAATACGGCATCCCGTACACGACGAGCGCCGGTGCGAGAACATAGACGAGCACCATCTGCAACATGTGTACCGAGAAGATGATGTGTGCGAGAACATCGACCGGACTTCCGAAACCGATGTAATACAATAAAATGGCGGATAACATACTGAACTTTTGTAGTAACGTGGTCGACTCGTACCCTCGCTTCGCCATTTTCTCTGTGACGACCGCATAGAGGACGTACAACCCTACCATCAACAATCCGAACCATGGACTCCAAAGTGTCATCCAATCGAACTGTTTGAGTAGCTCTGATGTATTCCAGAGCATCCCTTCACCCCTTTTCTTTCTCTCCCAAACCAATGAAACCGTTCACTTCAAGATTACTATTCCTTTATTTTTGAAGTAAAGCAAAAAGGACTGAATCATCTATGTTTCCACAGATGTTCAATCCTTTGTCACATTTACCAAATGAGCAAGCGAAGTGCAGCGACTGTAATGATGGCGACAAAAATGCCAAGCCACATCATTCCGACGATCCACGTGTTGCCACGGTTGTTCATATGCATGAAGATATACAGCTGCAAGAACACTTGGATGATGGCGAGGATGATTAAGAAACCACCTGCCGCCCACACCGGCATGAGTTCAGCGTATACGGCGCCGAACGCGACGAATGTGAGCAAAATCATCATCGCGAAGCTGATCAACTGGAGTTGATACTCGCGGCGTGACTCGGCTTTTACTTCAAGCTCTAACTGTTTGTGTGATTCGTTGATTGGTTGTTTTTCCATGTTAGCTCACCATCCCTAAGAGGTAGACGATTGAGAAGATGAAAACCCAGACGACGTCGATAAAGTGCCAGTACAGGCTCGACACGTAAAACTTCGGTGCGTTGTACACATCGATTGGACGGTTCCAGTTGCGAATCAACAGCGTCGTGATCCAAAGTAGACCGAACGTGACGTGCGCGCCGTGGAAACCGACGAGCGTGTAGAACGCAGATCCGAACGCGCTCGACGTGAACGTGTGACCGATATGGTAGTAGTGGATGAACTCGTAAATCTCAGCTCCAAGGAAACCTGCCCCGAGGAGAAGCGTAATCACCAACCAAAACTTCATGCGGCCTGGATTGTTCGCTTTCATGTTCATCATGGCGAGAACACTTGTGAGCGAACTTGTGAGGAGGAGCATCGTCATTAAGAAGACGAGCCCCATCTCAAAGATATTGTAAGAACGAAGTTCCTCTGGCGCACCAGAGTTGAGTAGACCGACATACGTTCCGAAGAGCGAGGCGAAGAGAACGGTCTCTCCACCGAGGAAGAACCAGAAGGCTACATATTTATTTTTCCCTTCCAGCGTGGCTTTCTCTGGATTGGCCGGAATTCCGGTCACCGGGTGTTTTTCGACTGCATGTGCCATTTATTGGTCTCCTTTCTCACGAATCGCTTTCAAATCCGCTTCGATCTTCGATTTTGGAATGTAGAAGCCATGGTCGTCAATCCATGAACGGAGGAACATCGACACGAATGTGATGAGCAATCCGATCACGATGAGTGACCAACCGACAACTGCGTTATCCATTTGGAAAATCGCTCCGAGTCCGGCGATGAACAAGCCGAGTGACATGAAGAACGGGATAATCGAGTTGTTCGGCATGTGGATGTCTGCTACTGGTTCAGCGACAGATACCCGTTTGTTGCCCGCCATCTTCTCGAGCCAGAACGTATCGAGACCTTTGACAAGCGGTGTTTGTGCAAAGTTGTACTCTGGAGTCGGTACAGGAAGCGTCCACTCCAATGTACGTCCATCTTCCCAATGGTCCGGCTTGACGCGTTGTTTCGACAAGAATGCTTTCACAACAGCGACGAGCAAGACGATCGTCGACACACCCATGAAGAAGGCTCCGATTGTCGACAGCAAGTTCATCGTCTCAAACCCTTGGTTCGGAAGGTATGTGAAGACGCGGCGTGGCATCCCGAATAATCCGAGGAAATGTTGCGGGAAGAACGTCAAGTGGAACCCGATGAAGAACAACCAGAACTGCCAGTAGCCAAGCTTCTCAGAGAGCGCTTTGCCGAACATGAGCGGGAACCAGTAGTAAAGTCCTGCAAATAGACCGTAAACGACCCCACCTACGATTACGTAGTGGAAGTGAGCGACAACGAAGTAACTATCGTGGTACTGATAGTCGGCCGGTGCGACCGAAAGCATGACCCCTGTCATTCCCCCGACGAGGAATGATGGAATGAATGCGACCGAGTAGAGCATCGCGACGTTGAACTTGATTTGTCCGCCCCATAGTGTGAACAACCAGTTGAAGATTTTGACCCCTGTCGGAACGGCGATGGCCATTGTTGCGACAGCGAAAATCGAGTTGGCGACCGGTCCAAGACCGACCGTGAACATGTGGTGGACCCAAACCATGAATCCGAGGAAACCGATGAGCATCGTTGCGAAGACCATCGTTGTATAACCGAATAGGCGTTTACGAGCGAATGTCGGAATAATTTCCGAGAAAATACCGAACGCCGGTAAAATCAAGATGTATACTTCCGGGTGTCCGAAGATCCAGAAGAGGTGTTCCCAGATGACTACGTTACCGCCGGCTGCCGGGTCGAAGTAAACGGCTCCGAACAAGCGTTCGAACATCAACATGAACAATCCGACTGTGAGCGGTGGGAACGCGAAGACGATCAACGCCGAAGCGACGAACGTCGTCCACGTGAAGAGCGGCATCCGCATGAGTTTCATACCTGGAGCACGCATGTTCAAAATCGTGACGAGGAAGTTAATCCCGGCCATGAGTGAACCGAAACCTGAAATTTGAAGACCAAGGGCATAGAAGTCGACCCCTGATGCTTCCGGTTGTGTCGAGAGCGGCGCGTACGCCGTCCAGCCTGCGTTCGGAGCTGCGCCGAAGAACCAGCTAAGGTTCAACATGACACCACCGAAGAAGAACAACCAGAATCCGAGTGAGTTAATGAACGGGAACGCGACATCGCGTGCCCCGATTTGAAGTGGTACGACGGCGTTCATGAATCCGAATAACATCGGCATGGCCGCTAGGAAGATCATCGTCGTCCCGTGCATCGTAATCAATTGGTTAAACGTTTCGCCGCTGACGAAGTCGTTCATCGGACGAACGAGTTGCCACCGAATAAGTAATGCTTCAATTCCACCGAGAAGGAGGAAGAAGATTCCTGAGAACAAATACAAAATACCGATTTTTTTGTGGTCAACCGTCGTAACCCAATCCATGATGCCATTGTATTTACGCGGTTGCTGCAATGCAGTGGTCTGTGCCACGTGAAATCCCCCTTTTCCCGTTAGTCAATCTTCTGATCGTACAAGAAGTCAACGAGTGCATCTAACTCTTCATCACTGATTTGGCCTTCACCGAAGCCAGGCATGAGCGCGCCTTGTTTCAATTCTTGAGGATCACGAATCCATTCTTTCAATTTCTCTTCGTTGTTTTCAAGATAACCAGCTAACTTTTCGCGATCGCCGAAGTTTGTCAGACTAGGCGCGACTTTCCCGCCGCCGTGACAGCTCAAGCAGCTCTCGACGTAAACGGCCTCACCTGTCGTCAAGTTTTGGTTATCGGCAACAAGTTTTTCTGTGTTCGCGTCTTGCTGAGCTTTCATGTCTTCGAGCCATTTGTCGTAATCTTCTTGTTCGAGTGCGATGACTTTGAAGTCCATGAGCGCGTGTGACGGTCCGCAAAGCTCGGCACATTTCCCGAAGAACGTACCTGGTTCATTTGCATGCAACCACATTTCGTTATCAAGGCCTGGGTTCGTGTCCGTTTTACCAGATAAAGCCGGTACCCAGAACGAGTGGATGACGTCTTTCGATGTCAAGTTGATGCCGACACGTTTGCCGACCGGGATGACAAGTTCTTGTCCCGTGACGACGCCTGCGTTCGGATATTCAAACTCCCACCAGTACAAGTTAGCCGTAACATTGATTTCTTCTTCTTTTTTCGCTTCTTTCGCTTTCGCGAGTTCGACAGTCGTCGTGATTGTCGGTACAGCGAGAATGATGAGCAAGATGATTGGCACGACTGTCCAAATCATCTCGAGCGTGCTGCTTCCTTCGACTTGCTTCGGAATCGAATCGTCTTTACGACGGAACTTCATGAGCACGTAAACGTAAATGATCGATACGATGACGAGTACGAAGAGCATAAGTACCAAACTGATGATAATGATCCGGAGCTGAATTTCAGCGCCTTCTCCCATCGGCTTCAATGCAGACAATCCCTCAACGCCGCACCCTGATAATAGCAGTGCGAACATCATCATCGGGACGATGCCAAACAGAAGCTTTTTAAATGATTTCACAACAATCCCCACTTTCTCCCAAAATGATGTGTAATGGTTTCTATATAGTGAGTGTGATTACGCTAGTGCTGCCGTCAAAATCAGCGCGACAATCCACACGACTAAATAAATTAATGAATAAAAGAACATTTTGTTTGCCCACTTGATTTCATCCTCGGCTTTAAAACCTTTCAACCCGAGATATAACCAGTAGCCCCCAAGACCGGCTGCAATGATTACGTAGACTAACCCGTAATGCATGAACAAGAGCGATGCTGGAATCAGCGTCGCAATCCACCAGATGATTTGACGCTTTGTAATCGCAAAGCCGTTGACGACCGGTAGCATCGGAATGCCGGCCGCTCGATACTCCTCGACACGCCGCATGGCGAGCGCGAGGAAGTGTGGCGGTTGCCACAAGAACATGACGAGGAACATGAGCCACGCGTCGATATGAAGCGCAGGATCGATGGCTGCCCAACCGATGAGCGGCGGTACCGCTCCGGAGATGCTGCCGACGACCGTGTTCAACGTATGCGTCCGTTTAAGCCACATCGTATAAATGACGACATAAAAAAATGCCCCGATTAAACCGAAGACTGCTGCCACATACGAGACGATCAATAAGAGCAATGTCCCGATCGCAAGCTGCGTTAATCCAAGGAGCAAAATCCGTTCTCCTGAAATTTTACCGGTGACACTCGGCCGATTGTCTGTACGTCCCATCAAGTAATCGATATCACGGTCCACGAAGTTGTTTAGGTAACAACTCCCGGAGATGACGAGTGCGCTTCCTAACATCGTTAATAAGAGCTGCGGCCAAACCTCAAATAAATAAAAGACTGGCGTATCACTCTGATATGTTGCTGCTACAAAGAAACCGGCGAATACCAACAACAAGTTGGCGCGAACGATTCCCATTTTTGCCAGAGCAACATAGTCGCGGAACGAGGCGGATTCTGTATATTCTACTTCTGCCATTGTTCCTGGGTTGACTTTTGTCATACTGACCCCCCTACTAATCACGAAATCCACGTATTCTTTTCACAGAAAAAACACAATATGAACAAAGTTCACCTAACTCATAACAAAGATACCATATTTTCAAAAAGAATACGTCGTTTATGCTTGTAAAATAGCTAGTTTTTTGTGACAAACGTGTGATAATTGTCACAGTAAAAACGCCATGTTAATACTAGAATAACGATTTTGATAGCGATTGCAAGCTTTTCCGTTTCGTTTTTACGACGTAAAGCCGTATAATAAGTATGGCGAAAAAAATATAAACTTACAAGGCACAATTCTAGTGATTTTTCTCAAAAGCAGGTGGAAACGAATGCATAAAAAACTCGCACTATTTTCAGCGCTCGTCACGCTCGGGATGATGCTCGTCCTGATCATGGGTGGAACCGTGACAAAGACGGACTCCGGCGACGGGTGCGGAACGGATTGGCCGCTCTGCCACGGGAAACTGATCCCGACCAATCCGAGCGTCGAAACGATGATCGAGTACAGTCATCGTGTCGTCTCTGGCATCGAGGGACTGCTCATCATCGCCTTGACGATTTGGACGTTTGCGGTCGTCAAGAACCGGTATGATGTCAAAGTGTTCGCGTTCCTCGCGTTCATTTTCATGCTCATCCAATCGATTATCGGTGCCGGGGCCGTCATTTGGCAACAATCGGACGCGATTCTCGCGCTCCACTTCGGCATCTCGCTCGTCTCGTTCGCATCGCTGCTCATCTTGACGATTCTCTTATTCGAAGGGGAACGCGTGCATCGGGCCGTCTCCGAACGGTTGAAGGTTCATCTTTACGGCTTGACGATTTATACGATGGTCGTCGTCTATACGGGCGCTTACGTCCGTCACCTCGGCGCGACATACGCCTGTGTCGGCTGGCCGATTTGTGACCAGAACGTGTGGACGTTCGAGTCGTACGTCCAAATGGGGCACCGCATCATGGCCGGATTGCTCGTCTTCTATACATTATACGTCCTCTACTTGGCACGTCGGGAGACGAACCGCCTCGTCGAGACCGGCATGTGGGCCTCGCTGTTCTTCATCCTGCTTCAAGTCGGCACGGGTGCGTGGATCGTCCTTGGGGGACACGCCACGTACGTCCCGCTTCTCCACGCCTTCTTGATTACCTGCTATTTCGGGATTATCTCGTACTTGGCATATCATGCGTATCGGAGTCAGAAACAGACGACCGAGGCCGCACGACAACAATCCATTTAATCACGTACAAAAAAAGGAGCGACGGCATCGCTCCTTTTTTTGATGCCTATTTACTGCGCGTCCTTGAACCGCTCGAGTGCCCGGGCACGCGCTTCCTTATGGTCGACGATTGGGTCGACGTATCCATCCCGCTCGGTCAAGTCAGGGAAATGAATCGCTTTTTTGTCGAGATTCGCGAGTTCGGGCACGTACTTCCGGATGAACGTCCCGTCCCCATCGAACTTCTCGGATTGCGTCGTCGGATTGAAGATACGGAAGTACGGCACTGCATCCGTCCCGACCGAAGCCGCCCATTGCCAACCCCCGATATTCGAGGCTGCTTCATAGTCGATCAGCTTCTGTTCGAAATAGCGTTCCCCTTTCCGCCAGTCTATCATCAGATGCTTCGACAAGAACGAGGCGACAATCATGCGAAGCCGGTTATGCATCCAGCCCGTCTCATTCAATTGCCGCATCGCCGCGTCGACGATCGGGTAGCCCGTCTTTCCGTCACACCACGCCTGGAAGTTCTCGTCATCGTTCTCCCAATCGAGATGCTTATACTTGTCGTTGAACGGACGGTCTTTCAGTCCCGGGAATTGGACCATGATCATATAGTAAAATTCGCGCCATAACAACTCATCGTAATATGTGTCGCGTCCGCTCGATTTCGGCGCCTTCAACACCGCTTCCGTCACGGTCCGGATGGAGAGCACCCCGGTCCGGAGATACGGAGACAGACGGCTCGTGCCGGCGATGGCCGGGATGTCGCGGTCTTCATCGTACGCATCGATCCGATTCGCGACGAAGTCGCTCAAACGACGTTTGGCTGCTGCTTCGCCAAGCGCTTTCCACGAACGCTCACAGCGATCGAACTGACGCTTCAATTCGACCGGGACTTCATGCCCTGTCGTCACGTGACGCTTCAACGCATTCACGTCGACCTTATACGGCGCGGGCGGCGCCTCGGCATAGGCTGCTTTTTTAAATGGCGTGTATACCTTATACGGATCGCCGTCTTTTTTCGTGAACGCATTCGGGACGAACAAATGGCGGTCGAGCAGGCGGATGACTTTGACCGCTTCCCCGAGCGCCTGAATGACGGCGTCGTCCCGCTGTTTGAACGGTTCGACATACTCGGCGTTGAAGTAGAGCACATCAAGTTCACCGAGCACTTCGACGAACTGTTCTGCCGTATCGGCCACGATGACCCGAAGTCCGAGCCCGCGTTCTTCCAACTCGTCCATGAATTGACGCATCGTCGCGAAAAAGTAATCGTGGCGCGTCTCGAACGGCTCGCAATAGTTAGGGTTGAGCCAAAAAACGAACTCCATCTCATCGTCGGAATCAGCGTCTTTCAAGGCCCGGTGTAACATATGATTATCTGTCAATCGAAAATCCGATCGAAACCAGCATACTCGTCTCATCTCTCCCACTCCTATCTAAAAAAGAAGCATAGCGCGGCTATGCTTCTTTTCATTATACAAACTCAATCAATAAGTCGTCACTTTGGATTGTGTCGCCTTCTTTAATATGGACCGCTTTGACTTCTCCGTCTTGCGCGGCTTGGACCGTCGTCTCCATCTTCATCGCTTCCGTGACGAGGAGCTGTTCCCCGCGGTGGACACGGCTACCCGGTTCGACGAGCACTTTCAACACTGAACCTGGCATCGAAGCGCCGACTTGTTTCGGGTTCGCCCGGTCTACTTTCGGACGGCTCGTCGTCGCCGACTTCACGTTCACGTCTTTAATCTCGATTTCACGAGGGACGCCGTTCATCTCGTATGAGACGAGACGGATGCCGTCCTCGTTCGCCGCACTGATTTGAACGAGTTTGATGATGAGTGTCTTCCCGGTCTCGATTTCAACTTGAATCGTCTCCCCGACGTTCAATCCGTAGAAGAACGTCAACGTGTCAAGAACCGATACATCCCCGTATGTCGTCGAATGCGTGACATAGTCTTCAAACACTTTCGGATACAATGCGTTCGAGAGCAATTCGAAGTCCGTCACCGGACGATCAAGTTTCTCGAACAGTTTCAACTGGGCCGCTTCAAAATCATACGGCTCAATCAACTTACCTGGACGTACGTCAAGCGGCTTCTCACCTTTAAGAATTGCTTGCTGGACATCGGTCGGGAACCCTCCTGGAGGCGTCCCGAGTTCGCCGCGCATCATCTCGACGACCGAATCCGGGAAGTCGAGTTGGTGACCGCGGTCAATCACATCTTGTTCGCTCAAGTTATGCTGGACCATGAATAGCGCCATGTCGCCGACGACTTTCGACGACGGTGTCACTTTGACGATATCCCCGAACAACATGTTGACACGGGCATACATCGACTTCACTTCGCTCCAACGGTCACCCAATCCGACCGCTTTCGCTTGTTGCTGCAAGTTCGAGTACTGTCCGCCCGGCATCTCGTGCTCATATACCGACGGGTTCGAAGCGCGCATGTCGCTCTCGAACGGCTCGTAGTTATGACGCACGTCTTGCCAGTAATCGCTGATGACCTCGTAATGCTTCGCATCGATTTTCGGTTGACGCGCGTGATGGTCAAGCGCATAAATCAAGCTGCCGCCTGAAGGCTGTGACGTCATCCCCGACATCGAGCTCGCAGCCACGTCGACGATATCGACGCCCGCATCTGTCGCCCGGGCGTAAGTGAAGATCCCGTTACCCGACGCGTCGTGCGTATGCAAGTGGATCGGCAAGTCAACGGCATCTTTCAATGCCGAGACGAGCGCGTACGCCGATTCCGGTTTGAGCAGGCCGGCCATGTCCTTGATGGCAAGGATGTGAGCCCCGCTCGCTTCAAGTTTCTTCGCCAAGTCGACGTAATACGGCAAGTGGTATTTCGGACGGCTACCGTCATACAAGTCACCTGTATAACAAACCGCTGCCTCGGCGACTTTGCCGGTCGGTAACGTCGCGTCAATCGCGAGTTGAATCGACTCAAGATTGTTCAAGCTGTCAAAGATCCGGAACACATCGACGCCGGCATAGGCCGCCTCGTGCACGAACTTCTCGATGACGTTGTCGGCATAGTTCTTATACCCGACGGCGTTGGCACCGCGGAGCAACATTTGAATCAACACGTTCGGCATCTTCTCACGGAGACGCATGAGACGTACCCAAGGGTCTTCTGAGAGGAAACGATAGGCGACGTCGAACGTGGCCCCGCCCCATGCCTCGACCGAGAACAGCTCCGGCATGAGCTTGCTCGTCGGTTCGGCGATATTGATGATGTCTTGCGTCCGCATCCGTGTCGCGAGCAGAGACTGGTGCGCGTCGCGCATCGTCGTATCCGTCAATAACAGTTCGGGCTGGCGCTTAATCCAGTTGGCGAGGCCATCCGGACCAAGTTCCGTCAAAATCTGTTTCGTGCCCGGTTTGGCTTCAGCCGGCAGCTCTTGCGGAATCCGGACCGAGCGGCTGATCGGCTTGTCTTTCAAACCGACGCCCGGGAATCCGTTCACCGTGACATCGCCGATATAGTTGAGCAATTTCGTCCCGCGGTCTTTCCGTTTCGGGAAGACGAACAGTTCCGGCGTCTCATCGATGAACGACGTGTTATAGTCGCCGCTGATGAAGTTCTGATGCTTCATCACATTGATTAAGAACGGGATGTTCGTCTTGATGCCACGAATCCGGAACTCGTTCAAGTTACGGACCATCTTCGAAGCGGCCTGTTCGAACGTCATGCCATGTGTCGACAGCTTCACGAGGAGCGAATCGTAATATGGTGAAATCTCAGCACCGACGTAGGCGTTCCCACCGTCAAGTCGGACGCCGAAGCCGCCCGGAGAACGGTAGGCCATGATTTTACCGGTATCCGGCATGAAGTTGTTGGCCGGGTCTTCCGACGTGACACGCGATTGGATCGCGTAACCGAGCAATTTGATATCTTCTTGTTTCGGCATGTGGATGACGTCGCCGTGGAGCGACTCACCTTGTGCGATCATGAGTTGCGTCTGGACGATATCGAAGCCAGTCACCATCTCGGTGATCGTATGCTCGACTTGAATACGTGGGTTGACTTCGATGAAGTAGAACGACTCGTCTTCCGTGACGAGGAATTCGACCGTACCGGCATTGATGTAGCCGACGTGGCGCATCAGTTTCACGGCTGCGTCACAGATGGCTTGACGCGACGCATCCGATAACGTCACACAAGGTGCGACTTCGACGACTTTTTGGTGACGGCGCTGGACCGAGCAGTCGCGTTCGAACAAGTGAATGATGTTCCCGTGGTCATCCCCGAGGATTTGGACCTCGATGTGTTTCGGGCGTTCCACTAGTTTTTCTATGTACACTTCGTCTGAACCGAACGCTTGCTTCGCTTCTGACTTGGCACGTTCAATCAAATCTTTCATCTCGGCTTCCGTACGGATGACACGCATCCCGCGGCCGCCTCCGCCCATCGCGGCTTTGACCATGAGCGGGAAGCCGTGCTCGTTCGCAAAGTCTAAAGCGTCCTCATAAGACGTGAGTGGTCCGTTCGAACCTGGAATGACCGGGAGTCCGGCTGCGATCGCACTTTGACGGGCCCGAACTTTATCCCCGAACGCATGAAGGTGCGATTCGTTCGGACCGACGAAGATGATGCCTTCTTCACGGCAACGACGTGCGAGTTCGATATTCTCAGACAAGAATCCGTAACCTGGATGAATCGCGTCAGCCCCCGACTGTTTCGCGATGCGGATCACGTCCTCGATATCGAGATAAGCGTCAATCGGTTTTTTATCGAGACCAATCAAGTAAGCTTCATCCGCTTTAAAGCGGTGTAACGAGCCGCTGTCTTCTTGAGAATAGACGGCGACCGTGCGCATCCCTAATTCAGTGGCGGCACGGAACACGCGAATGGCGATTTCACCACGGTTGGCTACGAGTAATTTGCTAATTGATTTCAACATACATCCCCCCATTTAAGTAGTTCAATCCTTTTTACCTTACAACATGCAATGATGAACTTTGAACGTTTTCTGCGGATTTCTCCCGAATTTCTGCCCGTTTCGTCGCTTCCCGGTGCCGATTTCGCATCGAGATGCTACTGAGCACACCGAGAATCCCCATCGTCATGATGAGTGACGTCCCACCGTAACTGACGAGCGGGAGCGTGACACCTGTACCCGGGAACCAACCGGACATGGCACCGATATTGATTCCGGTTTGGACCATGATTTGAGCGGCGATGCCGAACGAGACGAACATCGCGAAATGACTATCGCTATGGTTGGCGATATTGACGGCCCGGAAAGCGATGAAGAACAGCAAGGCGAGGACGACGACGACCCCGATAAAGCCGAGCTCTTCAGCGATGATGGACATGATATAGTCCGTCTCCGGTTCCGGCAAGTACCCATACTTCTGATAACTGTTCCCGAGACCGACGCCGGTCAAGCCCCCATGGACGATCGAGATGATTGACATGAGCAATTGGTGCCCGTAGCCTTCAGGGTCCATGAATGGATTGAAAACGACTTCGATCCGGCTGCGCTGGTTCTCCGAGAATATTGTCGTGAACATCAGATAGACAAGTCCAACCCCGGCGAGCACAGCAGGCACGATGATCCGAAGCGGCGCCCCGACGGCAAGCCACATGAGGAACATGATGGCCCCGAGGACGAACAAGCCCCCCATATCCGGCTGTCCGTTGATGGCGATGGCGTATGGGAAAAAGAAGTAGATGACCGGTATCATGAAGAAGGCACCAAACTGAGCCCGGATTCCTTTTTTAGTGACAGCGGCTCGCCCTAGTCGACCAGGCAACCCTTTCAGCTCCCCATTCCACAACTGGTGATAATAGTTGGCGAGCAG
Organism: Exiguobacterium sp. s149; assembly: GCF_018618395.1. Lineage (NCBI taxonomy): Bacteria > Bacillati > Bacillota > Bacilli > Caryophanales > Exiguobacterium > Exiguobacterium sp. s149. Next base: position 176,968 of record NZ_JACSLZ010000004.1, read on the forward strand.
TAGAATCAACACGAATTTGGCGATCTCGACCGGTTGAATCGTAAAGCTGCCGATGATGAGCCAGGCGCGCGCCCCGTTGAGTGGTGGCATCGCCCACGTGATGAACAACAGTACGACCGATATGAAATAGAGGCCGTACAAAATATTAGGTTTTCTAAAGTTCTCATAGCGGAACATCGTCGCAATGAAGTAGACGACAATCCCGATTCCTGCGTAGACGAGTTGGCGATAGAACAAACCGCTGTTCGCGTAATCGCCGCGATTCCACACGCTCGCACTATAAATCATGATCGAACTGATTCCGACGAGCATGAGCACTGCAATGAACAACGAGAAATCAAAATACCGAAACCGAGTTTTCATGTTTTCACTTCCTTATGTACAACAATCACTGACCCATTATAAAAAAATACTCAAACAGCGCCGCTTGCACAGTTTGAGTATAAGGTTCATAAATCTGAAGCTTCCGCGAGGGCGGACAGCTTTTGTTCCAATGAATCGAGCAGTCCTTTACCTTCAATGTCTGAAATGAGTCCAAGACGGACCGCAAAATCAATTTGGCGTGATAGACCGAACATATGTGTATCAAGCACCTCTTCATAAAGCGGGCACTTCGGCATTTTTAGGTTTTCTAACTGCACTTCAATCAAACAACGGATTTTTTCTGCGTCTGCCTCTAATAGTTGAAGCGCTTGCTCCCGTTGGACTGCAGCCAAATTTGTCGCCACTACGACCCCTCCTCCGTACAATGACAGACTGTTTGTCATAACTCAACTGTACATTATATTTCATCATAATTCAATGAACAGTCTGGATTCGCCGCGAGTTTCTCGCAGTTTCCCTTTTTCTGAGAAAGAGCTGTATAATGTACAGTGTATTGTGAATAAAGGGGGGCGTATCCATGATTTTTCCACTAGACGGAGCGGTTCGTCACGCGCTGACGATCGACCCGACCGTTTGGATTTTTGATGACCGCAAGCGAAACGTCGAGGACCTCGACCGCGCGGTAGAAAGTGATAACGACGCATACTATGCCAAGATGGGGAAGGCATGGGATGACGGCTTGACGCAAGGGTCACGCGTCGACCATAACAAACCGATGTCTCGGGCTGATAAGGATGCGGCGCTGCGCGACTCGTTCGCGATGCCGTTCGCGCCATTCCTTCAAAATGCCGAACCGATCGCCACGGCGACGCACGTCAGTTTTTATGGGGAGACGGTGCTCACGTTGCCAATCGACGAGGCCAGAAGTGTTTACTTACAGTTCTCTCGAGACGGAAAAGTACTCACGGACGGTCCGGTGTACGTCTTGCACAATCAACAAGTATGGCGCGGTGTCCATCACATCGCCGTGAGAACAGAGGCATGATAGAGAAGGCACAGCGCCTTCTCTTTTTTTAGACTTTTTACTTCATAAAGTGTAACATATAGGGTATCGAAAAACTTCAATCTCGAAAGGTCGTGACGCTTACGTACCCTTTATGGAAGAAAAACTTAATCATCGTCTGGATCGGTAGCTTTTTGACGGCGGCCTCGATGAGTCTAGTCCTACCGTTCCTCCCCTTGTTCATCGAAGAACTCGGGGTCACCGATTCCGACCAAGTCGTTACGTGGTCCGCGGTCGCATTCGGCGCCACTTTCCTCGTGGCTGCCATCGTCTCCCCGCTGTGGGGACGGCTCGCCGACCAAAAAGGCCGCAAACTGATGCTCATCCGCGCTAGTCTCGGCATGGCCGTCGTCATGACGCTCATCAGTTTCGTCCAAGATGTGTATCAGCTCGTCGGCTTACGGCTCTTAATGGGTGCCGTATCCGGATTCATCTCGGCGGGGATCACCCTCGTCGCTTCACAAACGCCTAAAGAGAAAAGTGGCTGGGCGCTCGGCACACTGTCGACCGGTGGCATCACCGGCGGACTCCTCGGTCCTTTGATTGGAGGACTCCTCGCAGACTTGATTGGGCTTCGACCCGTTTTTCTCTTGACCGGCAGTGCCTTATTCATCACGTTCCTCATCACACTCGTGTTCGTCAAAGAGGACTTTGTGCCGGTGGCGCGCGAGCGGCTTGATTCGACGCGATCGATGATCGCCTCGCTCCGTAACCCGCAACTCATATTTAGTCTGTTTCTGACGACGTTCTTAATCACGTTCTCGGCCCAATCGATTGGCCCACTGTTGACGCTGTATGTCCGGGAATTGAACCCGTATACGACGTCGCTCGCTTTTATCGCAGGGATTGTCGCTTCGGCACCGGGTGTGGCCGCCCTCATTTCCGCACAACGTCTCGGTCGGCTCTCCGACCGCTACGGGGCCGAACGCATCCTGTTCTGGGCGCTCATCGTCTATAGTGCCTTCTTGATTCCGCAGGCGTTCGTAACGTCGACGACACAACTCGTCATCATGCGATTCGGTCTCGGCTTCGCCACGGCGGCGCTCATGCCGTCGGTACAGTCGTTGCTCCGCCAACATACGCCGAGTCGGGCGACCGGCCGCATCTTCTCTTATAACCAATCGGCCCAGTTCATGGGCAACTTGCTCGGACCGTTGTTCGGTTCGCAAGTCGTCGCCCACTTCGGATTCTCGGCACTGTTTATCGTAACCGGTCTGATTATGCTGATGAACGCTTTCCTAGAAAAATCGAACGTGCAAGTGGCACTCCATCCGAATACGAAATAAACGCCGAGCGGCCGCTCGGCGTTTTTCGTTATAGTAAATCGGCGGCCAACCGCGCGAGCGACGAGCGCTCCCCTTTGATGAGTTGGACGTGTCCGAATACGTTTTGACCTTTGAAGCGTTCGACAGCGTACGTGAGACCGTTCGAATACTCGTCCAAATACGGATGGTCGATTTGATACGGGTCCCCGACGAGGACGATTTTCGAGTTCTCGCCGACCCGGGTCAGAATCGTCTTAATCTCATGTTTCGTCAAGTTTTGGGCCTCGTCGATGATAATGAACTGATCCGGCATGCTGCGACCACGGATATACGTGAGCGCCTCGAGCTGAATCGATTTGATGCCGGCCAAGATGTTCCCGAGTTCGTCTTTCGAGTTGGCGTTGAACAAGAACTCCAAGTTATCATAAATCGGCTGCATCCATGGCCGGAGCTTCTCTTCCATCTCACCGGGCAAATAACCGATGTCGTTCCCCATCGGGACGACCGGCCGGGCCACGACGAGCTTGTTGAAGCGACGTTCGTCCTCGACGAGCGACAGGCCTGCCGCGAGCGCGAGCAACGTCTTCCCGGTCCCGGCCTTCCCGAGCAGTGTCACGAACGGAATATCGTCCCGCAACAACAAGTCGAGCGCCATCCGTTGCTGGACGTTACGGGGATGGATACCCCACACGTGTTCGACGTCTAGCGAGAGCGGACGAAGGATCGGTTGCAACCCATCGACGACCGCGAGTGCGCTCGCTTTCGAGACGTTACTCTTTAAGACGACGAATGAGTTCGGATATAGCTGATTTTTTGAAACGGCTTCTAGCGGAAGCTGTCTGACTTTATAAAATTCATCGATGATGGCTTGATCGACTTCGATTTCACGATAGCCGGCGTATAAATTCGTCGTATCGACGATATGATCGGTCAAGTAATCCTCGGCTTCAATGCCGATGGCGTCCGCTTTGACACGGACGAGTATATCTTTCGAGACGACCACGACTTTACGGGTCCGGTCGTGCTCGTATTGTTTCATCAGTCCAAGTGCCACGGTCAGTATACGATTGTCGTTCGTCATGACGTCGAACGGGAAATCGACAGTATGCTCGTGACCGATCTCGACGAACAATCGTCCGCCGTTCTCGAGCGGGACCCCGTCGTGCAGTTTACCGGTCGTCCGCAATTGATCGAGCACGCGCGCCGTCTCTCGGGCGTTGCGGCCGACTTCATCCATATTGCGTTTTTTACCGTCAAGCTCTTCTAAAACGATGGCGGGGATGACGACATCGTGCTCATCGAATTGGAACAGGGATAGTGGGTCGTGTAAGAGTACGTTCGTATCGAGCACATACGTTTTTTTCATAGACTTTGCCGCCCCTCGAAAATTGTTGGTGATCAAGAATTCAAACTCTCCTTGACTTCACGGTCCAACTTTTCTGCTGCTTCGACATCGTACGTCTTGACGATGTCCGGTTGTCCATACGTCGCCCCATAAAAGGATATATTACGGACCTCCTCGACTTTCCCTTCAAAAAAGCGAAGGTGTAACGCCGGCTTCACGCTCGGCTCGAACTCGTGTACGTGTGACAGGGCGATGCTGTAGGCAAGTCCTCCTTCAAGAAAGATGAGACTCGCTGTCTTTTCCTGCGAGAGCAACGTGATCACATGCGAATTCTTCGTCAACGCCAAGCGAATCGTCCTCTCGTTCGGCGCTTGCACCCAGCTGATCGCATGGGTGATCGGCCACCGTTTCGGCTCATCAAACGTGACTAAAAACGTCAACGGCATCTCGTTCAATACGTCTTGTTGCGCCCTCGAAAGTTCGAACGCAGCTTTACTCGCCATAGACTCCCCTCCTCCCGAACGGGTATACGAAATGGATTCGCCCTTACAATCCTCTTTCCCTGCTTTTCTCTCCTGAAATCATGCTATAATCAACGAAGAGGAAGGTGAGACCATGCGCGTAAAGTGCTCTCTTTGTGACAAAATCGATACGATTGATTCGTGGTCGTTCGAAGCGAAACGACTTCGTAATAAACCTGCTAAAACGTATATGTGCCAGACGTGTCAAGAACGCATCACCGCGCGAACCGCGGAACGTGTCGCGACCGGCCAATTCCACCTATATCCATCGTTCCGGCAAAAACGGAGATGGTAATCAAAAATGGACGTATCGCCCGAGGGCGTTACGTCCATTTTTTAATGTGATTCGATGCCTTGTCGACGGTTCCACCAGAGGCGACCCCGGTAGATTGCCAAGACGACAGCCATGACAAGGAGAACTTCTGGAATCGGCCATGTGAAGAAGACGAGCGCCATCGTGCCTGCACCGAGTGCGAGCAACATATAGACGACGAGTGACTTCCACCACGTCAATTGTTTCGCAAAACCTAATTTAAACACAAGGATTGTCAATAAGATGACCGTGATGATTAACGCGTTGAACCCGACCGAGAAGTCGTTCGCGTCACTGCCGACGCCAAGTAGCGAGGCAATCCACGGCACATCGATTTGTGTGATGTCCATCGTTTGAGAAGCTTTCAAGCTGATAATCCCCCTTTATTTCCTACACAACCATTCTACACTATCCAAAACAAAAGGGAACGCCTAGGCGCTCCCTTTTTTCCGACTTATTCTTTACCAAGTTTACGACGCTTGTCAGCTTTCTCGCGCTCGTTCTTGTTCAAGACTTTTTTACGGAGACGGATCGACTCCGGCGTGATTTCACAGTACTCGTCATCGTTCAAGAACGTGAGCGATTCTTCGAGTGAGAAGACGCGTGGACGTTTCAAGACTTGTGTCGAGTCTTTTGCTGAAGCACGCATGTTCGTCAACTGTTTGCCTTTGACAGCGTTGATCGCGAGGTCGACGTCGCGGTTACATTCACCGATGATCATTCCCTCGTATACTTCTACACCTGGCTCGATGAAGATCGTTCCACGGTCTTCAAGGGCACCGATCGAGTAAGCCGTCGACTTACCAGGTTCGATACAAACCATGACACCGCTGCGGCGGCCGCCGATGTCAGCAGAGATGAACGGACGGTACTCTTCGAACGTGTGGTTCAAGATTCCGTATCCGCGTGTCGCTGACAAGAACTCGTTACGATATCCGATGAGGCCACGTGAAGGAACGATGAATTCCATACGTGTTTGACCGTTGTCGTTCGTGTTCATGTTGGCAAGTTCACCTTTACGGAGACCGATTGATTCCATGACTGAACCCGTGTACTCTTCTGGGACGTCAACGATAACGCGCTCAAACGGTTCGATCTTCGTACCATCTTCGTCTTCACGGATGATAACTTGTGGTTTCGAAACTTGAAGTTCGTAGCCCTCACGACGCATGTTCTCGATCAAGATCCCGAGGTGAAGCTCACCACGTCCTGATACGACCCATTGGTCAGGAGAATCTGTGTTCTCGACACGGAGTGAAACGTCCGTCTCAAGTTGTTTCATCAAACGCTCTTCGATTTTACGTGCCGTCACGAAATCGCCTTCGCGCCCTGCGAATGGAGAGTTGTTCGTCATGAAACGCATTTGAAGTGTTGGCTCATCGATACGGAGGAGCGGAAGTGGCTCTTCTTTACCGACTGGCGTGACCGTCTCACCAACGTTGATATCTTCCATCCCGGCGATGGCGATCAAGTCACCAGCTTTGGCTTCTTCGATTTCAACACGTTTGAGGCCGAAGTAACCGAACAATTTAGTGACGCGCAATTGTTTGATTGATCCGTCTGTTTTGCAAAGTGAGACTGACTCGCCAACTTTGATTTTCCCACGGAAGACGCGACCGACACCGATCCGGCCAAGGTAGTTGTCATAGTCGAGCATCGTGACTTGGAACTGAAGCGGCTCATCCGAGTTATCGATCGGTGCCGGTGTGTTCTCAAGAATCGTGTCGAGCACGTACGTGATTGTATCTTCTTGCTTCTCTGGATCAGGATCGAACGAACTTGAACCGCTGACAGCAGACGTATAGACGACAGGGAATTCAAGTTGATCTTCATCTGCTCCAAGGTCGATCAACAAGTCGACAACTTCGTCGACGACGTCGAGTGGGCGTACCATCGGCTTGTCAATTTTGTTAACGACAACGATTGGACGGAGACCTTGGTCGAGTGCTTTCTTCAATACGAAACGCGTTTGCGGCATACAGCCTTCACGTGCATCGACAACGAGGATAACGCCGTCAACCATGCGCATGATCCGCTCTACTTCACCACCGAAATCGGCGTGACCTGGTGTATCAACGATGTTGATGCGTGTATCTTTATAATCGATTGCCGTGTTTTTCGCGAGAATCGTGATTCCGCGTTCACGTTCGATGTCGTTCGAGTCCATGGCGCGTTCTGCGACCATTTCGTTTGTCCGGAATGTACCAGACTGTTTCAATAATTCATCGACGAGCGTTGTTTTACCGTGGTCAACGTGGGCGATGATGGCTACGTTCCGAAGGTTAGTTCTTACATTCATGTAGTTAGTCCTCTCTTATTTAAAAAAGTTTCATCTTTTATTCAACTTTAAGAGTATAGCACACGTCCCACCACCTTTGTCGAGTGTTATCAACTGTTAACGTTTTCAAACGCATCATTTTTGACTACAATGAAGAAGACCAGCGAAAGAAGGGGGAATCTCCATGCAACTCATGTTCGTTTTAATCGCGACCGCGGTCGTCGCCGGCTTCGTCGGTATCGGCATCGGTGTCGCTGAAGGAAGTGCCGCCATCATCATCGGCAGTCTCGCCTTGAGCGGTATCGCCACATTTTTTGGAATCAACTTGCGCCGCCGGGTCCTCTCGAACCGACGTCCATAACACAAGGCCCGGGCAAAACGCCCGGGCCTTCTCTATGATTTTGTCCTTTTTGCACCCACGCTTATAGGTCGCGCGTCAGACAGATGCGGTCACGCAGGGCGAGCCCGTCCTCTTCGATTGGCGGATACCCGTGGTCCGGGAAGTAGTCGCGCTCGATCGATTCAAAGCGGAAACCGGCTTGTTGATAGAAGCGCAACTGGACGATGCTCGAGTTGCCTGTACAGACGAGCATTTGCTTCGCCCCGCTGCTCTCGGCCCGACGAATCGCGTCTTGTAGCAGACGCTGCCCGATCGTCTGGTTCTGCCGTTCCGGTTTGACGGCAATATTGACGAGCTCGATTAACGTCTCATTGCGTCTGACGAGCATGTACGCTCCGACACGTTCCCCGCCGAGCGTGGCTTCATATGTCGTCCCTGCTTTGTATTGATCGCGGACCATCGCCTCATTCGGGTTGGCCAGGACGAGCAAGTCACGGACGCGGTCGTAAGACCCGTTGATTCCAATTTGCAAGTCTGGCTTCACTTCAGGTGTTGCGCCCTTTGCGATGACGTAATGCTTCACGACGTCTTTGACGAACGTCTCGCTCCCCGCAAGAACGGACGTCTTCCCGTCATAGCGGACTGGCTCCCCATAAATCGAGACGAGCCGTCCCCCGACTTCTTCGACGAGCAGTTTACCGGCAGCATAGTCCCACGGCATATTGCGCATCGTAATATACCCGTCGACTCGTCCCGCTGCGAGCCAGGCGAGTTCGAGTGAGGCGGCCCCATGCGCCCGCGTGCCGACCGAATCGCGCACAATTGGCGCGAGAACTTCTGGTGCGATTTGCTGGTTCGGCGTCACCCATGTCGCGTTCATACTGAGGAAAGCATCCCGGACATGGTGCTCTTTGATGATCGGGAGTTTTCGGCCGTTCAATGTCGTCCCGACTCCACGGCGTGCGACGAACAGCTCGTCCGCCATCACATCATAGACGAAACCGTACTCGATAACCCCATCGACCATGATGGCAATCGAAATGGCGAACATTCGCTTTTGATGGATGAAGTTTAATGTGCCGTCAATCGGGTCGACGAACCAGACCGTGCCCGACAAATCATCCGGTTCCGTCGAGATGCCCTCTTCCCCGATAATATGATGCTCGGGATACGACTCACGAATCCGGTCGACAATCAACTGTTCGACGGCCCGATCGATTTCCGTGACCAAATCACCTTTCCCCGTCTTGCGTTCGATTCGATAGCTCTCGTCAATCTGTAAGCGGATATACTCCCCTGCCTGTTTAATCAAGTCAATCGCGAACCATTCCAACATGTTTATCACCTCTATTATGTATTGTACCAAACAAAAACCAGTATCCGCATGGAATACTGGTTGAATGGGTGGTTGTGGGTCAGGCTTCGAGACGCAATAGTTCTTGGCGATATTTCTCTAACCGATGCTTGCTAGCCTGGACAGTGGCATCATCTTGTGACGCCATTGCATCGAAGAGCGTTGCCAATTCATAATCAATCTCTAAGCGCAGCACCGGAATCCGTTTTTCTGCGTCTTTTCTTTTGAATGCCTCGATCACTTGTTTCATGAGATGCCACACTCCTTTAGTTGGGCTACAAGTTACGGTTTAGTGAGTTGAATTGAGTATATCAGATGAGATTCAAAAAAGAAAGATAATTGTCTGACTATTTTGAATTTTTTATCTTAGTGAGTATATTCCCATTTCAACTGAGCCTAAACCTGATTGAACTGTTAATGATATGTACCCTATTTATAAGAGAAATAACAAAAAAAGCATGAGAAAACGGTTACGTCCTCCCATGCTTTCCAGCAGTTACAACTTTATAATCTTTGCATTTGATTTTAGGGCCGCTTGGACCGTACGATAGGTAGAGTATCCGGTCTGCTCATCGTGAACGGCACTCAGCTGTTTCTCTTCTGACTTCGACGTCACGATTTGTTTGAACGACCGATACGCGTCCAAAAACGATTCCCGGTCGACACCGCCTTCATTGGCCAAGGCGACTTGGTTATAGAACTCGACGACTTCAATCAGTTCATCTGTCGTCCAGTCCGGATTGATCGGATAGTTGATTTGCATATTCTTCACCTCGACAACCATTGTATCAACAAAAAAAACTATTGCAAGTTGGGATAGAAATCACTATAGTTTTTTTGTTGCATTGTTTTTGAATCGAAATGTTCAGATTGCCCAAAGCTTGAAACCAAACCGACAACCCATATACACACTGTTATCAAGGAGGACTTACTATTGAAACTTAAAGGTGCTACACAGCTCGAGACACCGCTCTTTGACACGTTGCTCACGCACGTGGATACGAACCCGATCGCGTTCCATATCCCTGGCCATAAAGGCGGAAAAGGGATGGACCCTCAATTCCGTGACTTCATCGGCGAAAACGCCTTGAAAATCGATTTGATCAACATCGCCCCGCTCGATGATCTCCATCATCCGAAAGCGTCGATTGCCGAGGCCGAGCGCCTCGCTGCCGAGGCGTTCCGTGCCGACGAGACGTTCTTCTCGGTCCAAGGGACGTCGAGTGCCATCATGGCGATGATCATGGGCGTCGTCGGTCCGAACGAGAAAATCATCGTTCCCCGGAACGTGCATAAATCCGTCATGTCCGCCCTCATCTTGACCGGGGCCCACCCGGTCTTCATCCATCCGGAATATGATGAGACGTACGGGATTGCCCACGGGATCACAGCAAGCGCCGTCGAACGCGCCCTCGAGATGCACCCGGACACGAAAGCCGTCCTCGTCATCAACCCGACCTACTTCGGCATCGCCGGTGACTTAGAGCGTATCGTCGCCGTCGCCCATGCGCAAGACGTACCGGTCCTCGTTGATGAGGCACACGGTGTCCACTTGCCGTTCCACGACGAGCTCCCGCTCTCGGCGATGCAAGCCGGAGCGGACGTCGCGGCCACGAGCGTACACAAGCTCGGCGGCTCGATGACGGGAAGTTCGATTTTGAACGTCCGTCGCGGTCTCGTCTCCCCGGAACGGATTCACGCAATGTTGTCGATGATTACGACGACGTCGACGTCTTACCTCCTCCTCGCGTCGCTCGACGCGGCCCGTCGTCAATTGGCGACGAAAGGAGAAGCGATGAACGAACGTGCCCTCACGCTCGCACGTACGGCTCGTACGGCCATCGACAATATGCCGCACTTATCGGTATATGGTCACGCCGAACTCCATTCAGAGTCGACGTACGCGCTCGACGAGACGAAAATCCTCGTCTCTGTCCGTGAGCTCGGGATCACCGGCTTTGAAGTCGAGAAGTATTTGCGTGAGACGCATCGCATCGAAGTCGAGATGTCAGATTTGTTGAACGTACTGTTCATCGTGACGAGCGCCGACGACGAATCGACTATTCAAGCGTTGATTGACGGCATGCGTGACGTCGTATCGGTTTACGATCAGTCAGGAAACGATTCACTATCGATCATGCTCCCTGAGATTCCACCGCTTGCACTCAGCCCGCGTGACGCGTTCTACGAGGAGACGGAGACGATTCCGCTCGAGAACGCCGTCGGACGCATCTCGGCCGAGTTCATCATGGTGTATCCACCAGGAATCCCGATCATCATCCCGGGAGAACTCATCACGACTTCGACGCTCGACTATATCATGGCGAACATCGAGGCCGGTCTTCCCGTCCAAGGACTTGAAGATGAATCGCTTCAAATGATTAAAGTCATCCAACAGACAAAAGCCATCCGTTAAGACGAAAGCGAGCCGGTCCATATGGACCGGCTCGCTTTGTGTCATCAAAAGAAAAGGTAGCTTATGATGATCGAATTGCTTCCCCTACCTACCATTATAAGAAAACGCTTACATTTTTTCAAGGGTAGAATTTGGCGATTGTTCTTGTTCTTGCCCACTTTCGTCCAGACAGAGTCGTAAAAACTCGGCGACGTAATCTGTATCACGCAACGCGATCCCGAGCATCGGATACAGTTGTCTCGGTTCTTCGAGCGCATGGATGTCAAGAAGGGCAGACTGCCCGGTCTGCATACAGACGACGAGCACTTTTCCCATGAATTGATGCGTATACACAAAGCCGAAATCATAACGTGACGTCTCGGTCTCGATTCCCGTGAAGCGGACACGGCTCGTCTCAGAGACGGTATATAACAATTTTTCATCGAACGCCATCATCGTTCCCTCCTTTCTCACTTCATTCCTTATTTTCCTTTATACTGAACGTATGAAACCTAAGGAGGGTCCCAATGAACATACGAAAAGCTAATGAGCGCGATGGTATCGACTTGGTTCGGCTCATGCGGCAGCTATGGCCCGATGCGCCCGAAGACGAATTGACGTTGGAGGTCCGCCTCGGCATCCGCTCCGGCAAGATGCACTATTTTATCGCGGAGACGGATGAGGCGGTCGGCTTTTGCCAGCTTAGCTTCCGTCATGACTACGTCCCCGGAACGACCTCTTCCCCGTCCGCCTTTTTAGAAGGAATTTACGTCGTTGCATCCGTGCGACAGCAAGACGTGGCGACACTGCTCGTCGAAGCCGCCTCCGCCTACGCCCGGTCGAAAGGATGCGACGAGCTCGCCTCCGATACGGAAGTCGAGAACGACGGCAGCCAACGGTTCCATGAACGCATCGGCTTCCGAGAAGTCGAACGGACCGTCCATTACGTGAAAAAGCTCTCTCGCGAGTAAGCGAGAGAGCTTTTGACTTATTTAACGACGTGGATTGGCATACCCATTGCGATTTCTGCCGCTTCCATTGCCATCTCACCGAGTGATGGGTGAGCGTGGATTGTAAGCGCGATATCTTCTGCAGTCATGCCTGCTTCGATAGCGAGACCAAGCTCGGCAATCATATCTGAAGCGCCAGTTCCCGCGATCTGAGCACCGATCAAGAGACCGTCCTCTTTACGCGTGATGAGCTTCATGAAGCCGTCTGGCTCGTCAAGAGCGAGGGCACGGCCGTTCGCTGCGAATGGGAATTTCGATACAGTGATCTCAAGTCCTTCTTCTTTTGCGAGTGGCTCTGTGTAACCGACTGTTGCAAGTTCAGGGTCAGTGAAGACAACCGCTGGGATTGCTGAGTAGTCGAGGTACGCTGGCTTACCGGCAGCTGCCTCCGCTGCGACTTTCGCTTCGTAAGAAGCTTTGTGCGCGAGCGGTGGTCCAGGTACGATGTCGCCGATTGCGTAGATATTTTCGTTCGACGTTTTGCACTGGTCGTCGATTTCGATGATGCCGCGGTCGCTGACTTTGACTTCCGCATTTTCGAGACCGATGTCGCCAGTGTTTGGACGACGGCCGACTGTGACGAGGACGTAGTCCGCTTCAACAGACTGCTCTTCGCCGTTCACTTCAAACTTAACTGTTACGCCGTCTTCTGTTTCCTCGACGCCTTTTGCAAGAGCGTTCGTGTGAATCGTGACGTTGCCTTTTTGTTTGAGTTTCTTTTTGACGATTTGCGTCATTTGCGGCTCGAAGCCAGACAAGATGTCGCTTGCGCCTTCAACGACGACGACTTCTGTATCGAAGTTCGCGTACGCTGTGCCGAGCTCCATACCGATGTAGCCGCCGCCGATGACGACGAGTTTCTTCGGTACTTCAGGAAGAGCCAATGCGCCAGTTGAAGAAAGGACGCGTTTTGACCATTTGAACGATGGAATCTCGATAGGTGTTGAACCAGTCGCGATGATCGCTTTTTTGAACTTGTAAGGAGTCGAGCTATCTTCTGTGATGACACGTACTGTGTCTTCAGATGCGAAGAAAGCTTCACCTTGAACGATTTCAATCTTGTTACCTTTCAAAAGGCCTTTGACGCCGCCAGTCAATTTGTTGACGACCGACTGTTTCCAGTCTTGGACTTTTGTGAAGTCGACTGACACGTTGTCAGACGTTATTCCCATTGAAGAGTGACCTTTAGCGTGCTGGAAGTTGTGACCAGCAGTGATCAATGCTTTCGATGGGATACAACCGACGTTCAAGCAGACGCCACCAAAGTTTCCTTTTTCGACGATCGTGACTTTAAGGCCGAGTTGTGCGCCACGGATGGCTGCGACGTATCCACCAGGACCGGCGCCGATGACAAGCAAATCAGTTTCTTGTGCGAATTCTCCTACTACCATGTTCTTATCCCTCCATCATTAGAAGTGCTGGATCTTGAAGCAAGCGTTTCACCATGTTGAGTGCGTTTTGAGCTGTTGCACCGTCGATGAGGCGGTGGTCAAAGCTGAATGAAAGCGCGAGGACTGGAGCCGCGACGATTTCACCGTCTTTAACGACAGCTTTTTCAGCGATGCGACCGATACCGAGAATTGCAACTTCTGGGTGGTTGATGACAGGTGTGAACCATTGTCCACCAGCTGAACCGATGTTCGTGATTGTGATCGATCCGCCTTTCATGTCGTCCCCAGCAAGTTTGCCTTCACGTGCTTTACCGGCAAGCTCATTGATGTTTGTAGCGAGTGCATAGATTGATTTACGGTCCGCTTCTTTGACGACAGGAACAACGAGACCGTTGTCCGTATCAGCAGCGATACCGATGTTGAAGTAGTTTTTGTAGACGATTTCTTCGTTGACATCGTCGATTGACGCGTTGATCGCTGGGTAAGCTTTCGCTGCAGCAGTCAATGCTTTAACGACGAACGGCAAGTACGTGAGTTTCACGCCTTGGTCAGCAGCCACTTGTTTGAACTCTTTACGGAGTGCGACGAGTTTCGTAACGTCGACTTCGTCCATGAGTGTAACGTGTGGAGCTGTGTGCTTCGAGTTAACCATTGCTTTCGAGATTGCTTTACGGATACCACGGATTTTCTCACGCGTTTCGAGTTCAGGGGTTGCTGACTCGTAAGGTTTGATTTCCGTTTTCGCAGCCGCTGCTGGAGCTACAGATTCTGTTTTCTCTGTTGTAGCTTCTGCTGTTGGTGCTTCTCCGTTTGCGAATGCATCGATGTCTTCTTTCAAGACGCGGCCGTTGTCGCCAGAACCTTGGACTTCACGGATGTCGACGCCTTTTTCACGAGCGTATTTGCGGATTGAAGGCATTGCGATGACGCGCTCCGATTTGTGAAGTTGAACTTCACGCGGGCCGTCTTCTTTCACGTCTTCTTTCACATCTTCAGTCTTCTCTTCAGCTTTAGGCTGTTCAGGAGCTGCTTCTTCTTCACCGGCTGGTGCGTCACCTTCGATATCGAACGTGATGAGGACGTCGCCGACGACCGCAACTGTACCTTCAGAGACTTTGACTTCTTTAACTGTTCCATCAACTGGAGCTGGAATCTCAACGACGGCTTTGTCGTTTTGTACTTCAAGAAGAATGTCATCTTCTTTTACTGTATCCCCTGCTTTTACGAACCACTTGACGATTTCACCTTCGTGAATTCCTTCACCGATGTCTGGTAATTTAAATTCAAATACTGCCACTGGTTTTTCCTCCCATCAATTAATCATGTAAACACAATGAGGGAGACAATTCTCCCTCATCGTTAAATGAACACGATCAGAAGTTGATAACTTCCTTAACTTTTGCAACGACATCTTTATGGTCAGGTAACCATGCGTCTTCACCTTGTGCGAAAGCGAAGACTGTGTCTGGTGCAGTTACACGAAGCACTGGTGCCTCGAGGTGAAGAATTGCGCGTTCTTGAATTTCAGTTACGACGTTAGCCGCAATACCTGCTTGACGTTGTGCTTCTTGAACGACGATCGCACGGCCAGTCTTTTTAACAGACTCGACGATTGTATCGATATCAAGTGGGCTCACTGTCATAAGGTCGATGACTTCGACGTTGATGTTTTCTTTTTCGAGCTCTTCTGCCGCTTTGAGTGACGTGTGGACCATTGCACCGTAAGTGATGATCGAAACGTCAGTTCCTTCGCGTTTCACGTCTGCTTTTCCAAGCTCGATCGTGTATTCGCCTTCTGGAACTTCGCCACGGAATGAACGGTAAAGCTTCATGTGCTCGAGGAACACGACTGGGTCGTTGTCACGGATTGCTGAGATCAAAAGACCTTTTGCATCGTATGGCGTTGACGGGATGACGACTTTAAGACCAGGTGTCTGAGCCATCAAGCCTTCAAGGCTATCCGCGTGAAGTTCTGGTGTTTTAACACCGCCACCGAATGGTGAACGGATTGT
Source organism: Exiguobacterium sp. s149 (assembly GCF_018618395.1). NCBI lineage: Bacteria > Bacillati > Bacillota > Bacilli > Caryophanales > Exiguobacterium > Exiguobacterium sp. s149. Next base: position 192,579 of record NZ_JACSLZ010000004.1, read on the forward strand.
GATTGGCTGGCTGTAAGCCCCGCCTGAACGGTAACGCATACGCGCCATTTGAGCTGCGATCGAGTCGAACACTTCGAATACGAATCCGAAGAATTGAACTTCCATGATCGGACGGAAGCCTGTAAGACCGAGACCGATGGCAAGACCACCGATACCAGACTCAGCAAGCGGCGTGTCGAAGACACGGTCTTCGCCGAGCTCGTCTTGGAGACCTTCCGTTGCACGGAAAACCCCACCGTTTTTACCAACGTCTTCTCCGAAAAGAAGTACTTTCTCGTCGCGCTTCATTTCAACGCGCATCGCATCAGTAATCGCTTGGATCATTGTCATTTGAGCCATAACTTACTTCGACTCCTTTGCTGTATATTCTTCAAGCTGCTCTTTCAAGTTTGAAGGAAGTGTTTCGAACATGTTGTTGATGAAGTCCGAAACTTTTTGTTTTGGTTCTTTGTCAGCGAGGCTGATCGCTTCTTTCACGTCTGCTTTCGCTTGTTCGATGACTTCGTTCTCCATGTCTTCGCTCCAAAGCTTCTTGCCTTCGAGGAAGAGGCGGAAACGAACGAGTGGATCTTTCTCTTGGTACTCTGTGTCGAGTTCTTTTGTACGGTAACGCGTTGGGTCATCCCCTGCGAGCGTATGTGGTCCGTAACGGTATGTGAGTGCTTCGATAAGCGTCGGAGTTCCGTCAAGTGCGTCTTTACGCGCTTGTTGTGTTGCGGCGAGGACAGCAAGAACGTCCATTCCGTCAACTTGAATTCCGTTGATTCCCGCTGCGACAGCTTTTTGCGCGATCGTTTTAGCTGCAGTTTGCTTCTCAACAGGTGTCGAGATGGCAAAGCGGTTGTTTTGAACGACGAAGATGGCTGGTGATTTGAATGCACCTGCGAAGTTCAATCCTTCGTAGAAGTCACCTTGTGATGAACCACCGTCACCCGTGTAAGTAATGGCGACGTTTGTGTTGCCGTTGCGTTTGAGGCCCATTGCCACACCCGCAGTTTGAATGATTTGTGCCCCGATGATGATTTGCGGCATCAAGACGTTAACGTCTTCAGGAATACGGTTACCTGCGACGTGACCACGTGAGAACAAGAACGCTTGATAAAGCGGAAGTCCGTGGAATACGAGTTGCGGGATATCACGGTAGCCTGGAAGAATCCAGTCTTGTTTGTCGAGCGCATATTGCGTCCCGATCATCGTTGCTTCTTGACCAGCCACTGGCGCGTAGAAACCTAGGCGTCCTTGACGGTTGAGCGAGATGGCACGTTGGTCCCAGATTCGTGTGTAGACCATGCGGCGCATAAGCTCCTGAAGTTGCTCGTCCGTTACATCTGGCATTGCGTCTTGGTTGACGACCTCGCCCTTCTCGTCGAGAATACGGAACGTTTGGAAGTTTTCTTCCACGTTTTGAAGTACCTGAACGTTGTTCATTCGTTTCACCTCATCCTTTCAACTATGAGACAATTGTCTTTTTTGTGATCAAACACTACCTCAAATCTTAAGTGTATCTGTCCAAAAAAGCAATCTGTATTAACGTGATTCAGGAAAGTTACACTTATCCTGCCGTTTCCTAGTCAGTATAAAACGGGTTGTTATAATAACGCAAAAAATATGCTCACTCTATAAAAACGCTTACATCAACACATCTTTTCCCTTATTTCGCCTCTGTATCATTTTCATTTCACCTTCTGTACCATCTAAGCGAAATGACTAATAAATATGATATAATTGGTCATATCGCAATGAGAAAGGAAGTTTTGCATGTTAACGATGAAAGATGTGATTCGTGAAGGAGACGAGCGGCTCCGCGCCCGCTCAATCGAAGTGCCGGTCCCACCGACGGCAGAAGACCTCGCGCTACTCGACGAGATGGAGACGTTCCTCGTCAACAGCCAAGATCCAGAGATGAGCGCGAAGTATGAACTTCGGGGCGGTGTCGGCATCGCCGCACCACAACTCGGCGTCAATCGCCGCTTTTTCACGGTCCTGCTCCATGAAGAAGAAGAGACGTTCAAACTATCGATCTTCAATCCGAAGATTACGAGCCACTCGGTCGAACAGACGTACTTGAATGGCGGTGAAGGCTGTCTATCTGTCGACCGTGTCGTCAAAGGCAACGTGCCCCGATACCGACGCATCACGATTGAAGGGTTCGACCGTGACGGCGCCCCGATTAAATTGCGGCTCCGCGGTATGCGCGCCATCGTCTGTCAACATGAGCTCGACCATTTAGATGGGGTGCTCTTTTACGACCGCATCAACACGACCAACCCGTTAGAGACCTACGGTGAGCCGATTTGAGGTGACGAGCTTGAAGAAAAAGGCACTGTTGTTAGTATTCCCATTTCTGTTTCTTTTAATCGGGGGATGTGTCCGAATCGAATATGATGCGACCGTCCACTACGACCAATCGGTCACGTTAGAGACGACGTATGCTTTCCGCGACCATCCGGTCATGAAGCTGCTCAATTTGCGGCTCGATTGGGATACATGGAAACAACAGGCGAATGAGAACGGGTATGCGACACGTGACTACTCGAGTCAAGACGACTATGAAGGCATGGTGCTCAAGAAGACGTTCGACAACGTCGATGATCTCCAAAACATTAAAGAGGAGTGGAAGACCGGTCCGGCCGGTATCCTCGTCCCACCTGATATGAAGTTTGATGTCGAAAAAGAGGATGGGATTTGGTTTGATTCATACGTCATGAACACGAACCTCGACCTGCGGCTCGAACGCGTCGATTTGCCAGGTCTGAATTTAAGCGGCTCCCCGAAACAACTGGCCGAACGCTATGTTCGACAAGCCGATATCCGGTTCAATCTGACCGTGCCGACCGGGGTGTTCGTCGAAGACGGCACCGGACTCGATGTACGGTCGATGAAACATGTCGAGTGGCAAGTGTACGGTGGCCGTCAAAATAATATGACACTCGTCGCCCACGTGCCGAACGTCAAGGCGTGGATTATCACAGGCGTCATCATCGTCGTCCTTGGCCTAGTCGCTTTCTTTGTTTGGCGAAAATATCGTCAAAACGTCGGTAATCCAGACAAGACGTCGATTCGTTCTCGCATCTTCGGCGGCTTCATCCTCGTCTTGACGCTCGCGTTGATGATCGTGACGATTCGAGACGAGTTGACGACGGAACGGAAATCTGAGGCGATTCGCCAGGCGGCGCAGACGGACGAGTTCATCCCGACGTTCGCCGTTCACGGCTTGCTCGGGACCGACCGCACATTCCTCCGCTTCTCGCAGTATATGGAACAGCGCGGGCTGGCGAAAGATGGAGCCCTCTGTACCGTGACGGTGAAAGGCGCGGTCGATTGCGTCATCAACGACTATAGTTCGAACCGACCGATTGTCCGGATTGAATATGAGGATGCCGAGGCATCGCTCAACAATCAGACCAAGTGGTTAAACCTTGCCATCGAACGCTATAAACAGGAACGAAACCGTTCGTTCGACCGGATGTATTTGATCGGTCACAGCATGGGCGGTGTGGCGGCAGCGAACTATATCTTGAATCAAGACGAATACATCGTCGATAAGTTCGTGACGTATGATAGTCCGTTCGCCGGAACACGACTTGCCAACTTCGGTCTGTCCGCCAGTAATTTCGGGATCAATACCGGCAGTCCTGCCATCCGGGATTTGTCCCCGAGTTCTGACGGGTTGCAGGCGTTCCAAGAAAAACTTGAGACGTGGCCACGCTCCGTCCAAGTGTTCTCCTTCTCGGGACGCGGCGGCGAGTTCAACTTGATTGAGCCAGCGAGTTCGCTCTTGCTAGAAGAATATACGAACAACATCGAGACGGAAACCGTCCCATACGATCATTTCTCGCTCCACCGGAAGACAGACGTCCTCCGCGACACGGGCAGATTCCTTTATGAGTTTACGAACGAGTTCAATCCCGTCGAAACGAATTGATGCAAAACCCGCTTTCACGTGTGAAGGCGGGTTTTGTTCGTCATCATGCTTTTGATGTCTCGTCCGCTCAGCAACCAACAAAGCCCAACTTCAATCGAAGGTGGGCTTGTGTCAGTAAGTCATTGTCCAAGTAAGTTTCTGAAGCCAATAAATCACATACTTTCCGATTGGCAAATCGGTCTGAATCTCATCATAGGCGAGCGTATACGTTCCTTGCTCGTTGTTCCAGAGACGCTTGAAGTATCCATCGATCTCGCGGATGAACTCTGTCTCCTCGGTCGTGACGACTTCGACATCAGCTTCCAAGTTGTAATCGTTCATGTTGCGGGTCGTATAGTTTCCTGACCCTATGACGACGACGCGACGGTCCCCTTCCACGTACAGCATCTTCGGATGATACTGCTCTTCACTGACATCATACCACCTAATCTCGATTTGTTCCGGGTTCACTGTGTTCAACTCCGCGGCGACTGGCAAGTTCGGCAACCCCGACTTGTCGCGCCCGAACGCGTTCGTGTTCGGGTCAAGAATCAGTTTGACGAACACGCCGCGCTCGGCGGCCTCATGAATGGCTTGAATGATGTTGCGGTCGGCCAAATAAAACATGCCGATCCAAATCGTCTCGCCTGATTCCGCTTCTTCCATCGCATTGATGACCGCGTCCTGAATCTTGGATTCTGTGACGTAGCGGATTTGCATCGGGCCCTCCGACGGCTCGTCGCGCAGATTCGCGAGCTTCTCTTCGCTCGGGAAACGTTCGGCATCCCCTTTCGAGAACGTCGCGATCGCTTCTTCCCCTTCGAGAATGTCCGCTAAAATCGGACCATCGAGCCGCACCCCGACGTTCGAATGATAACCGCTCGCATCATGCGGGTTGGCCGATAAGACGAAACCGTCATTTTCGGTCACCATCACTTTGCGGTGGTTCGCTTTCACGTTCAACAGGCGTAAATACGACCGGATTGTGATGTCCGGGGCCGTTTTGACCATCGGGTTCGGCAACCAGCCGTTCTGACTGTCCCCGAACCATTGGAACCCGATGCGATAGAGCGTCGAGTATAAGATGTTCGGGTCGCGGAGCGCATCGAGGTTCGTGTAGACGATCTCCGCGCCCGCTTCCTTCAAGACGTCGAGATGATCGGACGCGTGTCCGTTATAGGTCGTATTGATTTCATCCGTGATTAAGACGACGTTCATGTCCGGATAGGCTTCCATCTGTTCGAGCAAAGCCGATGACAGACTGGCCGTGATGTCCGGATATTGCCGGTCTTCATTCGAATATGGGTTGAATAAGAAAAAGTCCATGACGATATATTCCCGCGCCTCGCGGATTGACCGCTCGACGTCTTGAAAGATCTCTTGCTCGTTCACTTCCGTGTCTTCCCCTTGATACGTCAAATCAAATAAAAAATCGATTTGGTCATCCGAAATCGCGACCGGTTCCGACGCACGCGACACGCCGTCCGGCAACGGTTTGACTTGATGGTATACCATCGTGATGAGGAAGAGTAAGGCGAATACGGCCAGGCCCCATTTCAGCCATCCTTTCTTCCGTTTCTTGCGTTCCATCTAGCACCATCTCCTTTATTATTGACCTCTAAAAAACGGGCTGTAGTCCCCTACAGCCCGCTCGTTCATACTTCCATGATAATCGGAAGAACCATTGGGTGTCTTCGTGTTTTTTGTGCCAAGTATGGCGTGAGTGTATCTGAGACGAGTTGTTTCAACTCCGACCATTTCATCTGCTTGTTCGACAAGCCTTGCTCGACCGTCTTCTTGAGCAAGCGCTCGCCGTCACGAATCAAGCTGCCCGATTCACGCATATAGACGAAGCCGCGTGAAATGATATCTGGACCTGAGACTAGTTTACGCGTCTTGCCGTCGATGCTGATGACGACGACGACGAGTCCGTCTTCTGAGAGGATGCGGCGATCGCGCAAAACGATATTGCCGATGTCCCCGATACCGTTCCCGTCGACGTACACGGCGTTGGCCGAGATTTTCCCGGTGATGGCAGCCGAGTCAGCGTCGACAGCTAGCACTTCACCATTGTCCATGATGAAGCTGTTCTCTTTCGGGATGCCGACCGATTCGGCGAGTTCGGCGTGTTTCACCAACATGCGATACTCCCCGTGAATCGGCATGAAGAATTTCGGGTTAAGCAAGCGAATCATGAGCAATTGTTCTTGTTGCGAACCGTGACCCGACGTGTGAATGTTCGTCAATTTTCCATAAACGACGTCCGCTCCGGCTTTATACAATTGGTCGATCGTCTTCCCGACCGAGATGGCGTTACCCGGAATCGGAGACGACGAGAAGATGACCGTGTCGCCAGGAATAATCGATACTTGACGGTGTGTCCCGTTGGCGATGCGGCTGAGCGCAGCCATCGGCTCACCTTGTGAACCGGTACAAAGAATCGCCACTTCATGCGGCTCGTAGTTTCGTAACTGATTGGCTTCGACGATCATGCCTTTCGGGACGTTGATGAAGCCGAGCTCTTGCCCGATCGTCATGACCTTGTCCATCGAACGGCCGAAGATGGCCAAATGGCGACCCGTCTCGGCACAAGCGTCGACGACTTGTTGCAGTCGATAAATGTTCGAGGCGAACGTCGCGAAGATGACGCGCCCTTCGGCTTTCCGGAACGTCTCACTGATCGTGCCGCCGACAACTTTTTCACTCATCGTGAAGCCTTCGACTTCTGCGTTCGTCGAATCAGACAAGAGGCAAAGCACGCCTTCTTTCCCGATGTCTGCCATCTTGGCGATGTCAGCCGGTTCGCCGACCGGTGTGAAGTCGAACTTAAAGTCACCGGTATGGACGATATTCCCTTGTGGCGTCTTCACGACGACACCGAGCGAGTTCGGAATCGAGTGAGTTGTGCGGAAGAACGAGATGCTCGTCTTTCTGAACTTGACGATGGCGTCCTCATCAATCTCATGCAGTTCCGCTTCCCGGAGCAAACCGTGTTCTTCGAGTTTCACTTTAATCAAGCCGAGCGCGAGTTTTGTCGCGTAAATCGGAAGCTTCACTTGTTTCAAGAGAAACGGGATTCCGCCGATGTGGTCTTCGTGACCGTGGGTGATGAACACCCCTTTGACTTTATCTTTGTTTTTAATCAAGTATGAGTAATCAGGGATCACGTAGTCGATTCCAAGCAAGTCATCCTCCGGGAACATGACGCCCGCATCGATGACGATGATTTCATCTTGGAATTGAACAACGTACGTGTTCTTCCCGATTTCTCCGAGTCCGCCTAGTGCGAACACAGCTGTTTGGTGGTTCTTTACAAACTTCATTTAATCTCTCCTTACTACAAGTAGTTGATGTTCATCTATGTGAAACATAAGTGATTCTCGCAATATAATTACGTTCCGTAAGATTCTTTCTTCATTATAGCTTATATTGTGACAATATTTCACTATTGACGTAAGATTGAGGGCGGTTTCTCGATTTCGTGTTATGCTTTTTAGTATACAACTGACTTAATCAAGACAGAGAAAGCATGGTGAAGAAAAATGGAAGATAAGAAAGTAGTCTTTTTTGACATCGATGGCACGTTGCTCCATGAAGGGTCGTACATTCCCCCTTCGACGATCGCGGCCATTCAGCAGCTACGCCACAACGGCGTCGAGACGTTCATCGCGACAGGGCGTGGCCCGGCGATGCTGTCTGATATCCCCGAACAGCTCGGCATCGACAGCTTTGTCTGCTACAACGGACAAATCGTCGTCCACCAAGGCGAAGTCGTCTATCGGAACACGTTGCCGACCGACGCGCTCCGTCGCTTGACCGAACATGCCGGCTCAAACGACCATACGCTCGTCTATCTCGGACAACACCGTGGCGGTGCCACAAAAGCGAACGACCATGTCGTCGAACAGTCACTCGGAGAACTTGATATGCCGATTCCGACATATGATCCGAATTTCCATATCGAACAGGCCGTCTATCAGACGCTCCTATATTGCACGCCTGAAGAAGAACATCACTATTTGGACGCGTACGGCGAGTTTGATTTCATCCGCTGGCATCCGCACGCCATGGACGTCATCAATCGTGGCGCCAGTAAAGCCGACGGTATCCGCCACTTCATCGAGACGAACGGCTATCGGCTCGAGAACACGTACGCGTTCGGCGACGCCTTGAACGATTTGGCGATGCTTCAATACGTCGGAACGGGCATCGCAATGGGCAATGCCCGGGTCGAAGCGAAAGAAGTCGCCGACTTCGTGACGAAATCGATTCTCGAAGATGGAATCGAGTACGGCTTAAAATCAATGAAGCTCATTTAATGAAAAACGAGAGGCGCGCGCCTCTCGTTTTTTATCTGGACCGAAGTGTGCGTTCGAGTCGATCCAAGTCCGTATCTTTCCCGATGATGATCAAGATGTCCTCTGGCAAAATCATCTCGTCGGCTTGCGGTGAGATGATGACGTCATCATTGCGGCGGACCGCGACGATGTTGACGCCGTATTTGGCGCGAAGGTCCAAATCGATGAGCGACTTGTTCGACAGTTTGTCCGACGCCTTGATTTCAACAATCGAGTGCTCGTTCGAGAGCTCGAGGTAGTCAAGGATGCTTTGGCTCATCAATCCGTTCGCAATCCGGATGCCCATGTCGCGCTCTGGGTGGACGATGTTATCGGCCCCGATGCGGCGCAACACTTTCTCGTGATAATCATTCGTCGCCTTGACCGTGATGATTTGAACGCCGAGCTCTTTTAAAATGAGTGTCGTCAAAATCGAGGCTTGAATGTTTTCACCGATGGCCACGATCACGTGTTCAAAGTTGCGAATGCCGAGACTTTTCAATACGTTCTCGTCGGTCGTGTCCGCGATGACCGCATGCGTCGCCAATCCCATAAACTCGTTGACGCGTTCTTCATCCGCATCGATCGCCAACACGTCATAACCGTTCGCCGACAATTCACGAACAATCGAGCCGCCAAACCGTCCTAATCCGATGACTGCAAATTCACCTGTCATAATTTCATACATCCCTTTCCTACGCTGTTTCTGTTCCCGATTCTTCGTACAGTGTAACCGATTCCCCTCAAAAAAACTATATAAAAAAAGACCGGAATAGCCGGTCTTTACGCTTTACCACTCGAACGCTTTCCGCGTACATAGTCATTGTCGAACAAGAACAGGCGTAACAAGAGATACAGCGCCGGTACGAGCAAGAGCAATCCGAGGATGAAGACGACGACGAGGGCGATGGCCATCGACTCGTTGACGACACTTCCGTTGATGTCGATGTACGGATAAAGAATGTACGGCAAGTGCGTATATCCGTATCCGAACCAGGCCATAAAGAACTGACCCATGACCATCAAGAACGCGAGGCCGTAGTTTCGCTTCATGTAGACGAGTGCAACGGCTACAGCGAAGAAAATGAAACTTGCAGCGAACCACCACCAGTTGCCCGCTAAGATGCTCTCATAATGCCAAGCTGCCTGCGACTTCAACCCGAAGAAGACGAGGCCCGACGCGACAATCGTCGGAACGCTCCAGAACAAGGCCCATTTTCGAACGAGTGGGACCGCCTGAGCGTCACGCGCCTTATCGGCATAGAATAAGAGGAACATGGCACTGATATAGAGCACCGACACGATTGCCAAGGTGACGACGGTCCAAGAATAGAAGTTGGTGAACAACTTCATGCCGTCAAAGACGACGCCCGACTCGGTCTCATTGATGAACCCGCCTTGGCTGACCGTAAGAACGGTAGACATCGAGGCCGGGATTAACAGCCCAGTCGCCCCATATAAGAACATATAGAACGTGCTCTCTTTTGAGCCGTAGTTGGCAAACGCGTAGAAACTACCGCGAATCGCCAACAGAATCAACACGACCGAGGCCGGTACGAGAAGCGCCGTCCCGTAATAGTAAGCCGTGTCTGGGAAAAACCCGACGATCCCGACGAAGAAGAAGACGAAGAACACGTTCGTCACTTCCCACGTCGGCGATAAATACCGTGCAATCAGACGGTTGATCTTTTGGTCCCGCTTCGTGTACTTACTATAGAAAGCGAAGAAGCCGGCACCGAAATCAATCGATGCGACGATGAGGTAGCCGTACAAAAACGTCCATAGTACGGCAATCCCTAATTCTTGAATCTGCATGTCATACCCTCCGATCACACTTCATCCGCGAACATCGCTTCACCGCGATGCTCCGATTGTTTTAGTTCTTTCCCTACTGGGTTGTCCTTGAACAGACGAGTCAAGACGAGTACCGTGACCACGCCAAGAACTGCATACAGGATCGCAAAGGCGATAAGCATCCATCCCACGTTTGCCGATGTCGTCGCCGCCTCACTCGTGCGCATCAAATCGTAAAGCGCCCAAGGCTGACGACCGAACTCTGCGAAGAACCAACCAAACTCGATGGCCATCATCGCGAGCGGACCGCCTGCGGCGATGGCGATGAGCATCGGTTTACTGAATTGAGGCAGTCGCTTGATATACCGTCCGAGCACGAACAAGAACGAAATCAATGCCAGCAACATCCCGATCCCGACCATCGCATCAAACAGGTAGTGGATGAATAGTGGAGGTTGATCTTCTTTCGCAAATTCATCAAGACCGGTCACCTCATAGTTCGGCACACCGCCCGCTAAAATTGACAAGGCGTACGGAATCTTCAAGGCGCCACGTACTTCGTAACCGCCCTGTCCGTCTTCCTCGAGCCATCCGCCTAGAATCAGCTCGGCTTCCGAGGAGGTTTCAAAATGCCACTCCGCAGCCGCCAATTTGTCTGGCTGATACTTCGCCAAGTATTTACCTGAGAAGTCGCCGACGAGAGCAGTCGCAATCGCAAAGATGAGCGCGACGGTCATCGTCAAACGAAGACCTTTTTTATGATACTCGATTGACAACTTGTCGAGCTGGTTCCGTCGTTGACGGAGCAACTGGACAGCGGCGATGGCGGCTAAAATGAACGCCGATGTCAGAATGGCCGACGTCAAGACGTGCGCCATTTTGGTCGGCATCGCTGGGCTGAACATCGCCTCGATTGGACTCACGTTGGCGAGTCGACCGTCGACAATATCAAATCCGACCGGCTGGTTCATGAAGCTGTTGACGGTCGTAATGAAGAACCCTGAGAACAAGGCACCGACCGCGACTGGAATCCCGACGAGCATATGGTGCCACGGGTTTTTAAATCGATCCCACGTGTACAAATAAATCCCGAGGAAGATCGCTTCAAAGAAGAAGGCGAACGTTTCCATGAACAGTGGAAGTGCGATCGTTTGACCGGCGACCCGCATAAGGTTCGGCCAAAGTAAAGACAGCTGGAGCCCGATTGCCGTACCTGTCACGACACCGACCGCTACTGTGACGACGTAGCCCCGTGACCAACGACGGGCCATCAAGGTGTATTTCGGATCTTTCTTTTTAATACCTAGAAACTCTGCCAATAAAATGAGTAATGGAACCCCGACGCCGATTGTGGCAAATATCACGTGGAAACCCAACGTGAGTGCCGTTAACGCCCGGCTCATCAGGACAGGATCTTGAAACATCTATTGATTACCTCCTATCTCTCTCTAGCGCGTAAAACCAATGTCTATCGCGCAACATCACAGATGATTTCCCTTGGATATCCTTATCATAATGATTTTATATAGCGCTGTAATGTCTCAATGCTTGAGTTCGCAAAATGTTCACATTTGAGCAAGCTTAACAATATCGACGCTTTACAACTCTTACTTTTTTCCCAAAATTTTAACGGTTCACGCACAATTCTACACATTTCATACAAAAAAGCGGACACCATCGTGTCCGCTTGCTTCATTTAATGATGGCCGTTCTAAAGAAATGATCGAACAGCTCGATGGCGACATCAATGGCCCGCTCATCCGGATTGAGCGTCGATTGGTGTAGTCCCGACCCCATATCGTTCACGCCGAGCCAGACCATAAAGCCTGGTACTTGTTTCAGCATGTATCCGAAATCTTCACCGGTCATGGCCGGTACGCACGTCTTGTATGAGTATCCGACTTCCTCGACCGCTTCTTCGAATTGGAACAAATAACGCTCGTCGTTGACGACCTCATGATAACGATTGCCGAACTCGAGGTCGATGTGGACGTTATACGTCATCTCCACCCCGGCGATGATTTGACGGATGCGTCGTTCGAGCACAACCATCTCCTTGTCCGACAAGGCCCGAATCGTACCGTCGAGCTTCGCCGTGTCCGCGATGATGTTCTCTTTCGTCCCAGCCATCACTTTCCCGATCGAGATGACCGCGCTGCCCATCGGGTCGATGTTCCGTGAGACGATTGTTTGCAGCTGCATAATCAACGCGGCCTGGACGATGACGGCATCAATTCCGGCGTGTGGGAAGGCACCATGTCCGCCTTTCCCATGAATCGTCAGATGCAACTCGCGCGCACTCGCGAACAATACACCTGGACGCGACGCGATTGTGCCGACAGGATATTCTGGTGCGACGTGAAGTCCGAACATCGCATCGGGACGGAAATGATAGAACAATTCCGACATGGCCATCGGCTCAGCTCCGCCCGGACCTTCTTCGGCTGGTTGGAAGAAGATGACGAGGTGATGGTCGAGCGGCTCTTCGACGGCTCGCTTAATCAACCCGAGAGCGATTGCCATATGAACGTCATGGCCACAGGCGTGCATCATCCCTTCATGGACCGAGGCAAACTCGAGGCCCGTCTCTTCGGTGATTGGTAAGCCGTCCATGTCGGCCCGGTAACCAATCGTCTTTTCGCCGACAAGCCCGTCGATGCGGACAAACAAACCGGTACGCCAATGCGAGATGTGCACCCGCGGCGAGTTTAAGGATCGAATCAGTTCTTCAAGCGTCGTCTGTGTCTTGAACTCTTCATAGCCTCGTTCTGGAATCAAATGTAATTGCCGTCTTGCCTCAATTGCCCAACTCATTCCACACTCTCCTTCGTCACTTCATCAACAATCTCCCAAAACGCCTTCACTTGCGCCAACTCGAGCATCGACTCGGTCGATAACATCCACGTATCCCGGACAAGCGGAATCCCGTCCGACGACGTGAGCGGAATCTTATTGATCGCCTCGACATCACGAATCGTCGACTCAGGTAAAATCGCAAATCCGATTCCGTGTAACGCCATCTGTTTGCACGTCTCGATTTGGTCGACGACGAGCGTCGTGAGCGGCGGACTCGAGAAGCGCTCTTGCCACCACTCCAAAATTTCCTGATAATACGTCGAGTCGCTCTTGAATTGAATGAACGAACGCTCGTTATTTTTTAATTGTTTCAAATCGGTCATCCGCAAGTCGACCAGGTGAAGCGAATCTGAGAACAATTTCATCTTCTCGCCGCGCCAATCCGGATTCCCGCGAATGATGCCGATATGGAAATTTTCCTCTAGCATATAGCGCATCATCTCGCTTGACCAGCCCGTGACGAGTTTGACTCGAACCGATGGATACCGCTCGACGAATCGCTTCAAAACGCGCGGTAGCCAATACTGACCCATGATGGATGCGACGGCGATTTTTAATGTACCGTACACCTCACCTTGTTGCGCTGTCAACTCCCCACGCAGCTCCTGCTCCTCGCTATACATCTTCTTCGCGAAGTCGATGATTTTTTCACCGTCCGGCGTGAGCGCGAGGCCCCGTGTCGAACGGACAAAAATTTTCTTGCCCCACTGATGCTCGATTGTGACGAGGCGCTGACTGAGTGCGGGCTGGGAGACGAACAAGCGCTCCGCCGCTTTCCGCATATTCAACTCTTCGGCGAGGACGATTAACACTTCCACTTCTGATACTTGCATGACGTCACCTATTTCTCTATCGTTTCAAAGATTGTATACTGGATACGTTATTGCTTCACTGTATCATATCATGTTTGTCGATTAGTTTTGAATCGTCAGGAGGAAATCAGATGCAACGTCATCATTTTGCCTTTATTGTCGCCACCATCGCGACGCTCGGCAGTCTTTATTTCTCGGAAATCATGCTGTACGTGCCATGCAAGTTATGCTGGTTCCAACGCATATTTATGTATCCGCTCGCCATCTATTACTTGACGGTACTGCTCTCTAACCGTGCTGTGAACAAATTGTTCGTCGGTCTCATGGCCGGGGCGGGTTGGGCAATCGCCCTCTATCACGTCATTCTCGAACGCATCCCGAACGGAGACGCGTTCTGCAGTAACGACTGTTTGATTCGTTGGGTGAACTACTTCGGATTCCTCACGATCCCGCTGCTCAGCTTGATCGCGTTCACGCTCATCTTGCTCATCCAATTCGTGCCGACACGCTCGAAGCGCTAATCTGTGATACACAAAGGAACCGGTCCAAGGATCGGTTCTTTTGTGTGATTTACGATCGCTTTGGCCGGCACCCTCCGTTCCTGGGGCGATGCGGATGCCTCCGCAGCGCGAATCGCGCTTTACAGGGTTATCCTTGCATCGCTCTCCCCTAGGAGTTCGATTGCAGGCTTTTAGCATCGATTGATCTGTAGCATAGGGAAGTCCCTTCGATCCGGCCCGTGGCGCCCTGACTCATGCAGGAAAGCAATCCGACGAAGATCCCGCAGTGCCGGATTCGGCGCGAGGAGGCTTCGGGATTGCCTGCTGAAAGCATGGGCGCCTAACGGGACGGTTCGAAAGCTACCACATAAAAAAGAACCAGCCGGGGGGCTGGTTCTTAAGATCACTGCCACCACTCGTCATAGAGCGAAGCTGGCATATGGTGCTTATGGCGCGACCGTTTGAAGATTGTCTCAATCCGTTCAGCGATGGCTGGATCGACTGACTTCCCTTCGAGATAGTCATCAAGTTGATCATACGTCATCCCGAGAGCGACCTCGTCCGGGAGTCCCGGTTTGTCATCTTCCAAATCAGCCGTCGGCACTTTGTAAATCAAGCTCTCATGCGCTTCAAGTTCATGGAGCAACGCTTTCCCTTGGCGCTTGTTCAATCCTGTGAGCGGCGTCAAGTCGGCCGCCCCGTCCCCGTGCTTCGTGTAAAAACCAGTGACGTATTCGGCCGCATGGTCCGTGCCGACGACGAGGGCACCGTACGTGGCTGCGATGTCGTATTGCACTTTCATCCGCTCGCGCGCTTTCGTATTCCCTTTATGGAAGTCGCCAAGTTCGAGTCCCGTCGCTTCATGGAACGAGTTGGCTGAGGCATCGACGGCCGGTTTCACGTTGACCGTGAACGTTTTGTCCGGTCGAATGAAGTCGAGGGCACGTTTGGCGTCGGCCTCGTCATGTTGCTCGCCATAGGGCAGACGGACGGCGTAGAATGTAAAGTCCGCACTTGTTTCCTCACGCAATTCTTCCATCGCCAGCTGGCAGAGCTTGCCGGCGAGCGTTGAGTCTTGTCCTCCCGAGATGCCGAGGACGAGTCCTTTCGCGCCTGCTCGTTTGACATAAGCCTTTAAAAAATCGATTCGGCGACGAATCTCTTCGGCTGGGTTGATGGATGGTTTGACGTGTGTTGTCTCAATAATATGTTGCTGCATTCTCAACTTCCTCCCTATCTGATATCGGTTTGCCTAATTGTCTGACAATCTATGAATGCCGTCAACTTGTTTCATTCCCGAAACAAAACGACGGAAACCTAAGTTTCCGTCGTCCGGTTATTGAATGCGGAACGATGCGACGTCGCCGCCAATCGGTGTCATCTCCAAGAATAATGCTTTTCCTGCCGGTGGTTCTTCATCCATTAAGACACCAAATGTGAAGCTGCCACTTGTCACTTCGGCCGCACCTTGGGCATATAGATTATGACCGTCCGACACGCTCCATTCGAACTCTTCGACGTCCGTGTATCCAGAAACATCGATCGCGTTACCGTTCAATTTGATGGCCACATCGCGGAACGAACCGTCCGTTTGCGCGGGTTGGTCGCTCGGCTCTTCAACGGGTTCTTCTGTCGTTTCTTCCGTCGTTTCTTCGGCCGGCTCTTCCGGTGTTTCTTCAGTCGGTACCTCGGAAGCTTCAACGGTCAGCGACTGTTGATCGGTGACCGCCATCTCAGGTGCACCTTCGACTTGGGCCAGACCGACGAAGTCCACCGTGTACTCACCCGCTTCGAGCGTGAGTGGGAATACTTCATCGAACACTTTCTTCTCATCTGGTGCCCACGTCTCTTCGATAATCGATTCTGTGAACATATATTCACTGCCATAGTCGAAGATGGTCGTATCCCCGTTCATTACCGTCATCTGAAAGCGTTGCGACGAATTGAACGTCACGTTGACGGGCTCCTCGTTCGGATTCGTCATCGATACCGTCGCCGACAACTGTTTGGACTCGGCATCGTAGCTCACGTCCGTCTCGAGTGTCAATAAGGCAGGCGGTGTCGACGCGTTACCGTCCACATCGCTCGGGTTCGCTTCTTCTTTGCTGCAAGCCGCGACGACCAACATCATCGCCGTAACGATTGCCAATAACCAAGTTTTCTTCACGTATCCCACTCTCCTCCGAAAAATAAAAAAACGTCTATAGCACTAGTGTAAACGTTCGTGCAGACGTTTGTAATGGGTTTACGGATATTATTCACCTTTATTATGAAACTTGGACGTTTTCCACGTATTGCTGCCATCCTGTCATGAACAACGCGTCAGCGACGTCGATATCGGACCGAACTTGTGCAGAGATTGAGAACGTCTCGCTGTGAATCGACTCAAAGATGACCGTGATCATACCATCGACGACTTCCTTATAGGCTACGAGTTCTGGTGTTTCTGCAAAAAGCATCATGAGTGTGGCTCCTTTTCGGTTATAAGATATGTATAGTGTATCAACGATTATATTAAGAATAACGTCCCATCGTTCGACAGGCCAAAAGACCCGTTTACCCAACTGTCGAATTGCTGGTATCGATTGTTAGTCATTTGGATGAATTATCAAATTATTCGTGCAAAAAGGGAGACGAATCGCAATCCGATTCGTCTCCCTTCCTGTAACTGTAAAAAAATTAAATTCATGATTGTCGAATGATTTGTTACTTCGTTCGGTTTGAAATTTGTTGCCATACTGTCCCGAGTGCCGTTTCCCCGCTCGTGATCCGTTCTTTGGCAAGGCGTGCCTGCAACGACACCTCGAACTCACGATCGTCTTCGGCGATTTTGAGGGCGGGTACGGCCTGTTCATCTCCGCAGTCGAACAAGAATCGAGCGGCCCGCCACCGGACGAGCTTGCTCTTATCCTTGAGCGCCTCAATCATCGACGGTTGCGACTGCGGCAACGCCCAATCGGACACCGTGTCGCCGGCCGTACGCCGTACAATCGGTGACGAGTCGACGAGCGCCTGTTCGATATACGTGACATACTCTTCCCGATTCTCTTCGAACATGCCAATCATGACGACCGCTTGTCGACGGATGGCCATCACCTTGTCCTCGAGGGCGCGGCGGAAGTACACCATGTTGTCCGGGGTAATCTCGAGCTCGTCCAAGAACGCCAAACGTGCTTTCCAATCGTCTGATTGCAATTGGTTCGCATTGGCTTCATAGTCGGCTTCCCGGCCAAACGCCCGGGCGACGATGCGAGCGACCCGCTCTTCAGGATACGCCGCCTCGAGTTCTTCTTGCGCGACGACACTCACATCCTCGAGCTCACCGTAACGCGGGGCTTGTTCGACCCAGCGTCGGTCTTGGATGACGTTTTTCACTTGGGCCTGCACGTCAAGTGCGGCGTCGACGAACCGTTTTGACAGGCCGACCCGTTTTTCCGAATCGCCTTTGACGAGTTTCAATTGCATCGGCACATCGAGGACGAACTGGACCGAGACGTGCACCGGTTCGTAGTCCGCCGCCATTTGACTTGCCTCGACTTCCGGCACGTCTTCCCCGAACGCGCGGCGAATCTCGTTCATGACGTCGTGCCAGTCATGTTTCGGATGGCGTTCGACGGCGAGGAAGTCGGAGACAGCGTAGACCGACTTGACCCCGCGTAAGCCGACGATGTCTTCAATGATCGGCGGCATATCACGGCTCGCCTTGTCATACGTGACACCACGGCCCGTGAACGCCGGTTCGACGATAATCTTCAAGTTATTTGGACTTGGAGTTGGTTCGATTGCTACTAATTTCATTCTCATCACCTCACTCTCAATCGTGACGAAAACGACAAAAAAACGCAAGCGAGTCGCTTGCGTCGTGAACAATCAAAATAGGGCGATGAACTGTTGGAGCGAATACTCTTCTCCTTCGACGATGAACGTATCATCTGCTGACACAGGCTCAAGGAAGAAGCGCTTCTCCCCATCGGCTTTGACGTATCCGAAGATATGGCTCGTTTGATAGAACAATTCCACAATCGTCACCCGGCCGAACGTCATCCCGTCATTGATGATTGCCCGGTCCTCCAACTCGCCGCCATTATACAGTTCAATATACGTTTGCATGTTTGTCGTCGCTCCCTTTGTGTTTGTTTTCACAATTCATTTCTATCAAACAATCAGGGCGACTTCAAGTTAATTTTTTGCGTGACGCTTCCAAAAATCAATCCAGTTATAATACTCAGATAACACTCGGTCGATTTGTTGCCGAGACTTTTCATCGTGTAATCCAGTATCATCAATCTTTTCTTTACAATGTGTGATAAAGATTTCATTTCCTGGTAAAACGTTAGCACGATTTGTGGCAAATACTTGACGGAGATGAATTTGACATCGCGCCGTCCCAAGCATACCCGGAGACGCCCCGGCAATCATGACCGGTTTCTCACGGAGCGGCGTGCCTGGTTCGAGCGACAGCCAATCGATTGCGTTCTTCAACACACCCGGGATGCTGTGGTTATATTCCGGGGTGACGACGAGCAGACCGTCCGCCTCACGCACGGCTCGTTTGAAGTCGCGTACGACTTCGGGTTCATCCGGGTCGATCAAGTCGTCGTTATAGAGCGGCATCTCAATCGAAGCGATCTCGACGTCGAACCGATCTTGCCCGAGCTCGATGATGGAATGGAGCAGCGCCGTGTTATATGACGCCTTACGAAGACTTCCTGATACGGCAACGAGTTTGAATTTAGACATCCTGTACCTCCTTGAGCCAATCATTGATGAGTTGCGCTTCTCGTTCTGGCTGTTCCATCATCCCCATATGGCTAGCCGGTACCGTCTGTTTCGTATGACGGTCCGCCCCTAGGAAAGCGCGTTCCGCATTCATGTTCGGATCACTAGATCCATAGAGGAAGAGACCGGGCAATTTCGTCGACCGGACCGTCTCCGTTTCGTCGGTACGGTCGCGAATGGCCATCTGCGCGGAAATGATTCCTTCTTTTGACATCTCGTAGCCGATTTGCTTGGCGCGTTCAATCAACGCGGTGTCGGAATCAGCGGCAAACACACTCGGAATCATCGTGTCGATGAACGGATGTACCCCTTCTTCCATCACTCGTTCGATGGCTTCATTCCGCTTCGCTTTGGCAGGCTCTGGATCAGCCGCCGCTGTCGAATGAATCAATCCGAAACCAGATAGCGCATCCGGATGACGGCGGACGAGGTTGGTCGTGATGTAGCCCCCGAACGAATGACCGAGCACAATTGGACGCTTAAGATCGCGCAGTTTTATTTCAGAAAGCACCCAATCCGCAAACTGATCCATCGTCTCTGGTCCAGCCTCCGTCCCGGAATGTCCCGGTAATATCAGCGCGTATACGTCCGCGTCCATCAATGGGATAAGTTCCTCAAAATAGTCAGGTGATCCACACAATCCATGTAACAGCACAACTTGTCTCAACGTCATTCCTCCCTTTCATTCCATTCGTCTTTCAAGAGACGATACATCGTCAAATCCATGAAACGTCCGTGACTATACGCATAGTCATGGAGCAGCCCTTCCTCCGTAAAGCCGAGCTTTTGCACCAACCGGTTCGACCCTTCGTTCCCCGGGGCGACGAGCGCCGAGATGCGATGAAACTTGAACTCGTCAAACCCGTATCGAATGACGGCAGACGCCGCCTCGAACGCGACACCCTGGCGCCAATGGCTCGGCGCGACCTCGAAGCCGATTTCGGCCCGAAAATACTGCGGGGTCCAGTTGTGAAAGCCGATCGTCCCAATCAGTTCGTTCGTTTCGCGGTCACAGATCGCCCAGCGAATCGCTTTTCCTTGCTGAAACTGATCTTTGAAATAAGCGATGACGTTCTTCGCCTCGTAGACGGCCAGCAAAGGATCGGACCCGTAATAACGCATCACTTCCTCGGTCGAAAGAATCACATAGAGTGCCCTTGCGTCACGGGGTTCGAGTTCCCTTAAGATGAACCGACTCGTCACGAGCTCGGGAAAGCTTTTTTTCAACCCCCACATATGGAATCCGCCTTTCTGCTTCTTTTCCTCAATTATAACCATTTTCCCAAAAAAACCATCATCTCAATCCTCTAGAACCGCTCAAACATGGCGCGCCACGAAGGGATTTGCTAAAATCAAACTATAGTGACTTCGAACTGAGGGGATAAATATGTCAAAACAGTTGTTCTATATTAAACAAGACCGAGAACTGCAACGTTTTACACTGCATGGCGTGACTTTAAACGATGTCACCGAGGCGTTATCACTCGCCCGCCCGATGATTATTTGTCGGACGGACATGAAAGGGATGAGACAGTCGTCCCGGACCCGGTTCCGCTATATCGAGGCGCACGAACTGTCGACGTTCTCGACCAAGTATTTAAATAACCAAACGAGTTTCACCGCCATCGACTTTCCTGACTATCATCTGCTTGAATCGTTATCGGATCACGAGATCGCTGAAATCTTGTTCCTCAGTCATATGGAACGTGGCTTAAAAGGACCTTTCCTGAACTCGATTCAAAACGAGATTGCCTTCTTCAACGAATCGAATGATCGTCATAGCAGCCTGTACATAAAAGACTGGTCGACGATCTCGCACTTCTTGCAGAGCGTGCTGCAAAGCAAGCTCGACCGCGACATTCGCAACATCAGTTTCGTCCCAATCCCGCTCCCGGTCATCGATGAGATTTTGGCGTTATCACCGCAAGGGTTGATTATCGATTTCGATCATACGAAGCGGAGCCTGTTCAATCGGCAAGTCTCGATTGCCTTCTATGTCGCCGGGCGTTACGAGGACATGTCGGTGCTCGAAGAAGACTTTGATGCGAAAAAAGAATCAATCGCGTTGAAAGGACAATTGACGTATCGCCGTCGTACGTGGGAGATTGAACGATTTTGAGTTCACCCGTGCAATAATCTTTATCGAACCTGAGCCAATCAGGTTCTTTTTTGTTATCCCGCTCATACGGATTACGTTTCAAATCCCATCACCAAGCGCCTGAGACACTATTTTTATAAATTGATAACAAATTGTCTTAATTTTTCGTTAAATTAACTCTTTTCTTTTATCGCGAGGAGGGTATACTAGGAATAACCTTCTGGAGGAATGGAAGGCAATATAGAGAAAGCGAGGTGAAAATCTATTCATCACGCGGATGAATAGATACACGAGATGGAACAACTGAAAGTACAGGGAATGTCTTCGTTCACCAAGTTTGCGACGAATGGAAAAATGCTGAAACTAAAAGATGCAGTAGCCGGCGAGCAACGGATTTCGCTTCAAGAAGCGACCGATATTCAAGTCTCAATGCTCGACGAGGACCATTCGCGCTTCACTATATTCGGTCAGTCACACCCACTTGTCGAACTGACCCTTCCTCACCATTCTTGTGAAGTGTTACATGCCTGGTTATTACACAAGTTAAAACGACAAAAAATCAAATTGGCTTCTAACGCCTAAACGAACAAAGCGCGTTCCTCTTATGAGGACGCGCTTTGTTCGTTTTTCCGATAAATCGTCACGCCGCCGTGTTTCGCTTCACCGACGACTTCAAATAGCCAGCCCTTGTCGACCAAGAGCGAACGGACCGTCAAAAAGTCGTCTTTCGGGACGATGAGTTCGTCGACCGTCCCGTCGAGAAGTTCTTGAATTTTTGGTTCCCACTCGTTCATTTCACTTCATCCCTCTCCGTCTGTTGTCGGTTTGCCCAGGCGAACAATCGTTCACTCGTCTGCATCACATTTTCCGGTACGAACACATCTTCCGGCACCTGAGGATGCGACGCGACCGGCTCATCAATGGCGAGCACGACCGTTTCACCGAGTGCCCGTTCCACATAATCGGTTACAAACGCGAGCCGTTCACCGTACGTTTTTGGCGCAGCGTCGTCGAGGGCGACCGCATAGGCCGCATCCACTTCGTTGTCCTTTAATAAGACTCGGCCCGAATCGAGGATGGCGAACGGCGGGACCGCGTCGACATGAAACACTTCATAGGCTCGATACGCCGTCTCATCGCACGATAAGAGCGGCACGAAGCGGCGTTGTCCCGTCCACTTCTTGAGTTGGAACAACGTTCGCATCGCCGTGAATGACTTGGCCCCGGACGCATCTTTTTCGACCAAAATCGTCGGGGCGTCGGCCGCGTCCGCTCGAGTTTGGTCCATGAACAACCATGTTTCGACTTGTGAGACTAAAATCAATTTCGTTTCCTCCTTATTACTTCTGACCCTGCCACTATGACGAGCGCGACGAGCCACCCGCCGATGACGTCACTAAAATAGTGGACGTTCAAGATGACCCGGCTGAGCGAGACGGCCAACACCATCGCGACAAGCAAGCCGAACCCGATCAAGTTTTCATTGCGGCGGTACATCAAGATCGCCAGCATACCGTACAAGGCGAGTGATCCAGAGGCGTGACCGCTCGGGAAGCTATATGTCGTCGCGTCGAGCGCGGCATCGATTGACGGTCGGTCAACCCCGAACACGAGCTTCAACACTTGTGTCACGAGAAGCGTGGCAATGACGACAATCGGCAAACGGAACGCCTCAAAGCGGTTCCCTCGCCATAAGAAATAGAGCATGCCAATAAAGGATAGACCAATCAACACTTTCACACTGCCGAGCTCGGTCACATAAACGAACAATGGTCCAGCGAGCGGTTCAAGCAAAGCCGTGACGAAGCGGTCGACCGGTACAACCCAACCTAAAACGACGACCACCGAGAAGAGAATGAATCCAATCGTCCCGGTGATCGCCAGCTCTTGTGAGCGAGAAGTCATCAATATAACCCTTTCCGTTCCCGCATCTCGTCTTCGCCGAAGTCGGTCATGTCACGCAGACGGTGCGCCAACCGACCTGAGGCGTTCGCCGCGATGGCACCGACGAGGTCATCCATGAACGTATGGACTTGGCCGTCGTCCATTTTCGTGTCGAGCTGTTTGATGATCCCGATTTTCGCTTTGTCTAAGTATCCGAACGTCGTCACGGCAATCGAACCATATGTGTTGACGGCCCCGATCGCAATCGTCTCATCGACACCGAACAAACCTTCATCCGACGCCACGATCGACAAGAGCGGCTCCGACAATTGCCCGCGCTCGGCGAGCATGTCGAGTTCCGACCCGACGAGAATCGCGTGTTGGAGCTCGCGTTTATCTAACACGGCCTCGACCGAGTCCATGCAGTCTTTCAATGACAAGTGTGGCGAATACGGTGCTTGCATTTGATAGACGATTTCGGCGATCGATTCGATCGATACGCCTCGTTCAATCAAGCGAGCCCGTGCCGCGTCGCGTACATCGCGTGAGTGTGGTACATGTTTCATCATAGATGCGGGAACAATCCCGCTACACATCCTTTCATCTCGAGAAGAGCTTCTTGAAGTACTCAATGTCTATTATACTGAAAACTCGAAAAAAAGACTAAGCCCGCTTTGACTTCATTCAATAAATCGGTCATCATAAAAAAGTAGACCACTTTATAAAGGGGGAACTGGAATGAAGATTGGGGTAGTCTTATTTCCATCAAAACAAGTTCAAGACTTCGCCAACTCGTATCGGAAGCGATACGACACGAAGTATGCGTTGATCTCACCTCACGTGACGATCAAGGAACGCACTGAAATCGACGAGGCCGATTTGCCGAAAGTGCTCGAGTATCTCCAGCTAGTCGCAGACTCGACCAAACCGGTTCAATTGAAAATCGACGGGGTCCGCTCGTTCGCACCGACGAACAACGTCCTCTACTTAAAAGTATTGCCGACGCGCGAACTGTCGGCGCTTCACGACAAACTGCACGACGGTCTGCTCAAGCAGCCTCCGAAATACGAGTTTCTGCCGCATATCACCATCGGTCAAGACTTGACCGATGCCGAACTGTTCGACGTGCTCGAACGGATGCGAATGGAACAAGTGCATTTCGAGGAGACGATCAATCGCATGGCCGTCATGTATGAGCTCGAAAACGAAACATGGAACGTCTATGAGACGTTCCGGTTCCGCGGATAAGATTACACGCTCCGGTCGACGAAACGACCGGGGCTGTTTTGTTGTTCGGCTTCTAACCATTCTTCTTGACGGGGCCGGATTCGTTGGACACGTTGAATGCGTGTGACCGGCTCGATGTTCGCCCGTTCTGTTGGTTGAACTTGGCGATTTCCATATTGGACGACTGTGAAATCAATCTGATAAGGACCCATGATCCAACCTCCTTCACAAGTCCTTACCCGAAATTCTTCCCCGATAATACAAAAAAGAGCGTATCGCTACGCCCTTTCCCATTTTTATAAAATGTGATAACCGCTATCGACGTGGATGACTTCCCCTGTCACGCCGCTGCCCATGCTCGACAAGAGGAACAGGCCGGTCGAGGCCACTTCTTCTACCGAGACGTTGCGACGCAATGGCGCTTTTTGCTCGAGTTCAGACAAGATGCTGTTAAAGTCGCCGACTCCTTTAGCCGACAACGTCCGAATCGGGCCGGCCGAGATCGCATTGACGCGGACGCCGTGTGGGCCGTACTCGTTCGCCAAATATTTGACGCTCGAGTCGAGCGCCGCCTTGGCGACACCCATCAAGTTATAGTTCGGGACGACGCGCTCGCCGCCGAGATATGTGAGCGTGATGACCGATGCGTCTTCTGCGAAGTACGGTTTGGCCGCTTTGACGACAGCCGTCAAGCTGTATGCCGAAATATCGAGCGCTTGCGCGAACTGGCCGCGTGTCATCTCTGAGAATTCACCGCGGAGCGCTTCTTTGTCTGCGAATGCGATCGAGTGCGCAATCCCTTGAATCGGGCCTGCTTGTTCATGAATCGCCCGGAACGTCGTGTCGATGGCTTCGTCGTTCGTGACGTCACACTCTAAGAGCAAGGCTTCTCCGTTCAAGTCGGCTGCAAGCGACTCGAGTCCTGACTTGAAGCGTTCGCCCGCATATGTGAGCACGAGCTTCGCGCCTGCTGCGTCGAGCGTCTTCGCGATTCCCCAAGCGATCGAGCGTTTATTGGCGATTCCCATGACGACATACGTCTTATTCGTTAACGTTGGATAGATTGACATCGTAAACTCCCCTTTTTTAGTACCTGGTGATAATATCTGTTATCAGATTACAGAATGGTGTCTGTTTTGTCAACTAGCGCGTAACGTATTGCGATTTTTTTAACTTACGGTAAGATAAAATACGTAGAGAAAGGGTGAGACGACTTCATCATGAACCGCATTCAATCTTATTTTAAAAGTTTAGACACAACACTTTTGACAATCGTCTTTTTCTTGATGATCATCAGTTTAGGTGCCATCTATACGGCCCAACCGATGTTGCCGACGCGATTGCAACATATTAATTTCGCATTTGACCAAGGAATCCGCTACATCATTGGGTTCTTCGCCATGTTCGCCATCATGACCATCGAATATGAACAGTTGCGAAAAATACACTGGTATTTGTATGGCTTCGGGTTATTGCTACTAGCCGGTTTGATTCCGCTACGAGATACGACCCTCGTTCCGAACATTAACGGGGCGTACGGCTGGTATAACGTACCGGGCTTCAGTTTCCAGCCAGCCGAATTCATGAAGCTGTTCTTACTTATTTCCATGGCGACAATCGTCTATGACCATAATAAACGCTACGGTTCGTCCCAACAGGACACATGGCTATTAATGAAATTGGTGCTCCTCGCCATTCCGCCTCTCGCGCTGATTGTGACGCAACCAGACTTAGGCACAGGGCTCGTGTTGATCACGATGCTCGGAGCGATTATCATCGTGTCTGGTATCGGGTGGAAGTGGTTGCTCGGATTGTTCAGCGCCGCTGCCTTAACGATTGGTGGCTTCATGTATTTGTTCTTCTCGCATTTCGAGTTGTTACAAAGTTTCGTGCCAGGCCACGCCTTGAATCGATTCCAAGCTTGGATTTACCCGTATGAGTATTCCGATGACCTGGCGTTCCAGTTAATTAAATCGCTTCAAGCGATTGGATCTGGTCAAATGTTCGGGGCCGGCTATGGACAAGGGCTCGTCTATCTTCCTGAGTCGCAAACCGACTTCATCTTCGCCGTCATCGCCGAGCATTATGGCTTTATCGGAGCAGCGATTGTGATTATCGTTTTCTTCTTGTTCTTGTACCGAATGATCCATATCGCCCTCGAAGCGAGCAGTCCGTTCGGAAGCTACATCGTCACGGCCGTCATCGCCATGTTCACGTTCCAAATTTTCCAAAACATCGGGATGACGATCGGCGTCCTCCCGATCACCGGTCTGACGTTACCGTTCATCAGTTATGGTGGGACCGGGATCATCATGAACATGATCGCCATCGGGCTCGTCATGAACGTCGCCTCTAAATCAAAAACGTATATGTTCGACGACGACTAAACAATAGTCCCGCACTCATCCGAGTGCGGGACTATTGTTGTTACAGGATGAATTGGAAATCAGCCGGGTCAGCGGCTTGGATGATCAGCTTCTCGCCGGTCAATGGATGATGAAACGCCGCCGAAGCGCTATGGAGCGCATGACGGTCGAGGACGGTCTTACCGCCGTACATCGTATCCCCGAGCAACGGATGGCCGATATGGCGCAGATGGACCCGGATTTGATGCGTCCGACCGGTCTCAAGGGCAATCGATAGTGCCGTATATGCGCCATGCGGCTCCACTTCGAGAATATGTGTGACAGCATGCTGTCCGTCCGCTGTCACGATTCGCTCCATAATCGAATCGGGGGCGCGGCCGATTGGGGCATCGATCGTCTGTGGTTCAAGCGGCCCTTCGACTAACGCGAGATACGTCCGCGACAAGCCGCCAGTCTGTTGCAACTCGCTAAAGCGATGATGCACGTATGCATATTTTGCGAACAGGACGACCCCGCTTGTGTCACGGTCGAGCCGGTTGATGACGTGAATCGCCGACTGCAATCCAATCTGTTCATAATAGCCGAGCACGGCGTTGGCGAGTGTATCATCCGGATGGAGCCGGGACGGGATTGTCGCAATGCCTGCCGGTTTGTCGACCGCGAGCAAATAGTCATCCTCAAATAGGATCGTGAGCGGCCGCTTGGAACGGAACATCGTCTCGGCGGGCTGTTCGACCGGGAAGTGGACGGTCACTGCCTCCCCTGCTCGGATGTCATAGCGGACGGTGCGAGGCTTGCCATCGACGAGGATGAGGCCGCCTTGTTTGATTTGGGTCAACATCTTTCGTGAGATGCCACAGTCTGTCATTAAAAAGTCGCGCAACGGGACGGTTGTCTCCGCGACGCGACGCAATGTAAATCCGTACATCGGTTACTTCCCTTCTTCAATGAACGATTCGCGGACCCGTCGCCAAAATGGGAACGGCCGGAACCGGGCAAACGTCACTTTTTCTTTCGCGACCGCACAGCGGATGGAGCGCACGTTCGACCACGACAACGCTTCTTGATGATCGAACGCGAGTTCGAACTCGGTTTTCGTGTGCGGAGCAATCTTCACTTGATGATGTTTCGGCAATAAGAGCGGTGACCCGATCGTGCGGTATACCAAGTTATTGATGGACGCCATCTCCGTCACTTGAATCGCCTCGATGGACGGATGCACGATGGCCCCGCCGAGCGCTTTGTTATAGGCCGTCGACCCGGACGGCGTCGAGATACACAACCCGTCGCCCCGGAACGTCTCGAAGTAATCATCGCGAATCGATAAGTCACAGACGAGTGTGCGCTTATAGTTTTTAATCGTACATTCGTTCATGGCGAGCTGTCGATCGGTCGTCCCATCCTCGTAATCGATGAGTACCTCGACGAGCGGGTATGAAACCGGTTCGAACGACTCGCTTGTAATCATCTCCGTCAACTCATCGAGTTCATCCGGTTGCCAGTCGGCGTAAAATCCGAGATGGCCTGTGTGGATGCCGACGAGCAACGTCTGATCGAGCCGGTCGATATACTCGTGGAACGCCTGCAGCATCGTCCCGTCGCCTCCGACTGAGACGACAATGCGTGGCTCTTTCGAAACCGAATGCCCCGCTTCGGTCAATTTATTCGTCAACTCTTGCGCGATGTCAGCCGACCGCGCGTCTCCCCGTGCTACAATCGCAAACTGCATGCCGTGGCCCCCTAGTCTTGGTCCGTCTGGACGTTCATTTCTTTATCCCGGAACACTTGCTGTGCATCTTGAATCTCGACGCGAAGCTGGCTCATCTCGGCATCCAGCAAGAACGCCGCCTCGGCCGCTCGCCGCAGACGCTCTTGAACTTCGAGCGGCATATCCCCGTCGTATTTATAGTTAAGCGAATGCTCGATTGTTGCCCAGAAGTTCATCGCGAGCGTCCGTACTTGGACCTCGACGAGTGTCGGGAACTCGCCATGAATCGTTTGCACCGGGTACTCGAGAATCAAATGGTACGAGCGATAGCCCGATTCCTTTTGGTTCGTGATATAGTTACGTTCCTCGACGATCTTAAAGTCGGTCCGATGATGGAGCAGTTCGAGGACGTGGACGATATCGTCCACGAATTGGCACATGATGCGGAGTCCGGCGATATCTTGCATCTCCGTCGACAATTTATCATAAGGAATTTGCTTTCGCTTCGCCTTCTCGAGGATGCTGCCGACCGGTTTCACTCTTCCGGTGACAAACTCGATGGGAGAATGGTCATTTTGAGATTTATATTGCTTTCGAATCGCCTTGAATTTCACTTTCAGTTCATCGACCGCGATTTGATACGGCACTAAATATTGATCCCAATCCATGGATTGCATATGCTGTCACCACTTTCGTTCGTATCGGAAAGCCCTGCTTTTTCCGTATGTATCCGATTGTATGGTATCATAAACCAACAATTGTTCATAGAATGGAGCGATGATTTATGACCCAAGAAGTGGAAATTGAATTTAAATCGATGTTGACAAAAGACGAGTACGAAATGTTGCTCGCCGCCTACGATTTGACAGACGAAGTGAAATGGCAAGCCAACGACTACTTTGACACGCCGACGTTCGAACTGAAGAACCATGGTGCCGCCCTTCGCATCCGTGAGAAAAAGAACGGCCAAGTGCTGACACTGAAGCAGCCGCATGAAGTCGGCTTGCTCGAGACGCACGCCGCCATCAACGAAGAGGAAGCCGAGAACTTGTTCAAATACGGCATCATCCACGATGATCAAATGACGGCAGCACTCGCCCCGTTCAACTTGTCTGGACCGCTCGAACACCTCGGCCGTCTCGAGACGAAACGGGCCGAAATCGCGACGCCGGACGGCCTGCTCGTCCTTGATGAAAGTCATTATTTGGAGATTCACGACTATGAAATAGAATTTGAAGTGACCGACGAGGCGAAAGGGAAAATCGCGTTCGAACAGCTCCTTCGCGAGCATGGCATTCCTCTTCGTCCCGCTAAAAATAAAATCGTTCGATTCATGGAAGAAAAGGTGCGTCGAAATCAAGGTTGAGCAGATACGTTGCCAACCTTTTTTTTTCGTTGCTACAATGAGCATACGATATATTTGATTTTTGTTTACGAGAGGAGGCGACACAATGGAACTAGAACAATGTAATGAGTCATCTTGTTCACTGGAAGAATCTCCCATCCATGCAACCTATAAACCATTAGAGTTATTCTATTTCATGGACATTTCTGATCCAGATGGACTTCATGTGATGACGCTCATTAAAAAGCTCGAACTTGAATACGGGCATTTGATTCGTTTCCGTATGGTTTCGACGGTTCCTAGTTGTGTTGGCGGATGTCAAGAAGAGGTTCGCCTTCTCACGATGATTAAGGCTATGGAGTTACAAGGGAAACGTCATGCGATGCGCTTCTTACGCCATCTGCATATAAACGATATCTTTTTGAAGGATGGCTCTAGCGACAGCGACTTGTGGGAAATTGCCCGCTCGTTCGTCGATTACGGGCTCGACATCGAGGAGTTGGCGGCCGATATCCAATCCAATCAACTGCTCAGCGCTCTAGCTGTTGACCATGAGATCTTAAAAGATTGGGAAATTGAGTCACTTCCTGCTTTGACGTTCGTCACGCGTGACGAAGCACTCAAAATCGAAGGATTGTACCCGTATGACGTCTATCAGGCCGTCATGGCCGAACTGCTCGGTTACGTCCCAACCCGGGAGTCCGAGTGGAACGTCGAGAAAGTATTGGGGCGCTACGATGCCTCGACCATCACCGAGCTCGCCTTCATCTTGGAGCTCGAGAAGCCGGTCATCGAGAGAGAACTGAAAAAATTGTCACTCCAGCAACGGTGTCGACCTGTCCCAGGTTGCAGCGGACAAGCTTGGGCGACGAATAAATGACACAACAAAACCCACGGCCGGGGAGCCGTGGGTTTTTTGCGATGTTCTCCGCGGGGACGGAAAACATCACGACCCGAGTATCTATACAGATCACAGGTTGGGAGAAAGTTTACGGTCAATAAAGGGGTTTGTGATTAATTTCACACTTATAATATACCGAGACGGGCGCCACGTGACAAGCACTTTGTTCATATTGTCACATAATGTTCACGCCATACTTCTTATTGAAATAATAACGTCTCCATTTCGTCGAGGACGGCCTCGAACTGATCGAGTGCTGCGAGCACCGGCGCTTTCGTCGTCATATCGACGCCGGCCGCCTTCAATACTTCAATCGGATAGTCGCTCGAACCGGCCTTCAAGAACTTGTCGATGTAACGACGGACAGCTGGTTCGCCTTCTTCCATGATCTGTTGCGACAACGCGGCCGATGCTGAGATCCCTGTCGCGTACTGATAGACGTAGTAATTGTAATAGAAGTGCGGGATACGGGCCCATTCAAACGCAATCTCACCATCGATAACGAGTTCGTCTCCGAAGTATCGCTTGTTGAGCTCGAGATACGTCTCATTCAAATACTCAGGTGTGAGCGAGACGCCTTCTTGGGCCGCTTTATGAATCATGTGCTCGAACTCGGCGAACATCGTCTGACGGAACAGTGTGCCCCGGAACGTTTCGAGCTGATTGTTCAACAGATAGAGCCGCTCCTGGCGGTCCGTGCGCGTCTTCAACAAATAATCGTTCAAGAGCGCCTCGTTCGTCGTCGAAGCCACTTCGGCCACGAAAATCGAATAGTCCCCGTACGGATACGGCTGCGTCGCCCGCGTATAATGGCTATGGACCGAATGGCCGAACTCATGGGCGAGCGTGAACAAGTTGTTGACGTTGTCCTGCCAGTTCATCAAGATGAACGGTTGCGTGTCGTACGCGCCTGATGAATAGGCGCCACTCCGCTTGCCACGTGTCTCACGAACGTCGACCCAACGTGAAGCAAGTCCGTCTTTGACGATTTGGACGTACTCGTCTCCGAGCGGCGCGAGCCCCTCGACCATCAGGTCTTTCGCTTCGTCATACGGAATTTTCATGTCCACGTCTTTGACGAGCGGCGTATACAAGTCGTACATATGCAACTCGTCCACACCAAGTGCCCGTTTCCGGAGCGCGACATAACGGTGCAACAAGTCGAGACGTTCGTTCACCGCCTCTACGAGCCCGTCGTATACGGATTCTGGGATGGCATTATGGTGAAGCGCCGCTTGGCGGGCGCTCTCGAACTTGCGGACCGTCGCATAGAAGTTGTCTTTTTTCACGCTACCCGACAACGTCGAGGCGAACGTGTTCAAATATTGCTCGTACGTCCCGTACATCGCCTTGAATGCGCCTTCTCGGACACTGCGGTCACTTGATTCGAGGAACGTGATATAGCGGCCATGTGTCAATTCGACGTCTTCGCCTTTCTCGTTCTTCACTTTCGGGAACTTCAAGTCGGCGTTGTTAAGCATGCCGAACGTCGAGCTCGACTGCCCGAGGACGTCACCGGCTTTGGCGAGAATCGCCTCTTCCGCTTCCGTCAACACGTGCGGACGTTCTTGTGCCAACTCGTCGAACGCGTGGCGATAGACGTTGAGTGACTCGTGCTCACTCATGAACGCCTCGATTTGGCTTTCGTCGATGGCGAGCAGCTCTGGCGTCATGAACGCGAGCTGAGCCGAGATTTGGGCAGCGAGCGAACCGGCACGGTCGTTCAGTGCCTGATAATGGCTGTTCGACGTATCCTCGTCGTAGCGCATATGGGCGTATGTATACAGCTTATGCAATTGACGCGAAATGTCGTCGCGTAGTTGCAGACCTGCGAATAAAGAAGCCGCGGATTCTCCGAGTTTCCCTTTGAACTCGATCAAGGCCGGTACGCTTGCTTTTAGCGCCTCAAAATCTTGTTCCCAAGCTTGATCGTCTGCATAAATCGTCTCTAAGTTCCACGTCTCCTCGACGGGTACTTGTTGTCGTGTAAGTACTTCTGACATATGTCCACTTCCTTTTCTTAGTTTGTATACGATTTCGCCATGAATCGCTGAAACCCTTGAAAGTATCGAAAATCGTGAAGCAACGCCGTGTCTAACGTCTTAGGCACGTGCCAATCGCGCACCGCCTCCGTCACGTCGAATACGTTCAACAGCTGTCTCCATTGTACTTCAAACGCTTGCAGAAAGTCGCTTGTCGGGGTCACGTCGAACTGGCGGCACGTCTTCTCGATGCTCCAATTGACGGAGTCTCCGGGGCAATCCCGTCGATTCAAGTAGAGCACCGTCTGGAACATGAACGGATGGACATGGACCCCCCACAGTGACGGCAACGGCAAATAACAGTAGCTCGGTAACAACGAGGGCAACATCCCGAGCGGATACAATCGATTCAAGATGAGCCGGCGATACTGTGGCGTCGGATAAGGTGGCGTCATCCGCCTCCGCCGAATGACTTGGGTCCAACGATGGGCATCGAAGCCATAATATGCCGCGAACGGCGAGACATCGAACGAGGTCGCGACCTGCCATTGCCCGACGCCCGCTCGGATGGAGACCGGAAAGCCGACGAAGCGGTATAACGCCTGTCCGGTCGGGACGACCAGGCTATGTCGTCGCGCCAGTTCGGCCCGCATCCACGGTTTGAACGTCGTCACACCCCCGGGCTGCAGCCCGCTCGCCAGCCAGACGACGTCAAGTCCATTGTCGCGATAATGTCTCGTCCGGTCGACGTAAGACTCGATTGAGAGCGTGGACGCCTGGATTTCGACGACGAGCCGAGTATCGTCGCGTACTGCCACCAAATCGGCACGACGTGCGCCGATGACGACTTCTTGCTCGACTTCATACCCTTGCCCTTGAAGCCATTGCCGCACTCCCCATTTGTCTTCATGGTGTCCGGTCGACTCGCCGCATCCGCAAGGATTGACATGGGCGAAATGGAGACGCCGTTTCACACCTTGCCTGACGATTACCCGTTCCCCGCATTCTGGGCACGAAAAAGGGGCAAACGGCTCAATCCGCCCCCGACTCAACGTAAGGGCATCCACATACCCTCCAGTTCGACCGATGGCAAATCGCATTCCGCTTCCCCCTCATAATAGTGGTGAA
Organism: Exiguobacterium sp. s149; assembly: GCF_018618395.1. Lineage (NCBI taxonomy): Bacteria > Bacillati > Bacillota > Bacilli > Caryophanales > Exiguobacterium > Exiguobacterium sp. s149. The sequence continues at coordinate 226,200 of NZ_JACSLZ010000004.1, forward strand.
AACATTCGGGCCAATGATTCGACGAGTTTGATGAAGTAGGATCGTTCCGAGAACGCCCGAATCTCCAACTCGTGTGACCCTTCAAAGTCTTTATACAAATCTTGTTTGAGCTGATGGACGGAGTTCGTGTTATACAAGAGCGCGTTCACCTCGAAATTGAGGTGGAAACTTCTGAAGTCCATATTCGCCGTTCCGATTGTCGCCAACCCATCGTCGACGACGATGACTTTCGAGTGCATGAACCCTTCCTCATACAAGTAAATCTTGACCCCGGCGCTGAGTAGCTCCTCAAAATATGAGCGGCTCGCATAAAAGACGATTTTATGGTCCGGATAGCTCGGAAGCACGATACGGACATCGATGCCTGATAACGAAGCGGTCTTGAGCGCGCTCATGATGTCCTCGTCTGGAATCAAGTACGGGGACGAGATGTATACCGACTTCTTCGCCGCATTGATCAGCGCGAAATAAATCGATTTCATCGTCTCGTACGGCTCATCCGGTCCGCTCGCCACAATCTGTACGCCGCCGCTCGCACTTCGCACCGTCTCGAGCGGCTCGAGATAGAACGGCGTGAATAGACGCTCACCCGTCATGTAGTACCAGTCCTGCAAGAAGATGAGCTGGAGTTCCGACACCCCTTCCCCTCTGACGTATAGATGCGTGTCACGCCAAAAACCGAACTTCGAATGCTCGCCCAAATATTCATCTCCGACATTCAACCCGCCTGTGAACGCCTCTGTTCCATCGATGACAACGATTTTCCGATGGTTCCGATAGTTCGTCTTACTCGAAACGAGCGGCAGGACGACCGGGAAGAACGCTTTGACATGGACGCCTGCTTGGCGCATCTCGTCAAAGAACGTCCCGCTCGTATGAATCGAGCCGACCGCGTCATATAGAAAGCGCACCTCGACCCCGGCCTTCGCCTTCTGAATCAAAATCCGTTGAATTTCCCGAGAAATACGATCTTCCCGGAAAATATAATATTCGAGATGGATGTGGCGGGTCGCCCCTTTCAAAGCGGGCAACAACTTCGAGAACTTCTGTTGTCCGTTCGTCAGCACTTGCGTATACGTGTTCGACGAAACGGGTAATTGATTCAGAGACGACGTCAAATGGAGCAACTTCTCATAATCGTCATGGGAGAACATGAGCGACGGCGACAACGTCATCGCCTTCTGTCGATAAGCGAGGTACGTCTCTTCGTCCAACATGGCCTTCTCTTTGAACATGCGCTTCCGGCGATAGTTCTGTCCGAACACAAAATAGGCGAACAGCCCGACGACCGGGAAGCCGAGCATGACGATGGCCCAAATGAGCGTCCGCTGCGGATTTCGATTCTCGAGCAGGATGACGAGCAGGATGCTGAACGTCGTCAAAAAGACGAGCACCGAGAACAACCCGATCACTTGCGAGCTCCAGTAATACGATAATACGGCAATGAGACCTGCGAGCAAAATCAGGGATAAAAGTACTTGTATGCGTCGCAACATATTATAAACTGACCTCGTTTCTATCTTGTATTATCATAATTATACAACTTAACACCATCTTTTGAGGGGAGCGAACAAAATATGGGCACATTTTTGGTTACAGGAGCGACGAGCGGGATTGGACGGGCCGTCGCCCTTCGTTTGGCTGAGGACGGACATGACGTCATCGGCATCGGCCGCGACGAGACACGAGGTGCCGCACTCGAAGACGCCTCACCACGCATCACTTTCCTTACATGTGATTTAGCCGAATCCGAGCAAGTTGAAGCATTGATGGACCGCTTGAGCGAGGACAAGGTCGTCCTCAACGGATTATTCAACAACGCCGCGACGTTCGGTCGTCCCGGGACACCGGAGCGGTTGCCGACGACCGCGTTCGACGACGTGTTCGAACTGAACGTACTGGCGACGAATCGCATCATCCAACGCGCCATCCCCCTGTTGGTGACAGGAGGGAGCGTCGTCAATAACGCCGCCATCGTCGGTCACGTCAAATTCCCGCCGATGCTCGGTCCATACGCCGCCTCGAAAGCGGCCGTCATCGCCTTGACGAAGACGTTCGCCCATCGGATGAAAGGTAAAGTACGTTTCAATGCGGTCTGTTTCGGTCCGGTCGACACGCCGCTCAGTCATAAACTGTACGGTGGTGAGGCCAAATTCCAAGAGGCGATGACCCATCATTTCCGGGGACATGCCGCCAAGCCGGAAGAAGTCGCACCGGTCGTCACGTTCCTGTTGAGCGGCGCGTCAAGCTATATTAACGGACAAGCCATCACGGTGGATGGTGGCTATACGCTCTCATAAGCAGCAAAAGGGAGGGGTCACTCGAGACCCCTCCCTTTCACGTCTGTACTTTTCGGGCACGCATCATCTGATTCGTCAGAAACGCGCGTTCTCGCGGATGCAACTCTTCAACATCGAGCGACTCCTCAAAATAGTCGATGAACGCCTCGAACGTCTCTTCGTGTGAGGCATGCGCTTCTAACCGGGCGATGCGGATTGCCTCGAACACGGACGCCATCACAAAGATGTCATGGCTCGCATACGTCTTAATCGGAGCAAGCGCCTCGAACAACGTCGCCTCCATCGGCTTCCGTTTGGCGTGCCAGTCACTTTTGCCATTGGAAAATAAGAAATCCCCTTCAGGTAATCGGCTCAGTTCCCGCAAAATGTCCCCGATGTAATGAATGGCGTGAATCGCCGTATTCGGATCGTTAATCCCGGGCGAGATACCTTTTAACGCGATCTCGCTCAACTTCTCGATAACGAAGGCCGGATCTTGAATCGAGGAGCGAATCTCCCCGATTTGGAACACGTCAATCTCGAGCGCTTCTTCCCCGAGCCAATAGCCGAGCAAGTCCCCTTTCGCCACGAAATCCCCGACAGCCACGACCGACTCAAAATCGACGTCATGACTCTCGTGTTTCTCGCTTGCGAACAGTTGAATGTAGCCGGTGCGCGGGGCATAGATGGCGTGACCCTCGAACGTATGGACCGAACGCTTAGGAACGATATGCATCTTGCCGTCGTCGACCGCTTGTTGCTGTGTCTCGATGACGGACAACGCCTCGCGATGCAAGGCTGACAAGAGACGTTCGGCTTGAATCGAGACGCTGATTGTTTGGATGAACTTGACGAACGCCCAGACGGAACTGACGACGAGCAGCACGCTGACGCCCGAGGCGAGGACGACGTCCTCATCTGACGTCCGAATTAAAAATAAGTTCGTGATGCCGTACACGGTCGTCATGATGAACAAGCCGAGCGTATGCTTCGACGCCGAATTCGTCAAAAAGTTGTTGATCGTCCGCGGCGAAAACTGGGACGAGTACGTCGTCAAGACGACGAGAATCGTTGAAAAACTGAACGTCATCATCGTCATCAAACTCGTGAAGGACGATGATAAAACCGTCGCCGCCGAATCCTTATCTAAATAGACGATTTTGGGCAATAGTTCCCGAAAGAAACTTCCAAAGTATTGGGTAAGGAACGTCAAGGCAATCCCCCCGACCCCATACAAGAACGGGACGAACCAGGCACTATCGGCCAACATCAACTGCAAACGTTTCAACATCATGACACCTCGTTTATGTATTAGTTAGAAAAAAATCGCCTGTCCATATGAACAGGCGATTGGGGTTTAGAAATAGTGACGGACTTTGGCGAAGACGTCCCCATCGAGAATGAGCTTGCCGTATTCTTCGAGCATCGCTAACGTCTGCGTGCTGAACGTCAAGTACTCGGCCAAGAGGCTCAATACGTTCTCTTCTTCCTCTGGTTCCATCTCTTCCGGGAAATCGATCCACAAGTAATACTTTTGATCGTAATGGAACAGTTTGAGGTCGATGTTACTTAACGTCTCTCCCGCCCGTTTGCTGAGCGAGATGATGGCCTCAAAGTCGTCCGTTTCCATGGCGAGCGGAGCCCACGCCTCCTGCTCGGTTTCTTCATCGAGTTCACTCAATTGGTCGAGCACCGATTGTTGATCGCGTGCCTCATCGATTGCCGAGCGCAGGAGTGATCCGAGCTCAGAATCGTCTTCGGCGTCAATCACGTTTTTCGCAATCGTCACGGTCACTTCAAGTCCTTTTTCAAAAGCTTGTACTTGTATCCATAGTGGACCATCAAACGAGATATCTTCTCGTTCGTGCGCTTCGTCCATCATCTGCCAGAACAGCTGCTCACCACGTTCTCGGTTATACCAGATTTCATCACGAGCGAAACCGCGTTTTTCGATATCGACATACGTAATGAAAAATTTGACGGTATTATCATTGATGCGCTCAATTTTCACGATTGTCCACTCCCTTCTCACCTCACTCCTACTTCAACAATTAAGGAGGAGAGGGGAAATTGTCTTGTTATCATAGTACCCTTTTTTTAACGTGTCAATCTATTGATGATGGGGTTGTTACTATTATTTTATCGGAAAAACGGAATAATAAAAAGCACACTGCTTAGACAGTATGCTTCCTCACTCGTTGACGAGTCGTTGCGCTTCTTGAAGTTGGAACGTGCGGACCTTGCGCGGCAAGAATCGACGAATCTCATCTTCGTTATACCCGACTTGAAGACGTTTTTCATCAATCAAGATTGGACGGCGAAGTAGTCCTGGATACTCTTGAATCAAATCGTACAGTTGTTGAAGCGAAAGCGCATCGACCGATACGTCGATTTTAGAGAAAACTTTAGACCGGGTCGAGATGATTTCATCCGTCCCGTCCTCTGTCATACGTAAAATTTGTTTGATCTCATTGAGTGAGAGTGGTTCTGAAAATATATTTCGTTCCGTAAATGGGATATCATGCTCTTCAAGCCAAGCCCGTGCTTTTCGGCACGATGTGCAGCTCGGAGACGTGTAAAGTGTGACCATTTTCGTTCCTCCCTGATCAAATGTTCGTTCATCTTTTTCAAGTGACTCTATTTGTATACCCAAAAAATCGTTCACTTAATTATAATAATTCTTATGAATTGAAACTTCAATGATATTCTTTCTCATTGAGGTAAGAAAAGAGGACGCATTCTCGAGAATGCGACCCTTGATCGACCGTTCTAGGACGCCGGCATTCGAGAAACCGGTTGTGATACCGTCTCTTTGCCTGGCTTCACTTGCAAGTCTTTCAATTTCTTCTTGAGGACTTCTTTTAGAAGTTTCTTTTTCTGTTGCAAAACTTTATTACGTTCTTTCATGGTCTCTCACCCCCAACGCCAAAAGGACCGGACCGACCGTTACTGAATCTGAAAATCTTGAACTTGCACTAATCTACATTTAAATTATAGCACATTCTTATGAAAATAGTTGAACAATCTCCAAGTTTTTCATCATTTCACACGTTCCAAATTTGCTTTTCCTATCTCATTCCCGTATAGTTAATAGAAATAACCTTTGAAATCACCAAGGAGGAGAGCGATGATGAGAATTACGTTAGAGACGATTATGCAACACCCGGTCACCCAGAAATACTTGACCCGTTCTGGCTTGAAACACGCCGTCGATGTGTGTGAACGCGCTCTCGAATTGGCGACGCGACAAGGCCTCGATACGGATTTAGCGACGAAAGCCGCCCTGCTCCATGACATCGGTCATTATGAATGGTACACCGAAGGAAAATGGAATTATGATTTGTATCGTCAAAACGATATCCATGCCATTAAAGGCGCCGAACGTGCCCATAAGCTGTTGATTCGTCTCGGTGAAGACCCGGCCCGCGCGAAAGAGATCTCGGTCATGATACTGCTTCACACCGACTCCTATTTACCGCCCAACCGGATTCAACGGACGCCGCTCCAACAGCTCGTTCACGATGCGGACACGTACGTCGAACAGCCTGGTGGATTGCACCACTATGAGACGATGGATATCGAAGACGCCCTGGCCCGCGTCCGCTTGATTGACGCGGTTGTCGACCGGCTCTCAAATTTGCCACGCATCTCAAACGCCTGACACCGTCATCATGGACGGTGTTTTTTTGTACGAAAAAAGTCCCGAATCCATCTGGATTCGGGACTTTCCTATTATACGAGTTGTACTTTGTAAGCTTCGTACTCTTCGTCTGTCATTGAGACGAAGTGGCCTGGCTCGACTTCGCGGAGTGGCGGGATACTTGAATCCTCATCCGAACGTCCGACGGCACCGAGTGACTTCGACTCATACACAATGCGTTTACGTGTCCGCTCATGCTCAGGATCCGGAAGTGGGATTGCTGAGAGGAGTGACTTCGTATAAGCGTGGAGTGGGTTCTCATACAGGCGCGCTGCAGGAGCGAGCTCGACGAGGTGACCTTGATACATAACACCGATCCGGTCCGAGATATACTTGACCATCGACAAGTCGTGGGCGATGAACAAGTACGTGAGGTCACGGTCGCGTTGCAATTCTTTCATCAAGTTGACGACCTGGGCTTGAATCGATACGTCGAGAGCCGAAATCGGTTCATCGGCGATGATGAAGTCCGGTTCGACCGCGAGAGCGCGGGCAATCCCGATCCGCTGACGCTGACCGCCCGAGAATTCGTGCGGGTAACGGCTCGCGTGCTCTTTCGTAAGACCGACTGTCTCGAGAAGGTCATAGACGCGGTTCATCCGGTCTTCTTTCGTCTTGGCAAGACCGTGGATATCGATGCCTTCGGCGATGATATCAGCGACGGTCATACGCGGGTTCAGGGATGCGTATGGATCTTGGAAAATCATTTGCATCGCTCGGTTGAACTTCAATTTTTCAGCGGTGCTCTTCTTGCCGTGGACGTTCTCACCTTTGAAGATGACATCCCCGTCAGTCGCATCGTAAAGTCCGATGATGGTACGACCTGTCGTCGATTTCCCACATCCAGACTCCCCTACGAGTCCGAGCACTTCACCTTTATAAATATCGAACGAGATGCCGTCGACCGCTTTGACGACGCGGCCTCGGCCGATTTTAAAGTGCTGCTTCAGGTCTTTTACTTCGAGTAATTTCTCGCGTTCCATTATTCAGCACCACCTTTCAAAATCGATTTCGCGAACGCACTGTCCGGACGATACTTGAGCGCAAGATCACGGATTGCTTTCGGCGGGCTCACTTGCGGGGCTTGTGGGTGCAATAGCCAGCTCGCCGCATAGTGTGTGTCGCTAATTTGGAACATCGGTGGTTCTTTTTCAAAGTCGATTTTCATCGCATACGGGTTACGTGGTGCGAAGGCATCGCCTTTCGGTGGGTTGAGTAAGTTCGGCGGCGTACCCGGGATGGCCGGAAGCGCCTCGTTCGGGTCATCGGATGGACGCGGCATCGATCCGAGTAGTCCCCATGCATATGGGTGACGCGGCTCATAGAAGATCTCATCGACCGTTCCCTTCTCGACGATTTTACCAGCGTACATAACAGCAACGCGGTCTGCCATGTTCGCAACGACACCGAGGTCGTGCGTGATGAAAATGATCGCTGTGCCTGTCTTTTGCTGGATGTCTTTCAATAACTCTAAAATCTGAGCTTGAATTGTTACGTCGAGGGCCGTCGTCGGCTCATCGGCGATCAATACTTTTGGGTTACATGCGAGCGCGATCGCAATAACGATCCGCTGACGCATCCCACCTGAAAGTTGGTGCGGGTATTGCTTGAGGCGTGCCTCAGGGTTTGGAATCCCAACGAGTGTGAGCAATTCAAGCGTACGCTTCTTCGCATCCTCACCCGTGAGTCCTTGGTGTTGCTTCAATCCTTCGGCGATCTGTTTGTAGATCGTCATCGTCGGGTTGAGCGATGTCATCGGATCTTGGAAGATCATTGCGATATCGCGTCCACGAATTTTAAGCATTTCTTTTTCCGACAACTTCGCCAAGTCTTTACCTTCGAACAAGATTTCTCCATTCGTGATTTCACCTGGCGGGTTCGGAATGAGACGCATAATCGCTTTCGATGTGACGGATTTACCAGAACCCGATTCACCAACGATGGCGAGCGTCTCGCCTTTTTTCAAATCAAACGATACGTTGCGAACGGCTTGTACCGTTCCAGCATACGTATGGAACGAGACCGCTAAGTCTCGGACAGATAAAATCGTTTCCATGCACGAGTCCCCCTGTTTCTATAATTATTTACGCATTTTCGGGTCGAACGCATCACGCAAGCCATCGGCGAGCAAGTTGAAGCTGACCATGAGCAAGACGATGATGATTGACGGGATAACGAGCAAGTACGGGAACGTCCGAAGCTCTTTGTATCCGTCGTTAATCAACGTACCAAGTGATGCTTGTGGCGGTTGAAGTCCGATCCCGATGAAACTAAGGAATGCCTCGAAGAAGATGGCAGATGGAATCGTGAACATAAGTGTGATGATGATGGCGCCGAGCGTGTTCGGGATCAAGTGTTTGAAAATCAAACGTGTACTTGAAGCGCCGAGTGTACGGGCAGCCAAGACGAACTCTTGGTTCTTCAATTTCAAAATCTGACCGCGGACGAGTCGACTCATCCCGATCCAGCCGGTGATGGCCATCGCCAAGATGATGGTGAAGACACCTGGGTCAAAGATCAAGATGAACAAGATAATCAAAATCAAGTTTGGGACACCAGTCAAAATCTCAACAATCCGTTGCATGATGTTATCCGTACGGCCTCCGAAGTAAGCCGAGATACCACCATAGGCGACACCGATAACCGTATCGACGATTGCGGCCATTAAACCGATGAAGAGTGAGATACGTGTACCTTCCCAAACACGTGACCAAAGATCACGGCCGAGGTAGTCCGTACCGAACCAGTAGTTCTCTTCGACGTTCTTTTGTTCATAGAAGTCGATTTCACGGCCACCGAGGTTAGCCATCCCGTCGAACCCTGCCCACTCTAGTCCTGTGACTTTAGGTGGAAGTTTCGCTTGCGAGATGTTTTGCGTATAAGCATCACGACCAGACAGCATCGGGCCGAATAGAGCGAGCAAGACAAGAATGACGATAATCGATAACGACAAGATGGCCGCTTTGTTTTTCTTTAGGCGCATCCAAGCATCTTGCCAGAAGTTTAGACTTTTACCAGCGATTCGTTCAGCGAGCTGTTCGTTCATTTCGACACGTTGAAACATGTCTTGGTCGAACTGCTCGAAATTCTTTTTGTTTTCAATCATCAGTTATTCCCCCCAAGACGAATACGTGGGTCAACGACTCCGTAGAGCAAATCGACAAGTAGAATGATAATAATAAACAGGCCAGAGAAGAAGAGCGTCGTGCCCATGATGACCGAGTAATCATTCAACGTAATAGATGTGACGAACAATTCACCTAAACCAGGTACCGCAAAGATTTTTTCGATGACGAACGTACCTGTCAATAGACCGGCCGTCATTGGTCCGAGGATTGTAATTGCTGGAATCATCGCGTTACGCACCATGTGTTTCCAGACGATCGCATTCCCGGTCAACCCTTTCGCTTTCGCGAGCGTGACGTAATCTTGTCCGGTAACTTCTAACATCTCGGTCCGGACGAAACGAGCGATAGACGCCGTGACCCCGAGTGAGAGCGAGATGGTCGGTAAAATCGTATGCGCCGGGGAATCCCAGAACGCAACAGGGAGCAATTGCAACTTAACCCCAACGTAGTACTGGAGAAGTGCTGCAAAGACGAACGATGGGACAGAAATCCCGATTACCGAGATGAACATCGAACCATAGTCGATGAACGTATTATGACGAATGGCTGCCACGATCCCGAGCAACAATCCAACAAACGTCCCAAGCACGAGTGCTTGAATACCTAGTTGAGCTGAAGGTCCGATTCGTTCCATGATCAAATCCGTCACTGGCCGGTTGGCCGTACGGAACGATACACCGAGGTCCCCTTGCACAAGGTTTCCTAAGTAGGTCGCATAACGAACTGGAAGCGGATCATTGAGTCCGTAGCGGTCGTTCAATAGTTGAATTTGTGTCTCTGTCAATTTCTCCTGGTTTTGATACGGCGAACCTGGAAGCAGGTCCATCAGGAAAAACGTGAACGTCGCAATCAAGAAGAACGTGATGAGGCCGTAAGTCAGCCGCTGAAGAATATAACGTCCCATAAATAAATACCCCCTGTTTTTCTAATGTGTCTATGCTTGCACCAACAGCGTCACTATGACATATTTCCCTTTTCATGAATTCACAAAATGAAAGGAATTTTCTGAAAGAATAGGTCAAACGTCATCTCAAGGCTCTTAGCACAGCACATGAAAATCAAAGAATCCTTAGTTTGTAAAGTATTCTGAATTTTCACTGTTACTACATTATACTTTACCAACAAAACTTTTGAATAGTTTTTTCTCTAATTTCTAATTTTTTTTTAGAAAAGGGGGGACATGCGTGGTGCATGCCCCCTTCTCATTTAGTTGATATCGACGTATTTGTACTGGTAGTCAGCACCGAATAGTTGACGGTTGAAGTTTTCGACGTTCGGACGGAGCAAGTAAGCGACACCCGCTTGGTAAAGCGGCATGATAGCTTGGTCTTGTTCAATCAAGAGCGTTTCTGCTTCTTTAAACTTGTCATAACGCGCATCGATTGATGTTTCAGCTGATGCTTCATCAATCAACTTATCGTATGCTGCCGACTTGTAGTTGATGTCGTTTTGACCGTTGTCAGATGTGAAAATACCAAGGTTCGTGAGCGGATCTTGATAGTCAGGTCCCCAAAGGGCGAATGACATCTGATACTCTCCGTTCGCTTCGAGTTCGAGCTTGTTATTGAACGGTTGTTGTGAGATGTTCACGGTCACGTTCGGCAAGTTCGATTCGAGTTGGCCTTTCATGTACTCTGAGATTTGTTTTGCTACTTCGCTATCGAATGAGAGAAGTTCGATCGTGACAGCTTCGCCGCCAGTCGCTTCTTCCCAAAGTGATGCCGCTTCGTTAGCGTTCGTCTCAAAGTGTGTTACGCCTTCTGCATAATCCGTTCCGTCTTCATACTTGATGAATTCTTTCGGGACAAACGAAGTCGTTGCGATTGAGCCGTTGTTCAACAGCTGATCGATAATCCCGGTTGGGTCGACCGCACGAGCGACGGCTTTACGAGCGTTGACGTCAGCGAAGAGTTCATCTTCGTGGTTAAACTTGAAGTAACCGACAGATGACCGAAGGCCTGTGCTGTAGTCATCGTTCTCTTGGAATGCGGCAACTTGTTCAGATGAGAGGCCGGCGTAGTCGACTTCTCCTGCTTCATACAAGTTGACGACAGTCGATGTGTCTTTGACGACGCGAACGTCGACTTTCTCTAGGGCTACATTTTCAGCATCCCAGTACGATTCATTTTTCGTCAACACGTATCCTTGCTCGCGATCCCACTCCGACCATGTGAATGGACCGTTGTAGATGTGGTTTTCTGGAGTCGTCGAGAAGTCTTCGCCTTTTTCAGTCGCAAACGCTTCGTTAATCGGTGTGAACGTACCGAACGATGTGAGCGAGATGAATGATGGGTCTGGACGCTCGAGTGTAACTTCAAGTGTCTTCTCATCGATTGCCTTCACACCGAGATCTTCTTTAGGAAGTTTACCCGTGTTGATGGCTTCGGCATTTTTAACTGTGTTCATGATGTACGCGTATTGTGAACCTGTTTCAGGATCCACGGCGCGTTGCCAAGCGTAGACGAAGTCGTTCGCTGTGACAGGTTCTCCGTTTGACCATTCCGCGTCACGAAGTGTGAACGTGTAGACCGTTTCGTCTTCACTCACTTCTGGTTCTCCTTCAGCGATGGCTGGAACGGCATTTCCTTCCTGGTCAAGACGATAGAGACCTTCCATCGTGTTGGCGATCAAGTTGAACGCCACAGCGTCCGTCGCGAGCGCCGGGTCAGCTGTTGTAATGTCAGACGTGTCCGTCAAGCGGAGAATCTTTTCTCCGTTCGAAGACGAACCGCCGTCAGAGTCTCCGCCAGTCGAGCAAGCGGCGAGCACTGAACCGAGTGCCAAGATGAGTGTCATCATGAGCAAAATCGATTTTTTCTTCATTGCGATGTCCCCTTTCTGTTTCGTGAAGCATAGCGTTTCGTCGGACCGTAACATCTTACTTTTTCTTTAATTTTCTGAATATTTCATTTTGTATCCGACGAAAGAACGTTAGGGCTATTGTAAAAAATTTTTAATCAAACTGTCAACTCCCCAATAAACCGCTGTCATTTTTAACACGAACTTCTCGCCATATATGCCGCACAACAGTTATCATAGAGCCATAGGGCGGATGACTCGATGGAGCGCATCCACGCTGAAAGGAGTTTGTCATATTGAAAAATTTTAGAAGTATATTAATCGTTTGGGAAATTGTCACAATTGCCTACACCGTCTGGTCGACCTTTTCCTACTATCAGGACGAAACGGTCTGGTTTCATTTGAGCGGCGGCCTGTTCGTCGCCGGCATCCTCGTCTTCGCCGTCGGGATGTTCTCTCACATGGGCGCGACTGGATTGTTCGATGGATTCATGTACGGCTTCAAGCGCAATCGCCGGGCCAAATTGAAAGAAATCGATCCCGATTACGAGGAAGACGAAGAAGCGACACCGGAAGAACGGTCCGCACAAAAACGTTCGGCGTGGCGTTGGGTATATGTCGGTGTCGCGAGCGTCATCCTTTCTTATGTGGTCACCCTCGTTTGACCTTCCGATTTCATGGTCGATATGCTACACTATGGCTAGAACAATAGGAAACACAAGGATGAAGACAAGTACCTCGAATCCCCTTTCCCCCAGAGAGTCTACGTTGCTGCGAGTAGATGGAAAGCGTCGAGCGAATGGACTTCGGAGTGGCTCGCCTGAACGATAGTACGGCGAGACGGTCACGCCCGTTAACGCGATCAAGTGGCATGAGTTTCATGCAAATTTGGGTGGCACCGCGGTTATTCGTCCCGATTTATCGGGCGGGGAACCGCGGTTTTTATATTCTCTGGAGGTGTAATCATGGCAAAAATCTTTTCTGGCATTAAGCCGACCGGCGTCGTGACGCTCGGCAACTACTTAGGCGCGATAAAACAGTTCGTCGAGCTGCAGGAAGAACACGAAGCGTTTTACTGTGTCGTCGATCTTCATTCGATCACGGTTCAATTGGACCGCGTCGAGTTGATGGACAACACGCGCAAACTTGCGGCACTCTATCTCGCTTGCGGTCTCAACCCTGAGAAATCGACGATTTTCGTCCAATCGGAAGTGAAGGCGCACGCCCAACTTGGATGGATGTTGACATGCATCGCCGGTATGGGTGAACTGAGCCGCATGACGCAGTATAAAGACAAATCACAGAACAGTGAGAATATCGGCGCTGGCCTATTCGTCTATCCGACCTTGATGGCAGCCGATATCCTCTTGTACGGTACGGAACTCGTCCCGGTCGGCGACGACCAAAAACAACACGTCGAATTGACGCGTGATTTGGCCGAACGCTTCAACAAACGATACTATGAGACGTTCACGATTCCTGAACCACTCATTCAAAAAGAAGGCGCCCGCATCATGAGTTTGACGAACCCAGTCAAAAAGATGTCGAAGTCAGACGCGAACGCGAAGGGCTTCATCTCGATGCTCGATGAGCCGAACGTTATCCGTAAGAAAATCAAGAGCGCCGTCACAGACTCGAGCGGTGTCATCAGTTTCGACCGTGAGAACAAACCAGGCATCTCGAACTTGCTTGAGATTTACTCACTCTCGACCGATACCCCAATCACTGAACTTGTCGAACGCTACAAAGATTCGAACTATGGAACGTTCAAGCACGACGTCGCCGAAGCTGTCGTCGCTATGCTCGAACCGATCCAGAATCGCTATCACGAACTCGTCGACTCAACTGAACTCGATGCTATCCTCGATGCGGGACGTGAGAAAGCAGAAGCCGTCGCCAACAAAAATCTCGCCAAAATCGAGAAAGCGATGGGACTCAACCGGAAACGGGCCAAAGTGAAAAAATAAAACATAGCCGCCCTTTGCGTTCAAAGGGCGGCTTGTTCGTGCAATGTGATTTTTCAAACTGAAGATACAAAAAAGAGACAGGCGTCCCCGTCTCTTTTTTGTATGCGTGTTGTTTCTTATTACTCTTTGCCTTCGATAGATGCCCACTTGTACGAGTAGTCAGCGCCGAACGCGTGTTCAACGATTCCTTTAACATATGGCTTCGTGAGGCGAGCCGATCCACGTTGGTAAACTGGCGAGATTGCGTTCTCTTCAAGAACGATTTTCTCTGCAGCTTGAAGGTCAGCCCAACGCTGTGCAGCATCTGTGCTTGATTTCGCAGATTCGATGAGCTTGTCGAATTCTTCGTTCGACCACTTACCACGGTTGTATGGTCCGTCAGTGACGAAGAGGTCAACGAATGTCATTGGATCCTGGTAGTCAGGGCCCCAGCCAGCGAATGTCAACTCGAACTCACCTTTGTTTTCAAGGTCAAGTTTGTTGTTGAACGGTTGTTGCTTGATTGTAAGTGTGATCCCTGGAAGGTTCTTCTCAAGTTCACCTTTGATGAACTCACCAATTTGTTTCGCAGATTCTGAGTCATAGTTGAGGAGCTCGATTTCGACAGAGTCTTGACCGAGTTCTTCAAGTCCTTTTTCCCAAAGCTCTTTCGCTTTGTCCACGTCGTAGCCGCCGATGTCGCCGTTCGCTTCACGGAAGTCTTTACCGTCTGGTCCAGTGACGAAGTCTTTAGGTACGAGGTAGTTGGCAGGAACTGAACCGTTCGCAAGGAGCGTTTCAGAGATCGCTGCTTTATCGTATGCCGCATCAATCGCGTTACGGATGTTTTGGTTGTCGAGCGCTTCAACCTCAGTGTTGAACTGAAGGTAGAAGAGTGTTGGCTCAACGACAGTTGAGAAGTCTTCGTTGTCTTGGTATTGAGCAACGAGTTCAGAAGTCAAACCAGTACGGTCAACGTCTCCGTTTTCGTACAAGTTAACGCCTGTTGAAACTTCTTTAACGACTTTAACGTTGATTTCTTCAAGTTTGACGGCTTCAGCATCCCAATAGTCGTCGTTCTTGACCATTTTCCAGCCTTGCTCGCGCTCCCAGCTTTCGAGTTTGAACGGTCCGTTGTAGAGAGTTGTCTCTGCAGACGTACCGAAGTTCTCGCCTTGCTCTTTGTCGAACGACTCAAGTTTAGGCATGAATACGCCGAAGCTTGTGAGACCGAGGAAGTACTCAGCAGGTGCAGTCAATTTAACTTCAAGTGTCTGCTCATCAGTCGCAGTGACACCGACAGCGTCACGCTCGCCTTCGCCTGTGTTATAGGCTTCAGCGCCTTCGATGATTGACATAACGTAAGCATATTGTGATGCGTTGTCTGGGTTAAGGACTTCTTTCCAAGCGTATTCGAAGTCGTTCGCAGTTACAGGCTCGCCGTTAGACCAAGTTGCGCCTTCACGGATTTTGAACGTGTACGTTTTACCGTCTTCAGAAACTTCGTGTGACTCCGCGATCCCTGGTGTCGGGTTATCGTCTTCGTCCATACGATAAAGACCTTCGTTAACGTTGTTCAAGACGTTGAATGAAACTGCGTCTGTTGCAAGCGTTGGGTTAAGTGAAGGGATGTCTGAGCTATCGAGCAAGTTGAGGACTTGCGCTTCATCAGTATTTTCTGATGCGTTGTTATCAGTTGTTGCTCCCTCTTCTTCCCCTGTCGAACATGCCGCTAGGAATGCGCTAGATAGAAGTGTTACCGACGTTGCTAAAGCAAAACCTTTTTTCTTATTCATTGCGATGACCCCCTGATTTTTTTCGTTTTAACGAAATGAACGATGGTAGAAAATTCTGATAGTTCACTTTACAAAATTTGTTACCACAATCCCGTTGAAGCAATAATACAATATTCTGATAATTTTGCAAAGTGTTTATTTTGATTTTTCTAAAAAATTTTTACTATAGGCTAAAAGCCCGCTTAGGTAGACGGGCTTTTAGCTCATTTTTCATAAACTTTAGAAAATGTTAGGACGTACGAAGGACCGATGACCGGAAAGCCGATTTCCGCATATTTGGAATCGACCGCGTAAGATCTTCCAGCTTGGTAGATTGGGATAACGACAGCTTGTTCCAACAATCGTTTTTCGGCTTGTCGATACGCCTCGTTCCTGTCTGTAATCGCCTCGGTCGTACGTGCCTGTTCCATCAACCGATCGAACGGTTTATCGGCAAATCCGCTCGAATTCAAATAGTTATCTGACTCGAATTGAGTCAAATAGGCGCTGAATGCCGGATAGTCCGGTTGCCAACCGGAAAGGGACAACGCGTACTCGCCTGCGACTTCTTGCCTAACTTTGTCCCCAAGTGGGAGTTCGACGACGTTCACTTGAAGACCCGGAAGTTTTTCAAGTTCCGTTTCAATCGTCTGGGCGATTTGTCGCGCTTCGTCATCGACAAAACTGAGCAACTCGATTTCAATCTCGTCTTCCTCGAGCCGCTCGAGCACTTCCTCGAACAGTGCGGTTGCTTCTCCATCGAGCGAAATGTCGAGTTCCGCTTCATCGGTGACGAGCAATCGTTCGGTCGTGACTTCGACCCGAGCGAGTGAATCTTCCACGGCTTCCCGATTCAAGGCGAGGGCAAGCGCTCGCCGGAAATCAGCATCATCGAACGGATATTCGTCGACGTTCGGCTTCAAATAGAAGACGCCGCTCCGTGGGACGTCGACGAGCTTGCCTTCGAGCAAGTCGATGGTCGCCTCATCCGTGCCGTATGGAATCGGATGGATGCCATCCGGTTCTGAATCCAGCCCTTCATCCGCCAACATCATAATCTTTTCGAGCGTGACGCGATCGGCATCGTAATACGCCTCGTTTTTCGTCAACGTGACTTGGGCCGCATCCAATGATTCGATTTGAAACGGACCGTTCGCATCAAGCTCTTGCCATTCACCGACCATCGTCTGCGGCAAAAAGGCCGGCATCGCTAAAATCTGCTCGAACCCTTCCATCGGTTGTTCGAGTGTCAACTCGAGCGTCCGCGCATCGACCGCCTTCACGCCGAGCGTCTCTGGTTCTTTCGTCCCGAGGCTGATCGCTTTTCCGTTCAGAACGTCCTCCAGGAGGAAACTGAACGGAGAGTTCGTGTCGTCGTCGGCGAGCATCCGGAAATGATCGACGAACGTCTCGGCAGTGACCGTATTCCCGTTCACAGTCTGACTTTCTTTCAACTCGAACGTGTATGTCGCCCCGTCTTCCGACCGCGTCATCGTCTCAACAAGCCCAGGTTCGATCTCGCCGTCTGCACCGAAACGATACAATCCTTCATAAATATGCGATAACACGGTTTGTGAACTTGGGTCGATAGCGAGCAACGTGTTCGGTTGCTCCGGTAACATCTCCCCATGAATCGTCACGATTTGTTCTTCAGGTGGTACTAATTCTCGTGCCTGCTCTCGTTGTCCGTACCATATAACGAAAAAAAGGATAAGGACTGAACTCAACAAGGCGGCACCGATGAAAAATCGTTTCATCTGGCATTCTCCTCTCTGTTAGCTCAACCCTTATACCCTACCCGTTTTTGCCACTTTTTTCTACTATTAGTCGTTTACTTTTGCGAACGCGAGCGTCGCGTTATGGCCTCCGAAGCCAAGTGAGTTGCTGAGTGCGTACTGGATATCAAGTTCCCGATTTCCTTCACGGACATAATCTAAATCACAATCGTCTGCCGGTGTCTTGCAGTTGATCGTCGGGTGAATCCGTCCCTCATGAATCGATAGCGCTGTAATGACGGCCTCGACTCCGCCGGCGGCACCGAGCAAGTGCCCGATCATCGATTTTGATGAGTTAACGGCCAAGTTATGAGCATGGTCACCGAAGACGTTGTGGATGGCTTTCGTCTCCAACATATCGTTGAGCGGTGTGCTCGTCCCGTGAGCGTTGATGTATTGCACGTCTTCCGGACGAATCCCCGCGTCCCGAAGCGCCTCGTTCATCGCTTTCGATCCGCCTTCCGCTTCCGGTGACGGTGCCGTGATATGGTAGGCGTCCGAACTCATGCCGTAACCGACGACTTCCGCATACATTTTGGCACCGCGCGCTTTCGCATGCTCGTATTCCTCGAGAACGAGCACGCCAGCGCCTTCACCCATGATGAATCCGTCACGGTTCGCATCGAACGGGCGACATGCCGTGTTCGGGTCCGGGTTCGTCGATAGCGCTTTGTTGGCACAAAATCCTGAGAACGAAAGCGGTGTGATTGGCGCCTCGGCTCCACCTGCGAACATCGCAAGCGCATCGCCACGTTGAATGACTTTGAACGCTTCCCCGATTGAGTTCGTTCCAGAGGCACAAGCCGTGACCGAACAGTTGCTTGGTCCTTTCGCCCCGAGGTAAATCGAGACTTGACCGCTCGCCATGTTCGGAATCATCATCGGGATGAAGAACGGGCTGATGCGGCGTGGTCCACGCTCATGCAAGATGCTCGCTTGTTTGTCAATCGTCTCGACACCACCAATTCCGCTTCCAATCCAAATCCCGACTTCATCCGCGATCGCCTTCACATCTAGACCGCTATCCCGATGCGCAGCGTCAGCGGCTAAAATCGAGTATTGGATGAACGAATCCATCTTGCGCGCTTCTTTCGGCTCGACCAAGTGGTCGATGTTCCATTCTTTGACTTCAGCTCCGACTTTCGCCGGATATTGGCTAATATCAATCTTCGTTAACGTATCGACTGCATTTTCCCCGTTCAACAGTCGTTCCCACATTGCCGTAACGTCGTTCCCGAGTGGGGATACGACTCCTAATCCTGTGATGACTACTCGTTTCATGCGTTAATCTCCTCCGTGATGTTAGCGTTATTCCATGTTAGACAACTCGCTCCCCAAGTGAGCCCGGCGCCGAATCCGGCGACGACGACCGTCTGACCGTTTGAAATCTTACCGTGTTTGACCGCTTCGGCCAAAGCGAGCGGAATCGAAGCGGCTGACGTGTTCGCATGGTCTTGAATCGTGACGACGACTTTTTCTTCTTGAAGCCCTAACCGTTCAATCGCAGCGTCGATGATGCGACGATTGGCTTGGTGTGGCACGAGCACGTCCAGGTCCTCAATTGACTTCCCAGCTCCTTCTAGTGCCTCTAGTACGATATCCGGCATTTTACGAACGGCGAATTTGAATACTTCACGTCCGTTCATGACGATTTTACCTTCTTCATTCTCATATAAGAACTTTCCGCCTGTACCGTCACTGCCGAGCACGATGGAATCGATGGCGGCCACTTCGTCTTCACCGAGGACGACGGCACCGGCCCCGTCACCGAACAAGACGGCGGTCGAGCGATCGTCCCAGTCGATGAGGTTGCCCATCTTCTCGGCTCCGATGACGAGCGTCCGTTTCAACCCTTTCGCCTGCATCATGCTCTTCGCCGTATCCATCGCGAAGATGAAGCCGCTACAGGCGGCACTGACGTCGAAAGCGACCGCTTGCTTGGCTCCAAGGTTGGCCTGGACGAGACAAGCAGTCGCCGGGAACGATGGCGCCGTCGCCGTCGCGCAAATAATCGCATCGATGTCTTCAATCGAGACACCTGCGCTTTGGAGCGCCCGCTCTGCAGCGTGTGTGGCCATATCGGCGACACTCAAGTCGGCGTCGGCCAAATGTCGTGCCTCGATCCCGGTGCGGGTCCGAATCCATTCGTCGCTCGTATCCATTCGTTTTTCCAAATCGATGTTCGTGATCCGGTTATCCGGAAGGAACGAACCGATCCCAATGATTCCAATGTTCATATTGATGACCCCTATTCTTAGTATCTGGTACTAATATAAGGGAATAAAAAAGGGATGTCAACGCATCCCTCTCGATTATTCACTTTGACCGAGTCGTTTCGTGACGGCCATGACCATTTTCGCCGAGTTGATCGATGCCGTCTCCAAAAATTCGTCGAACGACAAGTTCGCTTCCTCGTCGGCGCTGTCCGAGATTGAACGGGTCACGACGAACGGAATTCCGAACTGATAGCACGTCTGTGCGATCGGTGCGGCTTCCATCTCGACGGCCGCGACGCCTTCGAAATGGCCAAGGATGTCGGCGACACGCTTCGAGTCGTTGATGAACGAGTCTCCTGTCACGATGAGGCCCGTATGCACGTTCACATCGTGGAGGCTCTCAATCACTTCTTTACAGACATCCATCAAATGAGCATCAGCCGTGTACGCTGCCGGCATGCCTGGCACTTGACCGTATTCGTATCCGAACGCTGTCACGTCGACATCATGGTGTCGGACTTCGGTCGAGACGACGACATCGCCGACTTTCATCCCTTTTTTAAAGCCGCCAGCTGAACCCGTATTAATGACGACATCCGGTTTGAACTTGTCGATTAATAGTGTCGTGCCGATGGCCGCGTTCACTTTCCCGATTCCCGACTTCAAAATGACGACTTCGACGTTGCCGAGGTACCCTTCATAGAAGTGATAGTTGGCGATTTCCGTGTCCGTCCGTTCTGTCAATTCGTTGCGGAGCAAGTTCACTTCTTCTTCCATTGCTCCAATGATTCCAATTTTCATGATAAGTGCCTCCTCAGAAAGAGAGCGACATCCATGTGGAAGTCGCTCATTTGTGTTACTTGATTTCTTTGATTTCGACGACCATGTCGCCGCCTGGCGTTTGGACGTTAACGACGTCTCCGACCGTACGGCCGAGGAGCGCTTTTGCAATTGGTGATTCATTCGAGATTTTCCCTGTGAACGGGTCAGCCTCGGCGCCCCCGACAATCGTGTACGTCTCGTTCTCGTTATCTTCTTGAATGAAGAACGTCACGGTCTTTCCGATTGCGACCATCGAGTTATCAGCCACATCGTCTTGGATGATGACTGCGTTACGAAGCATCTCTTCGAGTTGGGCGATCCGTCCTTCGACCATTGCCTGCTCTTCTTTCGCTGCATCGTATTCAGCGTTCTCAGACAAGTCTCCGAAATCGCGGGCAATCTTAATATTCTCAACGACTTCTTTACGGCGTACCGTCTTCAGTTCGTTCAATTCATTTTCGATTTTCGCTTTTCCGTCTAACGTCATGTAATGTTGTTTTTCAGCCATTTCTGTCACTCCTTCATTGTCTCCTAGTATATTACAGAATTTACGAACGGGAAAGCCCATATCCGACACATCCCGTTTTTAAACATGGGATAAACGTGAGTTCGGACGTTCTCCATATCCGACATTCGGTTAAATCTATCGCATAGACACATACAAGTCTCTAAAACACCTTTGTCCACCGACCTTTGAAAATCGAGTCCGGCAGCAGACCGATGATACGATGCTTGTCGTCATGCTAAAGACGCTAAAACATCAAGTAGGCACACCTGTAACGACCTGTGGTAGATGGTCACAGTCCACCAACCTGGGGACCTATAGAGTCTATCTCGGTAGAGGTGATGGCACACTCTCATTTGAAGGCTTGAACAAAACAAAAATGAACTGCGTTCGCACAAGCACTTCAGAATCCCACGGTTTCAATGGTGAGAGTGTCAAAGCTCTTTTAACTAAATTTGGCGAGAATTCTCCCACCTCTAAACGTCGAAGAGGGAAGGGCCAGCGTAGGTGGAAGATGAACCGCCTGCTTACAAATCCTTTGGATATCCCTGTGACAGATATGACGAACAAAGGTTCGTGATTCTGTCAGATTCTCTCGCCCCCACCGCGGGTATCGGAATGGGACGAGACTCATCCTCACACCGCCCAAAGGAGGGACGGACATGCTGAAGGGCTACAAATACCGGCTCCACCCGACGCCGGCACAGGCCGAGTTCCTGATCCGGACGATCGGCTGCGCCCGGTTCATCTACAACAAGCTGCTCGAGGACCGTATCACCATCCACGAGGAGGCGAAGGCGGGCGGTAGGCCGAGACGGAAACCGCCGACACCCGCCTCCTACAAGCCACTGTTCCCGTTCCTGTGCGAGGCGGACAGCCTTGCGCTCGCGAACGCGAAGCTGCACCTCGATGCGGCGTTCGCGAAGTTCTTCGCCGGGACGGCCGGCTTCCCGGTGTTCAAGTCGAGACGGAAGGCGCGCGCGTCCTACACGACGAACAACCAGCACGGAACAATCCGCATCGAGGGAGACCGGGTACGGCTCCCGAAGATCGGGTTCATCCGGTTCACACAGCACCGCAGTTTCAACGGGAAGATCTGATCGGCGACCGTGTCGATGACGAAGACGGGCACGTTCTTCGTGTCGCTCCTCGTCGAACAGAACGACGAGCCGTGGGTCCCCGCCGAGCACAAGGTCGGGATCGACCTCGGCCTCGGGCACTTCGCCGTCACGACGAACGACGCGCTCGTCACGGAGAAGATTGCGAACCCACGCAACCTGCGAAAGGCCGAGGCGCGGCTGAAACGGGCGCAACGCGCGCTCTCCCGCAAGAAGCCGGGCAGCAAGAACCGCGAGAAGGCCCGGCTCCTCCTCGCGAGGAAGCATGAGCAGGTCAGGAACCGGCGCAACGACTTCCTCCACAAGCTGTCGCGACGCATCGTCGACGAGAACCAAGTCGTCGTGGTCGAGACGCTGAAACCGAGGGAGATGATGCAAAACCGCCGCCTGGCGAAATCGATCGGGGACGCCGGGTGGGGCGAGTTCGTCCGCCAACTCGAATATAAATGCAGGTTCTACGGCCGGACGCTGATCAAGGCCGACCCATGGTTCGCCTCGACCCAAGTCTGTTCGAACTGTGGCGAGAACGACGGCAGGAAGGGACTAGACATCCGGGAGTCGACATGCGGCACGTGCGGCGCGCATCACGACCGCGACGTCAACGCGAGCCTCAACCTGTTGCGTCTCGCTGACCGAAACCACCCAGGGCAGGGACTGCCCGACGAGCTTGGTCCATAACCGCGGCTAGTAAAAGCACGGTCTTCCCAAGAAACTCCCACTTCAAGTTGCGAAACAAGCAAGTGGTGAGTAGTTCACATTGAAAACGATTTATTTCCCTTACGCGCGGTTACGTTCTGTCAGCACCCAGCGAATCTTCGTCACGAGCAAATCGATGGCAACGAAGTTCTCGCCGCCTTCGGGCACGATAATATCCGCATAGCGTTTCGTCGGCTCACAAAATTGAAGATGCATCGGCCGGACGACGTTCGTATACTGCGCGACGACCGAGTCGATCGACCGACCCCGCTCATTCAAGTCCCGTTGCATCCGACGTAAAATCCGCACGTCCGCGTCCGTGTCGACGAACACTTTAATGTCCATCAAATCACGGAGACGGTCGTCCTCGAGTGCTAGAATGCCTTCGACGATGACGACATCGACCGGTTCGATCAAAATCGTCTGATCCGAACGTGTGTGTGCGGCATAATCGTATACCGGCTTCTCAACCGCCTTATGTTCTTGTAACTGTTTGATATGTTCAATCAATAAATCGTTATCGAATGCGAACGGATGGTCATAGTTCGTCTTATACCGTTCTTCCATCGTCATCTCTGACTGGTCTTTATAATACGCGTCTTGCTCGATCATGACGACCGATTGTCCTTTGAACGCATCCACGAGCGCGCGGGCCACGGTCGTCTTGCCTGATCCGGTGCCCCCGGCCACGCCGATAATGACGGGTTTATGTTGCATCAAAGTTAAATCCTCCTCATCGTAATTTACGACTGATTGCTAGGCCATCACCAAGGGGCAAAATTGCAGTATGATAATCGGTCCGTGCCATCAATTGCTCAGTAAACTCTTTTACGAGACGGACGAGCCGGCGGCGGCGACGGTCAAGCACTGACACGTCTTCGAGCAGGACGTCCCCTCGTAAAAATAAATTATCGCTGTAAATCGTACCACCAATTGGTACTAAAGCGCCATACCCATCAAAGAATTTTTGATACTGACCTTTGGCCGCATCGATAAAGACCGCATCGAATTCTCCTTCAATCGTCCCAATCAATTCGACCGCATCTCCATGGATGACGGTGATTCGGTCCGATACGTCCGAGCGTCCGATAAAGCCGAGCGCCTCTTCGTGCCGTCGCGCATTCCGCTCGATTGTGACGATTTCAGCGTCCGGTAACAGCTCGGCCATCCGAATCGCGCTATAGCCGATGGCTGTCCCGACCTCGAGGATGCGGGCCGGGCGCTGCAACGCCAGAAGCGACAGCAACACTTCTGAACCGGTCAAGTCCATGATTGGCACGTGGTGTTCTTTCGCGAACGCCTCCATCTCCGCCAAGAGCGGGGACCGCGGCGTGACCAAGTTTTCCACGTAACCTTCATAGGATGAATGTTCCACGTCGTACACCTCAACCTCTCTATTCATTCAAACGACCGGAAGCCTAGGCTTCCGGTCGCATATCCGTCAATTGTTGTTTGCTTCTTCGAACGCTTCCCACTCCGGACGGTACTTGTTCACGTTTTGTTGGTGCGCCTCATATTCCACTTCGAACAAGACTTCCCCGTTCGGGAATCCTTCACGTGGTGGTCGGGCGTAGAAATAAACGTTATCCGTATCGTTCGGGTTGAGTGTGGCGACGAACGCGTCACGACTGACCGAAGCAATCGGCCCGATCGGGATGCCCTCGTAGCGGTACGTGTTATAGAGCGAGTCGTTTTCAAGGTCGTTGAACGATGTGAAAATTGACGTCTCCCCGGTGCCGTACCAGACGGTCGGGTCAGACTGCAACTTCATGCCATCGGCCAAACGGTTTTCGAACACGCCGGCAATCTCTTGCCGGTCCTCTGTCGACACGGCCTCTTTCTCAACGACCGAGGCAAGCGCAAGCGTCTCATGGAACGTACGTCCCGACGCTTTAACCTCATCCCCATACTCGAGATAGAGCTGTTCGGTCGGCTTCAACATCTCATCAATGATCTGTGTGAGTGTGACACCTTTGTCGAACTCATACGTGGCCGGGAACAAGTAACCTTCGAGCGGATGGTAAATCCCATCAGCGAGTACTTCGTCGGTCAACATCTCATGCTCATTGACGAGCGAGCGGATATACTCTTCGTCGCTCAGTTTGGCCGAAATCTCTTCTTTCGGGATTTCTGCAACTTTAGCGAGACGTGAGATGACCTGATCGATTGTAAAGCCTTCCGGAATCACCAATTTGATATCCGGGACAACGATGACTTTCCCAGTTTTCAGCGTGGCGATCAACTCGTCAAGCGACTGTGACGGAGACAATGTATACGTCCCCGCTTGGAACGATGATTCATTTTTAAATCGTGTATAAAAACGGAAAATCGTGCTATTCCTCACGAGCCCATTCTCTTCGAGTAGTTCGCCAATGTACCCTGAACCTGCACCGAGTGGAACCTCGACCTCGACCGATTCGGTCGAAGACGGGTCGACGGGTTCGAGCGATCGTTTCACGAACGCATACGACACCGCGGCACCTGTGGCGATAACTAGAAGAAAGACAGCAAGGATGATGACCGTAATTCGCCGAACGATCCGGTTACGTGCACGCTTCTCATCAAACATCGATGGATGGTTCATGCGCATTTCTCCCCTGTTCTTCTGTTATGAAGATGGGCGACGAGGGTTTCCCCTAGTCGCCCGCCCACTTATTAGTCTAATCCAACTTCGTCATTGACGATATCGAACGCTTCCATGACTTCCTCGAAGTCAGCGTCGTCTTCGACGATCTTCAAGACGAACTCTTCATCTTCAAGTTCTTCGATTTCGAACGCGTATACTTCGATTGTATCTTCGTCTTCCGTCTCCGGGTTACCGACCGGCTCAAGAACGACAAACGTCTTGTTCGTGCGGTCACTCGTCATCCGGAAAATTTCTGCGAATAAATGCTCGTCTCCATTTTCATCTGGAATTCGGTACATTTCTTCTTCGTTACGGCTAAGTTCTGCCATACGTAATTCCTCCTTATTTGCCTGCGCGATCCAGGTAGTTTTGTAAAATCATGACGGCTGCCATCTTATCGATGACGGCCTTTCTCTTTTTTCGGCTGACGTCTGCTGAAATCAGCATCCGCTCCGCTTGCATCGTCGTCAAACGCTCGTCGACGAGAACCGTCGGCAAACCGGTCGCCTCGGTGAGGGCCGCGGCAAACGCCTGTGATGCCTCGCCCCGAGGTCCGATTGTCGCGTTCATGTTCTTCGGAAGACCGACAACGACTTCTTTCACATCGTACTGCTCAATAATCGGTTGAAGCAGACGGACAGCCTCGTCAAAGTCCGGCTCAGTCCAGTAGACCGTCTCCACACCTTGCGCCGTCCATCCCATGAGGTCGCTCACAGCGACCCCAATCGTCTTCGAACCGACATCGAGCCCCATGACTCGCTTCATATTAATCCTCTCTACGATCGTTCAAATACGATTTGACCAGCTCTTCGAGCAGCTCATCTCGTTCGATTTTGCGAATTAAGTTTCGCGCATCGTTATGACGCGGGATGTAGGCAGGGTCACCTGACAACAAGTATCCGACGATTTGATTGATCGGTTGGTAGCCTTTCTCCTCGAGTGCTTGATACACCGTGATCAGCGTTTCCCGAGTGTTGGCTCGATTATCATCTTCTGGAAAATTGAATTGCATCGTGCGATCCATTTGGCTCACAAGAATCCACCTCTTTCCGTTTGCACTTCACATTCTATTATGCCAGTGATTGAACGTAATGTGAAGCAAACTTCAATGCTTCGTCCAGTTTTGTCGCGTCACGGCCTCCGGCTTGCGCCATGTCAGGACGGCCACCACCGCCTCCGCCACAACGTGTCGCCACTTCTTTAATCAATTTCCCGGCATGGAAGCCGCGGTCGTTCAAGTCTTTCGTCACCCCTGCGACGAGGTTGACCTTGTCGCCGTTCGCCGAACCGAGCAAGATGACGGCTGAACCGAGCTTGCCTTTCAATTCGTCGACCATACCACGGAGCGCGTCCATATCTTGTCCGTCGACGCGCTTGGCGATCAATTGGACATCACCGAACGTCTCGATGGCATCTGTGAGTGACGACGCTTCGATGTTCGCAAGCTTCGCTTTAAGCGATTCGCTCGCACGTTCGAGTTCTTTCATTTCAGCTTGAAGCGCTTGGACACGTGTCGGCACTTCGAGCGGTTTCGTCTTGAGCAATTTCGCTGCCGTCTCGAGCGTCTCGATATGCTGGTTCATCACTTCGTAAGCCCCAGCTCCTGTGACCGCCTCGATGCGACGTGTGCCGGCTCCGATTCCTGACTCCGACAAGATTTTGAAGAGTCCGATTTCAGCCGTGTTGCCGACGTGGCAACCACCGCAAAGCTCGACCGACTCACCGGCCGCGACGACGCGGACGACGTCCCCGTATTTCTCACCGAAGAGTGCCATCGCACCTTTCGCTTTCGCGTCGGCAATGTTCATCTCTTCGATATCGACACCGATTGACGCCCAAATGCGTTCGTTCACTTGACGCTCGATCGACTGAAGCTCTTCAGCCGTCACTTGACCGAAGTGCGAGAAGTCGAAGCGAAGACGATCTGGTGTCACGAGTGAACCCGCTTGGTTGACGTGTTCACCGAGCGTGTCTTTTAACGCGCGATGCAACAAGTGCGTCGCCGTGTGGTTTTTGATAATCGCTTGACGTGAGTCAAAGTCGACCGTTGCCGTCACTGCGACCTCTGCCTTGGCGACACCCGATGTGACCGTGACCGTATGCAAGTTTTGGCCGTTCGGTGCTTTCGAGACATCTTTCACGTGAAGGACGAAGTCCGACCCGACGATTTGACCTTTGTCACCGATTTGACCACCGCTCTCCGCATAGAATGGCGTCTGGTCAAGGATGACTTGCGCTTCTTCCCCTGCTGCGACGACGTCGACGAGCTCACCATCATGAATCAAACTGATGATTTTTGCTTCCGTGCTGAGGTTCGTGTAACCGACGAATGATGAGGCAAGTGTGATGTCTGCGAGTACACCTGACTGGATTTGCATCGACTCGACGTCGGCACGGGCTGTCCGGGCACGTTCGCGCTGTGCGTTCATCGCTTGTTTGAAGCCGTCCTCGTCGACTGAGAGGTTATGGTCTTCCGCATACTCGATCGTCAATTCGAGCGGGAAACCGTACGTATCGTACAGACGGAATGCATCTTCTCCGCTGATGACGTTCGAACCGGCTGCTTTTTGTGCTTTCGCGACTTCGTTCAAGATCGCAAGACCGTCATGAAGCGTCTCGTGGAAACGTTCTTCCTCGTTCTTGACGACTTTTTTGATGAAGTCTTTTTTCTCACGGACTTGCGGGTAGAAATCGACCATGATATCGCCGACGACATCGACGAGCTCATACATGAACGGACGCTCGATGCCTAGCATCTTCGCATAGCGGACGGCACGACGGAGCAAACGACGAAGGACGTAGCCACGACCTTCATTCGATGGGAGGGCCCCATCCCCAATCGCGAACGACACGGTCCGGATATGGTCGGCGATGACTTTGAACGCCACATCTTTGCTGCTGTCGGCGCGATACGTCTCGCCGCTGATTTTCTCCGTCTCGCGGATGATTGGCATGAACAGGTCTGTATCGAAGTTCGTCGGCACGTCTTGCATGACGCTCGCCATCCGCTCGAGACCCATCCCCGTATCAATGTTCTTCCGTGGGAGCTCGGTATAGTTCCCGTGCCCATCATGGTTGAACTGACTGAAGACGATGTTCCAAATCTCCAAGTAGCGTTCGTTCTCGCCACCCGGATACAGTTCTGGGTCGGTCGGGTCGTCACCGAACGCCGGTCCGCGGTCGAAGAAGATTTCTGTGTTCGGGCCAGACGGGCCTTCCCCGATTTCCCAGAAGTTCTCTTCGAGCGGGATGATGCGGTCAGCCGGAACGCCTAATCCGAGCCAGATTTGTTTCGCTTCTTCATCTTCTGGGTGAATCGTCACCGACAGACGGTCCGGATCGAGTCCGTACCATTCATCGCTCGTGAGGAGTTCCCAGCCCCATTTGATCGCATCTTCGCGGAAGTAGTCGCCGACCGAGAAGTTTCCGAGCATCTCGAAGAACGTATGGTGACGAGCCGTCTTCCCGACGTTCTCGATGTCGTTCGTCCGAATCGACTTCTGCGCGTTGACGATGCGCGGGTTGGCTGGAATGACGCGGCCATCAAAGTATTTTTTAAGTGTCGCGACACCTGAGTTGATCCAAAGAAGCGTCGGATCTTCGACCGGTACGAGTGAGGCACTCGGCTCGACACTGTGTCCTTTTGATTTGAAGAAATCTAAATACATTTGGCGAATCTGTGCGCCAGTTAATGGTTTGAGCGGTTTCATCAACAATTCCTCCTTCAGTTTAAACGAAACGAAAAAAAGCGATGCTCATCCCTGTGGAAAGGGACGAAAGCATCGCTTCGTGGTACCACCCTCGTTCGCACGGCAAAGCCGTACCTCGAACATCCGATAACGCGGATGAGGCGCCCAGGGTGAGTGGGGACTCCAGACTAGCTTCGGTCGACCGGACCCCCATCTTCTCACAGCCTAGGAAGATGTCTCTGGTGAGGCGGTTACGACGTACTCATTTCCTTCATCGTCTTTAATCGTTTCAGTTTTCTATTCGTCATTATCACACGTCAGTCGAAAGACGTCAAGACTTGCCGCCTAGCCGTTCGACGAGTTTCGTCCGGCGCACCGGTTCCTCTTCCCGTGTCGCTGCCTCGAGCGCACGCACGTCCCCGAACAAGAGCAAGCTCTTCTTCGCCCGCGTGACGGCCGTATAAATCAAGTTGCGCGACGAGCGGAAACCGCCGTTGAAAAAGACGGGCATGAGCACGATCGGGAACTCGGACCCTTGCGACTTATGGATGGTGATGGCATAGGCGTGGGTGAACTGGTCCCATTCGCTCCGGTTATACTCGACCTCGGTTTGATCGAAACGGATATAGATTTTATCGACCTTATCGACGTTCTCTTTGGCGTAAAAGATGTTCGTGATTTCGCCGATGTCACCGTTATAGACGTTCTCCTCGGCGTTATTGACGAGTTGGAGCACTTTGTCCCCGTTTCGATACGTCCGGTTGCCGTGCTTCACTTCCCGGGCGGCCGATTTCGGATTGAACACGTTTTGGAGCGCCTCGTTCAACCCGTCGATGCCGCAAATCCCACGGTACGTCGGCGCGAGCACTTGGATGTCGAACGGCGAATAGCCTTTCCGGAGCGCGGCCCCTGCCATTTGGCAGATGGCCTGCAGCGCCGTCTCTTGGTTGGCCGTGTAAAAACGACGGTCCGGCAGTGCCGCCAGTAAATCGTCTGGCATTTGTTTCGCGTTGAGCGCGTGCGCCAGGCGCAGGATGCTCGACTCGGACGCCTGCCGATGGACGACATCGAGCCGGACGACCGGGATGCCTTCGGTCGCCATCAAATCGGCGAGCACTTGGCCAGGTCCGACCGAAGGCAATTGATCGCGGTCCCCGACGAACAGAATCTTCATCCCGTTCGGCACAGCCCTGAGCAGGCTGCGGAACAAGAAGATGTCAATCATCGACGCCTCGTCGACGATGAGCACTTTTCCGACGAGCGGATTCGTGTCATCGACTTGGAACGAACTGCCGTCAAATTTGAGCAACCGGTGAATCGTCGAGGCCGGCAGCCCCGTCGACTCGCTGAGCCGTTTCGCGGCCCGTCCGGTCGGTGCGGCCAGCACGAACGGGAACGGCTGGTTCTGCACCGGCTCGAGTTTCCAATCGAACACGTCGCTGAGCGCATGGATGATGCCGCGGACGACGGTCGTCTTCCCGGTACCCGGTCCACCGGTGAGGACCATGAGCGGCGACTTCAAGGCGAGCTCAATCGCTTCCCGTTGCTGTGTCGCATACTCAATCGAGAACATCTCTTCGACGCGTCCGACCGCATCAAAAATCGTCGTCATATCGACGTCTTCTGTCGTCGAGGTCGACATGATGCGGGCAAGTTCTTCAGCCGCTTTTTGTTCGGCCCGGTAGACACGCGGATGATAGACGACACCGTCTTCGACGATGACACGTTCGTCATTCGCGAGCGTCTCGAGCGCCGAGACGAGTGCCTCACCCGGGTCGCCGCCGATGATGCGCGGCATCTCGTTCGCGAGTTGGTCGGCCGTGACGAACAAATGCCCGTTGCCTTGCTCGAGATCAAGGACGTATAACACGGCCGCAGCAATTCGCTCGGGATGAATCCCTTGAATCCCGAAGTGGGCGGCGATAGCATCGGCCGTCTTGAAGCCGATTCCAGGGACGTCATACATGAGGGCGTACGGATTTTTTTCAATCGTCTCCATCGCCCGTCCCTCATATTCTTTATGAATCTTTGAGGCGAGGCGCGGCGTCACGTCGAACGGCGCCAAAAACAAGAGCAACTGGTCGACGCCATATAAGACGTTCAACCGCTCAGTGATGACGCGGGCCTGTTTCTCTTTCAACCCGTCGACGTTCGACAGAAGGCTCGGATGCTTGACGATTTGATCGATGCAGTCGTCTCCGAGTGCATCGGCAATCTTCTGGGCCGTCTTTTGGCCGATCCCGGGGAACGAACCGTTCGTCAAAAAGCGGACGGCGGCGCGCTTCGTCATCGGGACGACCCGGCGAATCCACTCTGCTTTCATCTGTTTCCCGAACCGGGGATGGTCGACGAGTCGGCCGTGCGCCTTATACGTCTCGCCTTTCTCAATACCGACGCCGACGCCGGCGATGACCATCTCGGTCTCGTCTGTCTCAAAATTCTTTTCTTTTATACGTACGAGCGCGATCGTGTGCGCTTCTTCTTCCGATTGAAACAGGACGCGGATGACTTTTCCTGTCAACTCGTAAGGTGCTGCCATCATTCGAGCCACCTCCAGCTAGTTTTCCATCCCCCATTATAGCCCGAGTTGAAACGATAGGACAAATCGCCTAACTGAACAAGTTGAGGATGCGCTCGAGTTGGTCGAGGTCGACCCGTTCGAGGATCCGAATCAGTTGATCGACGTCGATTCGGTTCAAAATCTGTTCCAGCTGTTCCAAGTCTACATTCTCGAGCAACCGCTCGAACCGCTCCAGTTCGCCCGAATTGACGTAGCCTTCGAGCCGCTCGAACAATTCGGTCCGTTCGATGCGGAACAGTTGCTCGAGCGATGGCCGCTGAATCAACAAGATGAGACCTGCGGCAACGACATGGACGCCCCAATTGAGCACGACATGACCGAGCCGCACCGTCTGTCCGACGAACGGGATGAGTGGGATGAACGACAGTTGCAACACGATGATGACGAGCTGGACGTATGGATTCGGGATGAACCAAGCCACAATCGCGAGGAGGGCCGGTACGACCCAGGCCACCCCGACCGTCCCGAGCGTTACAGACCAAGACCGTTGGGCCGACAACACCCAGTGCATAAGGACACCAACCACGAAGAACGTCGCAAATAAAAGTAACAGGACAGTCGTCGCCCGCTCCGACTCGACGACGACACGGAACAACAGATTATTCGTCCATTCGCCCGTCGCTAAACGTTCGTCGATGGCGGCAAACAGACGACCGAGCATGAACCATTCGATAATCAAAAAGACAAGGACACTGACCAGACTGATTAAGCGCATACACTTCTCCCCTCTCAATTGTTATCTCATTTCCCGAACAATCGGACGGCTATGCACGTTTTTCGTCGAATCAAAGCGGGAACTGTCGGAGTGAACCTATGAAGGAGGGACTATGTATGACGAAACGTATTCCAATTAGTGGCTTGTGTGAACTCGTGTTAGAAGTAACCGATATGGAGGCAGCGGTCGACTTTTGGCACGGCAAACTCGGACTGCCCGTCGTCGAACAATGGGTCGGTGACGATGCCGAGCCGAGCGAAGCGCAAGAACAGGCGGACGAACCGTGGGCGACGTGGCTCTATGTCGGCGGGAACACCCGTCTTGGTCTCTGGCTGAAACGTGATTTCACATCGGAAGAAGAATCGAATCGCCAAGAGGACGTAACCGAGTGGGACACACTCTATGATGAGGGCGGCGCTCATGTTCACTGCGCGTTTTATGTACCGATGGACTCGTTCGATCAAGCGCTCGAGGTGTTAGAGGCGTCAAATATTCCGACGAAGCTACGGACGTGGGACGAGGATGAGACGGTCAACGGCAAAGAACGCTCGGCTTACTTTAAAGACCCGAGCAAGAACGTCATCGAACTGTATACGAAAAACATGGACGAAGCGTATGAAAAGTTCGGCGGCGAGCCCGTGAAAATCACGACGAAACAACTCTGATTCACGTATACGCTCGACAACCCAACATGATACGATGAGAGAAAATGGAAAAGGTTGTGTATTATGCGTTCCTTCCCGCTTCTCATCGTGATTGGTTTAGGATTGCTCACGTATGGACTGTCTTTCATGGTGGATACATTCCCCACGCTCGATCGTCTAACTTCTTTTGCCACCCTATCGTTCGTTTCATTCGGTGCAGCCTTGCTCATCTTAACAGATGGTATACACCGGGCTAAATCAGGCCGACGCGTCGGTTGGAACTCTATCACGCTCGCCTTCGCA
Source organism: Exiguobacterium sp. s149 (assembly GCF_018618395.1). Lineage (NCBI taxonomy): Bacteria > Bacillati > Bacillota > Bacilli > Caryophanales > Exiguobacterium > Exiguobacterium sp. s149. The sequence continues at coordinate 259,517 of NZ_JACSLZ010000004.1, forward strand.
TTATTATTGACGATTTATAATCTTGCGGTTTGGATGATCGGGGAGGTGGCTTCATGACGCTCATCTTACCAGAATGTATCACTGGCTTTTCATACGGCGACTGCCCCGTCCCCGAGTTCGATAATAAATCATTCCAAACGGTTTGTTTCGATTACGCTCGTCGGAAAGGTGGCACGTGCAACATCATCCTTGGTGACTCGGTCACTCCGAACTATGACCAAGCGACGATCACCATCCGTGGACGCAGCATCTATGTGCTGCTCAGCAGAGTGTATCCCATCATTGGCATCTCAAAATTTGAACCGTTTCAGTACGAGTACATCGATGTACCCGAACTGACCGAAATGTTTCCGGATTCCTATCAAATCCCATCAGCGGCGGAGCTGAATGAACGATTTGATGTGACGCTACAGCCGTTTCTGAACAAGGCAGAACGTGGAGAAATCAACTATTGGCAGCCAAAGACAATCGGCAACGTCATCTTCCATTATTGGGACTAACGAAAAGCGCTTCTCGCAAAATTTGCGAGAAGCGCTTTTTTGATTCAGTTGCCGAGTAGCTCATCCATTTTCGCTTTCGCGTCAAAGGCGAGCGCATGGTCCGGTTGCAACTCGAGCACACGCTCAAGTTCAGCGTACGTCTTGCCCTGTTCACCGAGGAAGGCGTAGGCAATCGCCAAATTGTAGCGGGCGTCCGTATGGCTCGCGTCAAGGTCGAGCGTATGCTCGAGCGCTTCGACGGCCAAGTCGAGTTGTTCGTTCTGTGCGAGCGCGAGCCCGTACTGGAACGAAATCTCGACGTCTTCCGGCGCCTGCTTCATCGCCTCGCGGAGACGTGGCAACGCCCGGACGAAGTCGCCCATCGCCTTGTACGTCAAGCCGAGCATGAAGTGCAGGTCGGCGTCGTCCATTCCGGCCAGGAGCGCCTGACGAAGCGAAGCCTCGGCCAAGTCGAGCTGTTCGAGCTCATAGGCGAGCGCCCCCTTCGCATAGTGGGCCGCGCCGAACGCGTTGTCGAGTTCGAGCGCCTTATCGTAAAAGACGACGGCCCGTTCATGGTCACCGATCGCTTGTAGCAGCGTGCCCATGTTGACGTAACCGGTCGGGTCGGTCGAGTCCGCCTCGATGGCCGCATTGAACTGCTTAGCCGCCTGTTCGAACTCACCTTGTTGCATCGCTTGAATCCCTAATTCGTTTGCGTTCATCCTCATCACCTCATCCGATATAGTCGAGTCGTTTGCCATTGCGATACGCTTCGTCAATCGTCGCACCGCCGAGACAGATGTCGCCGTCATAGAAGACGACTGCTTGTCCTGGCGTGATGGCACGTTGCGGCTCATCGAATTTGACGAGCACGTCGCCATTTTCAAGTGGCGCAATCGTCACCGGCACGTCTTGTTGACGGTAGCGGAATTTCGCCGTCGCCTGGAACTCACCTGTTGGGACAGCTCCGGTCCACGAAAGTTTTGATGCGAGCAATGCGTCCGAATAGAGCGCGTCATGATGGAAGCCTTGGCCGACGTAGAGGATGTTTTCTTCGACGTTCTTGCCGACGACGAACCATGGGTCCCCGTCGCCACCGATGCCGAGGCCATGGCGTTGACCGAGCGTATAATACATGAGCCCATCATGGTTGCCTTTTTGTTCCCCATCGAGCGTCTGCATGATGCCTGGTTGTGACGGTAAATACTCTGAGAGGAACTCTTTGAAGTTGCGCTCTCCGATGAAGCAGATGCCGGTCGAGTCTTTCTTCTTCGCTGTCGCGAGCCCCGCTTCTTCGGCGATGACACGGACGTCTTTCTTGTCCATATGACCAATCGGGAACATCGTCCGCGCGAGTTGGTCTTGTGACAACTGGTTCAAGAAGTAAGTTTGGTCTTTGTTGTCATCTTTCCCACGAAGGAGTCGATGCTCACCGTCAACATACTCGACCCGTGCGTAGTGCCCGGTCGCGACGAAGTCGGCACCGAGGCGTAGCGCGTGATCGAGGAACGCCTTGAACTTGATTTCCTTGTTACACATGACATCCGGGTTCGGCGTCCGTCCGAGACGGTACTCGGCCAAAAAGTATTCAAACACACGGTCCCAATATTCTTTCTCGAAGTTGACCGCGTAATAAGGAATCCCGATTTGGTTGGCGACCGCGATGACGTCTTCATAGTCTTCCGTCGCCGTACAGACACCGTTCTCGTCCGTATCATCCCAGTTTTTCATAAAGATTCCGATGACGTTATACCCTTGCTCTTTGAGCAGATGGGCCGTCACCGATGAATCGACGCCGCCTGACATCCCGACGACGACCGTCGTCTCGGCAGGGGCTTTTGTGCGTAAGTTCATTTGTTATCTCACTCCGTTCGTGAATGTCGAGACGACCTCAGAGAGTCGTTCGGCGAGCCGTTCCACGTCTTCGACCGAGTTGCCGTGTCCAAAGCTGATGCGGACGGACTGTTTCGTCCGGTCCGACGTCCCGAACATCGCCGTCAATACGTGTGACGGTTCAATCGACCCGGCCGTGCAGGCACTACCGCTCGAGATGGCAAAACCGCGCATGTCCATCATGATGAGGAACGGTTCGAGCTCGATGCCCGGGAGATACAAGTTGACGATGTGCGGCAGGCGGTTCGCCCCGTTAACGTCATACTCCACTCCGAGTTCATCGAGTCGCCCGAAGAGCGCCTCAGCCATTTGCTGGTAAGTCTTCACCCGTTCGGCCTGTTCGATTTTAGCCAGTTCGGCTGCTTGTTGGAACCCGACGGCACCCGGAACGTTTTCCGTGCCGGCTCGACGTTTCCGTTCTTGTTGTCCTCCAAAAGAACGCGTCGCTAATTTTACACCTGTTTTCATAAAAAGAAAACCGATACCTTTCGGGCCATTGATTTTATGGGCCGAGGCCGACAATAAATCGACACCGAGCGCCTTGACGTCAATCGTTTCCGTGCCGAGCGCTTGGACCGCGTCCGTGTGAAAATAGGCCGGATGGTCGGCGAGGAGCGCACCGATTTCCGCAATCGGTTGAAGTGTGCCGACCTCATTGTTGCCGTACATGACCGAGACAAGAATCGTATCGTCCCTTAGCGCGGCACGAACGGAGTCAAGCGTCACTGCACCCGTCGCGTCGACATCGAGATACGTCACCTCAAAGCCTTCCCGCTCGAGTTGCTCCATCGCGTGCAGGACGGCATGGTGCTCCACTTTCGTCGTAATCAAGTGTTTTCCTTTATGTTGATTCGCGTATGCCGCGCCGAACAACGCATAGTTGTCCGACTCGGTCCCACCCGACGTGAAGACGATCTCGTTCGGCTTCGCCCCGATCCACGTGGCGAGGGTCCGGCGCGAAGCGTCTAATGCTGCACGGGCCGTTCGTCCGATGCCATGGATGCTCGAGGGGTTACCGTATTGCTCGAGCAAATACGGCGTCATCGCTTCAAGCACCTCCGGACGCATCGGCGTCGTTGCGGCATGATCAAAGTAGTTCATGTTCGTTCACCTCACCTTTAAATATAGAACATATAGCCGTCTGAATCTTCTTCAGCGAGATCGGCAAGTGTCGTCTCTTCGAGCACTTTCTCGATCGCGGCTTTGATTTTATCCCATAGCTTCCGTTTCACGGCGTCATCTGCCTCTGAATCTTCGACAATCGTGAGCGGGCCTTCGAGCAGGCGGATGATTTCTCCCGCCGTGATGTCCGTCGCCGGTTTGACGAGCTGATAGCCGCCGTACGCCCCGCGGACGCTTTTGACGAGCCCACCGTTGCGGAGCGGACCGATCAATTGCTCTAAGTAATGTTCCGGCAAGTCATGCCGGGCCGCAATCTTTTTCAAGCTGAGCGGTTTATTGTCCGTTTCCCGAGCCAGTGCGATCATGATCGTCAATCCATAACGACCTTTTGTAGATATTTTCATCTTCATGTCTCCTTCTGCTATACTAATCGAACAAACGTTTGTCGAAAGGAATGTGTACGTATGAGTGATTTGTTTCAGCAATCGAATAGCGGCCCACTCGCCAACCGGATGCGGCCTGAAACGTTAGACGAAGTCATCGGTCAACGCCACATCATCGGCGAAGGCAAGCTGTTGCGCCGGGCCATCGAGGCCGACCGCCTCGGCACGATTATCTTGTATGGACCGCCGGGAACGGGCAAGACGACGCTCGCCCGTGTCATTTCAAACTATACGAAAGCAACGTTCGTCCAATTGAACGCCGTCACGGCCAAACTTGATGAACTGCGAAGTGTCATCCGTGAGGCCGAGTCCCGATTCGACTTCGAACAAGAACGAACGATTTTATTTTTAGACGAGATTCATCGGTTCAATAAACTGCAGCAAGACGCCCTGCTCCCGGCACTCGAGGCCGGTAAGCTCATCTTGATCGGGGCGACGACCGAAAACCCGAGTTTCGAGGTCAACGCGGCGTTACTGTCGCGCGCGACCGTGTTTCGGCTCGAACCGCCTGGACCAGACGAACTGCGCGTCGTCTTGGAACGGGCCTTGTCTGACAAAAAGGGGCTCGGCAACTATCCGGTCAAGATTGAGGAAGCCGCCGTGGACCATTATATCAAAATGGCGGACGGTGACTACCGTGTGCTGTTGAACGCGCTCGAACTGGCCGTGTTGACCACGCCCGAGATTGACGGCAAAATCGACATCACGCTCGAAGTCGCCGAAGAGTCGATTCAACAAAAAGCGATCAAGTACGACAAGACGGGCGACCGGCATTATGACGTCATCTCGGCGTTCATCAAATCGATTCGTGGCTCCGACCCGGACGCGGCCCTGTACTGGCTCGCCGTCATGATTGAGGCCGGTGAATCACCGCGCTTCATCATGCGCCGGCTCTATGTCCATGCGGCCGAAGATATCGGGCTAAGTGACCCGAACGCGCTCGTCATCGTCGACGCGGCCGCTCGCGCGAGCGAGCATATCGGTTTCCCGGAAGCGCGCATCCCGATGGCCCAGGCCGTCCTTTATCTCGCGACGGCACCGAAATCGAACGCGGTCATCACCGCCATCGACAAGGCGATCCATCACGTCCGCACGGTCGAAGGCGGCCCGGTCCCTGTCCATCTCCGCGACGCCCATAGCCCGGGTGCGCGTGAGCTCGGCAACGGTGCCGGCTACAAATACCCGCACGACGAGAAAGACGGCTACGTCCCGCAAAACTATTGGCCGGAAAATCTGGCCCGGAAACGTCCTAAATATTATACACCGACGAGCCGTGGCTTCGAGCAACAGCTGCAAAAACGGCTAGACTATTGGGAAAAACGACGCTGACTCTGATGAGTCAGCGTCGTTTTTTCATTTCTGGATGCGGTTGATCTCGACACCCGCTGTCTCGAGCATTTGATTGATGACATAGCCCGCAGCGACGAGGCCTGCGACCGAAGGGACGAACGCGTTCGAACTCGGCGGCATCTTCGCTTTACGGATCGGGGCATCCTTTTTGCCGACGACCTCGTTCACGTCCTCGCGTGTCACAATCGGTGACTCGTCCGAGAAGACAACCGGGACGCCTTTATGGATACGCTCTTTACGAAGACGCGTCCGGACCATCTTGGCGATCGGGTCGTACGTCGTATCCTTGATGTCGACGACTTTAATGCGCGTCGGGTCCATCTTGTTGGCCATGCCCATGCTCGAGATGACCGGGATGCCCCGGCGTTTGCACTCGACAATCAAATGGATCTTATAAATGATCGTGTCCGAGGCGTCGATGACGAAATCGAGGTCTTGGGCGAAGAACTCTTCGAACGTCTCTTCTGTATAGAACATTTTCAATTTGACGAGCTCGAGCTCCGGGTTGATGTCGAGGAGACGTGTTCCCATCGCTTCGACTTTCGGTTGCCCGACCGTCGACAAGAGCGCGTGGATTTGGCGGTTGACGTTCGTGATGTCGATGTCGTCCTTATCGACGAGGACGATGCGTCCGACTCCGCTCCGGGCGAGTGCCTCGGCCGCGAACGACCCGACACCGCCCACGCCGAGGATGGCGACCGTCTTACCTTTTAATGCTTCTAAACCTTCTTGACCGATGGCCAACTCATTTCGTGAAAACTGGTGTAACATACTCTTCCCCCAAATTAATTCTATTTTCTCACACTATTTTACTCGGAATTATAATCAAAAAAAAGACGTCTAGCGACGTTTTTACAATAAAATCGATGGGACCCGGAGTGCCGTGACGATGCCCTGCTTTTGAACCTGCTTAAGCAGGTGGGTGACCTAGCGTCCCCTTCACAAGTCCTCCTGCACGTGATGAGGCAGTTGATCTGGATGGCAGTTCGGTCTCCCGTATTCAAAGTGTTGGCTCAAAATAACGAAGGCGGCTCTCGTACACCTCAGGTATCCCATCTGTTGTCCTTACTATAGCACTGTCTGTAAAAAGAAGTCAATCAGAAACGATGACTTCTCATGACAGTTTCGTCACAACCAACTGTTACGAAACGCACCGGTCGGGTCGTACGTATCTTGTTGCCGCGTGACGTTGAAACGGCGATCTCGCGAGTCGTTGCCGACCCCAGCCTGGTACGCCCAATTGCCGGTATTGCTGGCGACATCGTAATCAATCAGCATCGATTCGAAATACGACGCGCCGATGCGCCAGTCTTGCCCGAGCTCTTTCGCAAAGTAACTCGCGACGATTTGACGCCCCCGGTTCGACATCCATCCCGTCGTATTCAATTCACGCATGAACGCATCTACGAAGTCGACGCCCGTCTCGCCCGCTTGCCATCGGCCGATGACGTCATCGTCTACGCGCCATGCCTTCTGTTTCGATCGAATGCCTTGGGCGCGGAACAGTCGTTTCCCTTGCTCAAGGGCGACCCATTGGAAGAACTCGCGCCAGAGCAACTCGAAATAGAGCCAATACGTCGACTCGTTTGCCCCGTGCAACCGCTCATGTTGCTCGAGCTCGTGCTGCACCCGGCGCGGTGACAACGAACCGTTGGCGAGATAAGCCGACAGCTTCGACGAGTCGTCGACCCCGAAGCCGTTCCGTGTCTCTTTATACGTCCGGACCGGACCGGCCAAATATGCGTCGAGCCGCTCTCGTCCCGCCCGTTCCCCGCCTCGAAACGGAAACGCAGTCCGTGCGTCATGTTCCTGCTGTTCATAGGTAACCGGGAAATCGACGGAATGCAATTCTTTCGTAGGCGAGCGCTCAATCAAGCGGTCCGGTCTCGCATCAGCCTCCATTGCTTTCCTGAACTCGGTGAAGAGAAATGGCAGTTTCTCGAACGGAATCTCGTCCCGTGGATAGAGGGTGAACCCGTCGAACGACTGACACTCGCCTTGCCACGCGGTCATGACCTCACGTTCGCGTCTCCGTTCGTTATAGCCAATCGCTCGTTGGAACAACAAGCGGTCGGTTGGGTCGAACATGTCGAGCGGATGACCGACATGGACGAAGAGCGGGATGCCGAGCGCTGCGAGCGAACCGGCCAAGTCGTCGAGTGACTCGTTCAAAAACTGAAGTCGACGTGGTCCAAGCGGAGTATGGCCGAACCGGTTTTCAATGAGCTCTTCTTGTGGAATGACGTAATGACCTTCGATGGGATCGTCATGCCGGAGTGCCTCCTCGAGCGGACGATGGTCGTCGACCCGTAAATCGTTTTGATACCAGATAATCGTCTTCATTTATTTCGCCTCCTCCTCTCATTATGGAACATGAATCCCGGTGTTTGCTTAGACGAAACTGTACGAAACATGTTTTCATTTCCGGAACGGGTGGAATATACATCATTAGAACAGAAAGGGGTGCAACAACATGGCTAGAAAAGGTAAACTTGGTACACTCATTAAAGTCGCGACGGCGGTCGCACCGTTCGTCTACGATTACTATAAAAAGAACAAAGCAAAAAAAGCATCGACACCTAAAAAGTGAGCCAAGCGCTTCGGATTTCATCCGAGGCGTTTTTTTCTTGTGTTGAAACCAAATATGATATGATGATGGAACATTTTAGGGAATCGAGGCGACCATCATGCACGCGGTATGGGTACAATCTTTACGAATCAGTTTGAAGTGGGCCTTATTCATGGGTGGTCTGTTCTTGCTCGCCCTCGGGTCTTCGATGATGATCACGGCCGACCTCGGTGTGTCGACATGGGACGTGCTCCATCTCGGGCTCGCCCGGCACACACCAATTTCCGTCGGGACGATCATCTTGCTCGTCGGTCTCTTGCTCGTCCTCTGCAAGTACATACTCGACCGGATTCGGCCCCAGTTCGGGACACTCGTCAACGCTGTCTTCGTCGGCGTGTTCATGAACTTGATTCTCGACCATCACTGGTTGCCGCAGCTTGATGGCATCGCGCTCAACATCGCCTGGCTCATTCTCGGCATCTTCGTCATCGGGATGGGTGCCGGTTTGTACGTCGCCATCGGCTACGGGGCCGGCCCACGGGACGGGTTGACGCTTGCTTTGGCCGACCGGTTCAACACGTCGGTCCGGATGATGCGGACGTGGATGGAACTGACGGCTTGCCTCATCGGCTGGGTGCTCGGCGGACCGGTGTTCTTCGGGACGGTGCTGTCGATTTTCTTGATTGGCCCGTTCTTCCAGTTTTGGCTTGAACAGTTTCGGCGCCTCGTCTCGGTCATCGACCGGGCGAAAGTGACGGCATAACGAAAGAGAGGATACCGGACTTCGTCGTCCAGTCTCCTCTCTTTTTTATGGGACAAGGACGATTTTTCCGAACTTGCCTCGTTGCTTAAAATATGTCTGCGCGTCCCGCGCCTCAGCGAGCGGGAACGTCCGATCGACGATGGGCCGGACCTTCCCGGCTTCAATCGCCGCGAGCATTGCTTGGAACTCGGCCCGCGTACCGAGCACGGAACCGTACATAGTGATATGTTTCAAATATATCGTCCGGAAGTCGAGGTTCGTTTGTTGTCCCCCGGCCGATCCGGAGATACAGAACTTACCACCATTTTTCAACACTTCGAGCGACGTCGCGAACAAGGCGTCACCGACGACATCGAGCACGGCATCGACCGGTCCCCCGTTCGCTTCGAGGATCTCCTCAGCCAGTCTCTCGGAGCGATATGAAAAGACTCGGCTTGCTCCAAGTTCTTTTAGTTTCGCCTCATCTTTCAAGTCGCCGACGATGGCGAATACGTTCGCGCCATGCACATTCGCCGCGATTTGGACGTTGAACGACCCGACCCCACCGCTCGCACCGGTGACGACGATCGTCTGCCCCGGCTGAATCTCAATCTGTTCGTTCATATGCCACGCCGTCAATCCGCTCACCGTGAAAACGGCACTGTCGACGAAACTGTCGAGCGGCATGTCGAAACAAAGGTCGGCCGGCCAAGCGACATATTCGGCATAACCACCATCGTACTCGGAACCGATAAATGACATATCTTCAGCGATATGTTCGGTACCATCCGGTCCGCTCGACGTGAACGGGAACAGGATGACCCGACGGCCCACCATCGTGTCTTCGACCCCACTGCCGACCTCCACGACTTCTCCGGTGATATCAGAACCCGGGATCCGCGGGAACTGAACCCTTTCCGGTCGCCACCCGGACTCTTTGTCCGTCCCATACGCCCCTTCTCGCATCCAAATCTCGGTATTGTTAATCCCGCACGCCTTCACGCGCACGAGCACTTCTCCTTGTTTTAGGCTTGGAACCGGAACATCGACGACTTGTAATTGATCGACGTCACCGTAACCGATGACCTGTACTGCTTTCATCACATGTTTTCCTCCTCATGACAACCATTTGCTTGTCTATACCCCACTAACGCACGACAGCCACCAAAAATATTGGTGGCTGCCCATTCCTTATAGTTGTTGGCGTCTGAGCAATCCGGCGAACACGCCGCCTTTCATGCTCAATTCATCGTGCGTCCCGTCCTCGACAATGCCGTCAGCGGTAACGACGAGGATGCGGTCGGCATTTTTTACCGTCGCTAAGCGGTGGGCGATGATGAGCGTCGTCCGATCGGCCGCGAGTTCATTGAGCGAGTCTTGAATGATTGCTTCCGTCTCCGTATCGAGCGCGGAGGTCGCCTCGTCCAAAATCAAAATCGGTGGATTTTTGAGGAACATCCGGGCGATGGCAATCCGTTGTTTCTGTCCGCCCGACAGTTTCAAGCCCCGCTCCCCGATTTGTGTATCAAGGCCGTACTGCAACTCGTCGACGAGCGAGTTCAAATGCGCTTTCTCAACCGCATGCATGATTTCAGCGTCGGTCGCATCTAGTTTCCCGTAAGCGATATTCTCACGGAGTGTTCCCGCGAACAAGAACACGTCCTGTTGCACAATCCCGATTTGACGGCGCAAGCTCTCTTTCGTCATATCGCGGATGTCCATGCCATCAATCGTGATGACACCGCTCGTCACGTCATAGAAACGAGGGATGAGCGAACAAATCGTCGTCTTCCCGGCTCCGCTCGTCCCGACGAGGGCGACCGTCGTACCCGACTTGATGTCGAGGTCGATGTCAGTCAACACTTGGCGATAGTCTGAGTAGCCGAACGAGACGTTTTGGAAGGCGATATCGCCTTTCAGTGCCGTGACGTCGACGGCGTCCGGACGGTTCTCGATGTCTGGCGCCTCGTCTAACAGTTGCGTGAAGCGTTTGAAGCCGGCCATCCCTTTCGGATACATCTCAAGGAGGGCTGTAATTTTCTCGATTGGCTTGATAAGCAAGTTCATATAGAGGATGAACCCGACGAGCTGCCCGTAAGACAGTTGCCCTTGATACGTCAAATAGGCGCCATAGACGAGTACGAGCAGCGTCATGAGACGCGTCGTAATGTAAATGCCCGCAAGCGATTTACTCATGACTCGATACGCCTCGATTTTCGAGCCGCGGTAGAAGTTATTGTCTTTCTGGAACCGCTTGATTTCGAACGTCTCGTTCGTGAACGATTGGACGACACGTGCGCCGGAGACGCTGTCCTCGACACGGGCGTTCACTTCACCGATATTCGTATACATCTTTTGCCACGCCTTGTTCATGTTCTTGTTGGCGTACGTGATCATGATGACGAGGAACGGCACGGCGACGACCGTCACGAGTGCGAGTTGCGGGTCAATCGAGAACATGATCCCGAACGCACCGAGCAGCGTCATGATGGCGATGAAGAAATCTTCGGGCCCGTGGTGCGCCACTTCACCGATATCGAACAAGTCGTTCGTCACCCGGCTCATCAAATGGCCGGTCTTATGATTATCGAAGAACCGGAACGATTGTTTATGGATATGGGTGAACAGCTCTTCCCGCATATCGGTCTCGATATTGATGCCGAGCTTATGTCCCCAATAGTTGACGACGTACTGCATCATCATGGCGAGTATGTAAAGGATGAGCAAGCCGATGCTGATGATGATAATCCAGTTCCATTCCCCACCTGGTAACAGGTCGTCGATGAACCATTGCACGGCGAGCGGAAAGCCGAGCTCGAGCAGGCCGACGAGGATGGCGAACGAGAAATCGAGAATGAATAACTTCTTATGTGGACGGTAATAACTAAAAAAACGTGAGATCATGTCGTTTCCCCCTTCTAAACAAATAGTTTACGCCTTTTTGCAGGAAGTGGAAAACGGGAAGCACGTCTTTTTCAATCTTTTTTCCAGCAAGGTATAATAGATGTAAGGAGTGATACACATGAACGTACAAATTACAGAACGCGCCCAAGCGCGAATCGATGCCTTAAAAGGCGACCGTGACGGACAGATGCACTTGTTTTATGAGACGGAAGGTTGCGGCTGTGGCAATAGCGGCATCTTCGAGATTCGCTACGTGACCGAGACGACACCGGAAGACGTCGAGATCGACTCGAATGTCGGCCCCGTTCTCATCAAGAACTGGACGAAAATCTTTTTGGACGAAGATATGATCATCGACTATCGTGACGATAAACGGACGCTCGTCTTGAAGAGCAACGGCCAAGTGTTCAACTCGAACTTGCTCGTGACCGATGGGACCGGTTGCCAGTTGAACGTCCCAAGCCGATGAAGCAGGCGTTACGCGACCATCCGAGCCTCTGGCTGTGGTTCATCCTCAGCTTCGGGCTCGGCCTGTTCGGCATTTACCTCGCGTTCGCGGACTCGGTCTACACGATGACGGCCGTGATCGCCTCACTGTTCGCCTTCGGATTCGCGCTTCAGCGAACGGCGAAAAAGATGGAGCAACAAAATCACTAAAAAAGGAGGTTCGCCGCGGCGAACCTCCTTTTGATTGCTTATTTCTTCTCTTTCACCGCAGTCCGAATCGACAACTCTTGGAGTTGTGCATCCGCGACCGGGCTTGGCGCTTGTGTGAGCAAGTCGCTCGCCGACGCCGTTTTCGGGAAGGCGATCGTGTCACGAAGGTTCGAACGACCCGCGAGGATCATGACGAGACGGTCGAGACCGAGCGCGATACCCGCGTGTGGCGGTGTTCCATACTCGAACGCTTCGAGCAAGAAGCCGAACTGATCGACGGCTTCTTGTTCTGTGAAGCCGAGCAATTTGAACATGCGCTCTTGAATGTCACGCTCGTAAATCCGCTGCGATCCGCCACCGAGCTCATACCCGTTCAAGACGAGGTCATAGGCAAGAGCGCGGACGCTCGCCGGGTCCGTCTCAAGAAGATGGAGGTCTTCACGGTTAGGCATCGTGAACGGGTGGTGGTTGGCGTAGAAACGACCGTCTTCTTCTTCGAACGTGACGAGCGGGAAGTCCGTCACCCAGAGGAAGTTGAATTTCGACTCATCGATGAGTCCGAGCTCATGACCGAGCTTGACGCGAAGCGCACCGAGGCTGTCGGCGACAACTGTCGGTTTTGACGCCACGAAGAGGAGCAAATCGCCCGCTTCCGCGTTCGTCGCTTCCATCAACTTCTGGGCGTACGTCTCGTCGAAGAACTTGGCGATCGGTCCGTTCAAGCCTTCTGGCGTCACTTTGAGCCAAGCGAGGCCTTTCGCGCCGTAGACGGCCGTGAATTCTTGAAGCTTGTCGATATCTTTACGCGAGAACTTGTCCGCCTCGCCTTTGACGTTGATTGCTTTGACTTGTCCGTTCGACTCGAGCGCCATGTCGAACACTTTGAAGCCGGCCCCTGTGACGGCGTCCGCGACGTCGATGAGTTCAAGACCGAAACGTGTGTCCGGTTTGTCTGAACCGAAACGGCGCATCGCTTCTGCGTAAGTCATCCGTTCGAACTTGGCTGGCGTGTCGGTGCGACCGAGCGTCGCTTCCATGACTTGCGCCATCATCGATTCCATCATCGCCATCAAGTCTTCAACGTCCATGAAGCTCGTCTCGATATCGACTTGTGTGAATTCCGGTTGACGGTCGGCCCGAAGGTCTTCGTCACGGAAGCAGCGTGCGATTTGGAAGTAACGGTCGAACCCAGCCACCATGAGGAGCTGCTTGAACAACTGCGGTGATTGCGGGAGCGCGTAGAATTCGCCGCCGTGGACACGGCTTGGGACGAGATAGTCACGCGCGCCTTCCGGTGTCGACTTCGTCAAGATCGGCGTCTCGACTTCGAGGAACTCCTCTTCCGTCAAGAAGTTACGGATCGTGTTCGACGCCTTCGAGCGGAGACGGAACGTCTCTTGGAGCGCCGGACGACGGAGGTCGAGGTAACGGTATTTAAGACGGAGGTCTTCCGATACGTTCTCGGCCTCGTCACCGATTGGAATCGGCGTCATCTTCGCCGCGTTCAAGATGTTGATTTCAGAGGCGATGACTTCAATGTTCCCGGTCGGCATGTTCGGGTTCTTGTTCTCACGTTCGAGGACGGTCCCTTTGATGTCGAGAACGTATTCGCTACGGATCGACTCGGCGAGTTTGTGTACCGCTTCGTTTTCCGGGCGAACGACGACTTGGACGATGCCTGTGCGGTCACGAAGGTCGATAAAGATGAGGCCTCCGAGGTCGCGACGTTTTTGGACCCATCCTTTCAATTGTACGTCTTGGCCAATCAGTGACTCTGTCACGCGGCCGTTCATATGTGTGCGTCCGATCATTGTCCTGCTCCTTCCGATAGTTCACGAATTTTGTCTGCGACAGCCGATAGCGGCACGTCGACTTGTTCCCCGGTCGCCATGACCTTGAGGGAGGCCGATCCGCGCTCGACTTCATCGTCTCCGAGGATGACGGTGAACTTCGCGTTCAAGCGGTCGGCTTGTTTGAATTGTCCTTTGAACTTGCGGCCTAGATAGTCACGGTCCGCCTTGAAGCCTTCGATGCGAAGCAATTGCAACAGGCGTGTCGCCGTCACTTCGACTTCTGATCCGCCTTGGGCGACGACGAAGACGTCAAGTCCCGTCTCGAGCGCTGGGAGCACCCCTTCGTTCTCGAGAGCGAGGATAAGACGCTCGAGCCCGATCCCGAAACCGATGCCCGGCATGTCCGGTCCACCGATGTCTTGGACGAGACCGTTATAGCGTCCACCGCCGCAAAGCGTCGTGATGGCGCCGAAGCCTTCTGCCTCTGACATAATCTCGAACGCCGTGTGCGTGTAGTAGTCGAGACCGCGGACGAGCGTCGGGTCGACCACGTAGGCGACGCCGAGCGCATCCAAGTGCGCGAGTACTTTCTCGAAGTACGTCTTCGACTCTTCGTTCAAGAAGTCGAGAATCGAAGGTGCCGACTTCATCGACGGGTGGTCGCGGTCGACTTTGCAGTCGAGGACGCGAAGCGGGTTTTGGTGCAATCGCGTCTGGCAATCTTGGCACAGCTCGTGCTGGACCGGTTCGAAGTGACGGATGAGCGCTTCGCGGTGAGCATTGCGGCTCTCGGCGTCACCGAGCGAGTTGACGACGACTTTGATTTGCTTCAGGCCGAACGATTTGTAAATCGTGTAGGCGAGGCTGATCACTTCTGCGTCGACGGCCGGGTCGCTGCTACCGATCGCCTCGACACCGTATTGGTGCAGTTGGCGGAAGCGTCCTTTTTGTGGACGCTCGTAGCGGAACATCGGTCCCATGTAGTACAGTTTCGTCGGCTGGTCAGGGCTACCGAACAGCTTGTTCGTGACGAAAGCGCGGACAACCGAGGCCGTCCCTTCCGGACGGAGCGTATACTCGTCCTTGCCTTTCTTGACGAGCGTGAACATCTCTTTTTGGACGATGTCCGTCGTCTCGCCGACGCTGCGTGTGAACAGGTCGGTCGTTTCAAAAATCGGGGTACGAATCTCTTTATAGTTGTAACGGGCGCTGATGTCGCGTAGTTTCTCTTCGACATACTGCCACGTCTCGACCGTGCCCGGAAGCAGGTCTTGTGTGCCGCGTGGTGCTTTCATCTAAATTCCCTCCTTAGAATACAAAAAGGCCCTCGTCCGCAAAGGGACGAGAGCCTGTTAAAGTTTCCCGTGGTACCACCCTCGTTGCAGAGCCATAATCGATACTCTGCCACTCGAAATCGGTTAACGCCCGATGAAACGGCTCCCCCTACTAAGAGTTCAAGGAAGCACCTCCAAAGTGTCGTTCGGGTCATCATCCAGTCGATGCTTTCAGCCTAGGCATCGCTCTCTTTGCTGGTGGGGTGACCGTACTTTTCTTTATCGTAGGTGTTAGGTTATATGGTTCATGATGCCGAATCACGCCTGCTTCTGTCAAGCGTTTTTTTCGAGCATGAGCGTGACCGGACCGTCATTGACGAGCGCGACATCCATCATCGCCCCGAACTTCCCGGTCTCGACGACGAGCCCGTGCGTCCGCAAACGCTCGTTGAACTTCTCGTAAAGACGTTCGGCGATATCCGGTTTCGCTGCTTGGGTGAACGCGGGACGACGGCCTTTAAGCGTGTCCCCGTAAAGCGTGAACTGCGACACGGACAACACTTTGCCGTCGACGTCTTGAATCGATAAGTTCATCTTCTCGTCCGCGTCCTCAAAGACACGAAGCCCGGCCACCTTGTCGGCGAGCCAGTTCACTTCCGTCTCGGTGTCCTCATGGGTCACCCCGACGAGGAGCAGATAACCGGCCTCAATTTGACCAATCGTCTCCTCATCGACGGTGACGGATGCTTCTTTTACTCGTTGCAACAATACACGCACAGAAATCTTCCTTTCGTCACGTCATCATGACTCGGCTGACCGAGTACACGTCCGAGATTTGCTTAATCCGGTCGACGACTTTTTGCAGATGGTTCACGTTCGGAATCGAGATCGTCATCGAGATGCGGGCCTGTTTGTTCTGGTCCCCGCGTCCGCTCACGGCCACGATGTTCGTGTTCGTCGCCGAGACGGCTTGGAGCACGTCGTTCAACAAGCCTGAACGATCGTATCCGGTGATCTCGATATCGACGTTATAGTTCTTCTCTTTCGCCTGACCGACTTCCCACTCGACCGTGAGGAGCCGCTCCGGATGCTGTTCATTGATGATGTTCAAGCAGTCCTTCCGGTGAATCGACACACCGCGTCCGCGTGTGATATAGCCAACGATTTCATCGCCCGGCACGGGGTTACAACAGCGGCTCATGCGGATGAGCATGTTGTCGATCCCTTTAACCGAGACGCCGGCCTCGGCCGTCTTCTTCTTCGGTGACTGGCTGACTTTCAGTTCGTTGATTGCGTCCGACAGCTCGAGTTTCGGCTCTTTGCGCTGCTTCTCCGTCAACTTGTGGGCGACTTGGGCGGCCGTGATGCCATGATAGCCGACCGCGGCGTACATTTCTTCCTCGTTCCCGAAGTTGAACTTCTCGACGACGACGGCGAGCGATTGGTCGTCAATCACTTCTTTCGGCTCGAAACCGAGCTTCTTAATCTCGACATCGACGAGCTCTTTGCCTTTCTCGACGTTCTCTTCACGCTGTTGGCGCTTGAACCATTGGCGAATCTTATTCTTCGCCTGGCTCGAGACGGCGAGTTTGAGCCAGTCCTTGCTCGGCCCATAGCTATGTTTCGACGTGATGATTTCGATGATGTCCCCCGTCTCGAGTTTATGGTCGAGCGGCACCATCCGTCCGTTCACTTTCGCCCCCGTCATCCGGTGACCGATCTCGGTATGGATGCGATACGCGTAATCAATTGGGACCGAGCCTTTCGGCAACTCGAAGACGTCGCCTTTCGGGGTGAAGACGTAGAGCATGTCGCTAAAGAAATCGACTTTGAGCGACTCCATGAACTCCTCGGCGTCGGTCGTATCTTTTTGCAACTCTAAAATCTCGCGCAAGTGGGCGATTTTCTCATCGAATCCGTTCGTCGCGACACTCTTTCCTTCTTTATAGGCCCAGTGCGCGGCAATCCCGAATTCGGCGATGAAGTGCATGTCCTTCGTCCGGATTTGCACTTCGAGCGGCTCACCTTTCGGTCCGATCACCGTCGTATGGAGCGACTGATACATGTTCGGTTTCGGCATGGCGATGTAATCCTTAAACCGGCCCGGCATCGGCTTGTATTGCGTGTGGATGATGCCGAGGACGGCGTAACAGTCGCGAATCGAATCGACGATAATACGGACGGCCATTAAGTCATAAATCTCATTGAACTCTTTTTTGTGCTTCACCATCTTGTTGTAAATCGAGTAGATGTGTTTCGGACGACCGTTGACGTCGGCCTCGATGCTCACGTCCTCAAGAACGGCATTCACTTCCGTGATAACGGACGCGACGAGCGCTTCTCGCTCGGTCCGTTTCTGTTTCATCATCGAGACAATCTTATAGTATTGTTGCGGGTTGATATAACGTAGTGAAATATCCTCGAGCTCCCATTTGATTGTCGAGATCCCCATCCGGTGGGCGAGCGGCGCAAAGATTTCAAGCGTCTCTTCCGCTTTTTGGACTTGTTTCTCTTTCGGCATATGTTGAAGCGTCCGCATGTTGTGCAGACGGTCGGCGAGTTTGATCAAGATGACGCGTACATCTTCCGCCATCGCGATAATCATCTTGCGGTGATTCTCGGCGAGCTCTTCTTTTTTCGATTTATATTTGATTTTACCGAGCTTCGTCACACCGTCAACGAGCATGGCGACTTCGACGCCAAACTCATCAGCGAGTTGTTTGAGCGTGATGTCCGTGTCTTCCACGACGTCGTGAAGAAGCGCACCGATAATCGTCGTAGCGTCTAACCCGATATCAACGAGAATACCGGCCACTTGAACCGGATGCAGAATGTAGGGTTCGCCGGAACGTCGGAACTGACCGGTATGATGCAGTTTTGCGTATTCGTAAGCGCGTTTCACTTTGGCAATCTCGTCTTCACCCATATACTCCCCGAGCGCGTCGAGAAGGTCCTCAATACTTACGATTTGTTTTTTGGTCATAACATTCGACACCCTTTTTCTTACCGCTCCAATCGACTCGGACAAGTCGAAGCATGGTATTAGTTAACGTACACATATATATTCTAATTTTACTTTCTATTATCGAAAAAATCTGACGACCTGTCAAAGGTTGCGGGTTATTTTCCTCAAAAACTATTCAAAAAAGGGAAGCCATCGCTTCCCTTTGATTAATCTTCGTAACGGATGAGTGAGAACACGTCATACCCTTCGAGACGCTCGCGTCCACCAAGTCCATCAAGTTCGATTAAGAATCCGATTCCGGCGACGACGCCACCGAGTTGCTCAATCATTTTGATCGTCGCTTCAATCGTGCCGCCTGTTGCGAGCAAGTCATCCAAGATGACGACTTGTTGGCCCGGTTTGATTGAATCTTTGTGCATTGTCAAAATGTCTGTGCCGTATTCAAGGCCGTATGCGACGCGAACCGTCTCGCGTGGCAACTTGCCTTCTTTACGGACCGGGACGAACCCGAGTTCAAGTGCGTACGCTGCCGGGCAACCGACGACGAATCCGCGTGCCTCAGGACCAGCGATAAGTTCAGCGCCGCGCTCCTGGGCGTAAGTAACAAGCTCGTCGACCGCTTTTTTGTAAGCCGGGCCGTCTTGCATGAGTGACGTGATGTCTTTGAAGCTGATTCCTTCTTTCGGGTAATCCGCTACTTCTTTAATATGCTGTTTGAAATCCATTTTATGTGTAAGCCTCCTGCATCTTGTTCGATCGCAATGATTGTAACCGCTCTTTCAGTTCTGCCAATGACGCATAAATGAAACGCTCCTCGAGTTGGACCCGTCCGACCCGGCGCTTGTAACACGGCGCTTCGGTCAAATCGCGTTTCGGCGCTTCTGGATTCACTCCAGGCAGTCCGTCTTCCATTGTAACAAGAAATTCGAGTTCAGAGAATACTTGATGCATAAATTGAATCGTATTTTTTGACCATTTTCGCTCAATTGATAATCGAATCAAGTTTTCACGCAGGTTTTTCCGTTCGCACGTCGCCATATGGACGTAATATGTTCGGAAATCTTCCCGTGTCGGCAATTTCTCGAAGAACGAGCCACCTTGTCCGAACGCACAGTAGATGCGCTCGACATCCTCGGTTAACAAGTCTGCCAATACCTCTTCCTCGTCCGGCAAATCGAGCAACACGACGAACGGCTTGAGCGGCGTATCAAGGTCGTGGAGCGGGAAGTCGTCCCGCCCTTGGAACGAGATGAACGACGTCGTGTCGCCCGGGAGCTGTTTCAATTCGTCGAGCGAGTTTTTCTTGCCCCGATAATCGAACACTTGGAACCCGTCGACCCGGATGTCTTGAATCATGAGCTGCGGCTTGCGCATCCCGTTCCATTCATTCACTTGCAGACTGCCCATGACCGAGACGTGGGCCATCTTCGATATTTCAGAGACGACGTGTCCGAAACCGAAGCCGATGCCGTCAAGTTCCCGCTTGTCTCCGGCGAGCTGGACCTTCAAATGGGTGTTGTCGCGCCCGATTTGACGAATGTCGCGAAGTCTAGCGTCTGCCACGACGACACGTGGCGACGGATTTCCCATCCCGAACGGGGCGAGCTTGCTAATCTCTGAAATCAAGTCGAGCGACACATCGTTCACGTCGAGCTTCAAGTCGACGTTGACGCGGGCGACGAACGTCTCGTCCGGAATCGATTCGGCTTGTTCATTCAAACGGCGACGCAGTTCGGCCACGTTCTCGGATAACAGCGTCATCCCGGCTGCGGCCGGGTGGCCACCGAAATGCGGCAAGATGTCTTCGTTCTTAGATAATTCTTTGAACAAGTCGAAACCGTCAATCGACCGGCCCGACCCCTTCGCCTTCCCTGTCTTCGGGTCATGGCACAACAGGATAACTGGACGATAATACGCCTCGACGAGCCGTGAGGCGACAATTCCGACGACGCCTGGATTCCAGCGTTCACTGGCGACGACGAGGACGCGGTCGTCCGTCATCGAGGCTTCGACGAGTTCCGTCGCTTCCTTGGCGATTGTCTTGACAATGTCTTGACGCTCTTTATTCTGTTTGTCGAGCTTCTGAGCCAGTTCGAGTGCTTCCTCAACGCTTTCGGCGAGCAGCATCTGGAGTGCCGGCATCGCCGAATCGAGACGGCCAGCGGCGTTGATGCGCGGACCGAACGCGAACCCGACCGACTCCTCGGTCAATGTCCCGTCCGTCAACGCGCACACTTCACGGAGCGCCAAAATCCCTGGACGCTTCGAATCGTCGAGCGCCTTGAGTCCAAGCTTGGCGAGCAGACGGTTTTCCCCGTCGAGTGGGACGAGGTCGGCGATCGTGCCGAGGACGGCCAAGTCGAGCAGCTCATCCGGCATCCTGTCGAGCACGGCGTGGGCCACTTTGAGGGCGACGCCTGCCCCGGCGAGTTTGTCGTACGGATACGACGGGTCGATATGAGGATGGATAATGGCGAACGCATCCGGTAACGTCTCTTTCGGTTCGTGGTGATCGGTGATAATCAAGTCGACACCGAGCTCTTTCAAGAGCGCTGCCTCTTCAATCCCCGAGATGCCGCAGTCGACCGTGATGATGAGGGTGAACCCTTCACCAGCGGCCCAGCTGAACGCCTCTTTGTTCGGTCCATACCCTTCGGTGAACCGGTTCGGGATATAACATTCCGCCATAACGCCAATCTCCGTCAAGGCGTGCCACATGACGGCCGAGGCGCTGACTCCATCGACGTCATAGTCGCCATAGATGAGCACCATCTCGCCTTCATCGGCCGCTCGTTTCAAACGTTCGACGACTTTTGGCATCTGTTCAAATAAAAACGGGTCGTGGAACGTCAACTCATCCTCGACGTATAAAAACGCCTTGGCCGCCTCGACGTCGCGGTGCCCCCGTTGCGTGAGGAGCGTCGCGAGTTGCTCCGATATATTCAATTCTGTCTGTAACTGTTCAACCGCCGCTGCATCCGTCTCCGGATACACCCAACGTTTCTTCGCTTGATACATAATGCCTCACTCCAATCAATTGTAGATTATATCAGAACGAGCGAGTGAAGTGCCGTCTTGACATTCAAAAAGGTCCCCCGATTGATTCGGGAGACCAGTGGTTACGCCTCTGGGGCAGCTGTTTTCTTTTTGTTGAGCGACATGCCTTTGATGAGCAACCAAAGGTATGAAGCGATGAAGATCGACGAGTACATCCCCATGACGAGACCGATCAAAAGAGCGAGCGCAAAACTTTGAATCGATTCGGCCCCAAATACATAGAGCGCCACGACTGTAAAAATAACTGTTATGACGGTATTAATGGACCGGACGATCGTCTCTTGAATCGCTTTGTTCACGAGCGTACGATACTCGTCCATCGTCTTGATTTTCCGTTCTTTCTCATACGCTTGAATGTTCTCGCGCACCCGGTCGAACGTCACGATCGTATCGTTGACCGAATATCCGATAATCGTCAAGATGGCGGCGACGAAGTACAAGTTGACCTCGATACCGAAAATCGAGAACGCCACGAGCATGAAGAACGCATCGTGGAGCATGGCGACTACGGTCGCGACACCGTACGAAAACTCAAAGCGGAACGTGATATACAAGATAATCCCGAGCGATGCGAGCGCGACGGCATAAATCGCGTTACGGGCGATATCGCGGCCGACCTCGGCCGAGACGGTGCTGATGTTCGGGTCGTTGCCGAACGTTTCCGTGAACACGGTCTTGACCGAAGCGACTTCTTCTTGCGTGAGCTGTCCGACGAACGTCACGTTGGCCAGTGTTCCCCCTTGAGCGTATTGCACGGATGAGATGTCTTCGTCTACGCCCGCTTCCGTGAAGGCAGCCGCCAACTCGTCTTGTGACACTTGCGACTCGGTTTGGACTTCGACACGCGTTCCAGACGCGAAGTCGATTCCGAGGTTTAACCCGCGGAAGAACAAGATGCCGAGCCCGATGATGACGAAGGCACATGAGATGAGGAACAGCGTGCGCATCGGTTTAATATAGTTTAATTCAGTGAGCTTAAAGTTCACGGATATCACTCTCCTTCACACCAAACCAGCCTTTGCGCTTGTCGAAGAGACGACTTGCGACGAGGAGGTGCATCAAATAACGCGAGATGAAGACGTTCGAGATGAACGTCATCGCAATCGAGATCATGAGCATGAGCGCGAACCCTTTGACGGAACTCGTTCCGAAGTAGAACAGGACCGCTGCCGAGATGAGCGTCGTCAAGTTGGCATCGATGATCGTACTGAGCGAGCGTCGGTTACCGGCACGGAACGCCGATAGGACCGACTTCCCAGAGCGGAGCTCGTCCTTAATCCGCTCAGCTGTGATAATGTTCGCATCGACCGCCATACCGACACCGAGAACGAGACCGGCGATCCCTGGGAGCGTCAAGACGGCGTTAATGCCATTGAAGAACAACATAATCAAATTGATATACAAAATGAGCGTGATGATTGAGACGATACCGGGTAAGCGATAGAAGAACAGCATGAACAAGAAGATGGCGACGATACCGATGACCGACGCGAACACGGTCTTCTCAAGCGCGTCTTGACCGAATTGGGCCGAGACCGACGTCGAGTAAATCTCTTCAAGTTTGACCGGGAGTGCCCCGGCGTTCAAAATATCCGCCAAACGTTGACCACTCTCGGCGTCGATATCGCCACCTGAGATGATCGCTTTATCCGAAAGAATCGGTCCGTTGACCGAAGCGTCCGAGACGATTTTCGAGTTCTCTTTTTGAATCTCTTCTTCGTACGAGTCACCTTCCTCATAATCAAGCCAGATGACGAGACGGTTTTCCGGTGCCGGACGCTGTGCAATCTCAGACGTCACTTCACCGAACTGTTCTGCCGACTGGAGTGTCAATTCGACGACCGGGTTCCCTTGCTGATCATAGCTGATTGAGGCACCACGCGGCGCCAAATCTTTCCCGTCGAGGAGGACGTTGTCGTCGATGTCACGGAATGTGAGCTGAGCCGTCGACGAGAGTACCTCACGGGCATCGTTTTGGTTCGATACACCCGCGAGTTGGACACGGATTCGGTTATTGTCTTCAATCCGGATATCCGGTTCAGACACACCGAGCACGTTGACCCGGTTGTTGATAGCGCGAACGGTTGCATTCATCGCTGACTGATCGATGACATCGCCGTCTTCGAGCGGCTGGACTTCGTACAGCACTTCAAACCCGCCTTTGAGGTCCAGGCCGAGGTTCGTGTTCTTCACGACCCAAGGTGTCGTCAAGACGGCGAGTAGGATCGTTGCAATCATGATGACCGCAAAGATCGCGATATTCCCTTTTTTGTACATACGACAAATTCCTTTCTAAACACATGTTCTCGTAAAAAAACTTCTCTCGTTAACATTACAAATATTCTAAACATTTATCAATCGTTTTCCTAAAATTGTAACACGGGAGCGTTGATTACCCACGCTTTTTTTGCGTGCGCGACTAAATGTTGCATTAGGGCAAAACTTGAGCTATGATGTGATTATCAACTTACACTACATGTAAAGGAGTCCTTTCCAATGGATAGCACGATTATCTATGCCTTTTTACTGACATTGTTCGCTGGACTCGCGACGGGGATCGGAAGTATGATTGCCTTCTTCGCCAAACGGACCAACACAGCCTTTTTGTCGGTGTCCCTTGGCTTCTCAGGCGGGGTCATGATTTACGTATCCTTTATCGAGATTTTCCCGAAGGCACTCGCTGAACTCGTCGGCGCCCATGGCGAGCAGACCGGCACTCTTTATACGGTCCTCGCGTTCTTCGGTGGGATGCTGTTGATCGCCTTGATCGACAAGTTTATCCCGTCTCCCGAGAACCCTCATGAAGTCAAATTCGTCGAGACGATGCAAAATGATCCATCGTCCCAAGAACTCGCGACGACGGCGACCGAACGCGTCCCGTTGAACCACGAGACGAAACAGCGGCTTCATAAGATGGGGATCTTTATGGCACTCGCCATCACCATCCATAACTTCCCGGAAGGCTTGGCCACGTTCATCTCAGCCCTCGATGACCCAGCTGTCGGTCTCGCGATTGCCATCGCCATCGCGTTGCACAACATCCCGGAAGGTATCGCCGTCTCGGTCCCGATTTACTATGCGACCGGCTCTCGGAAGAAGGCGCTGAAACTGTCTTTCTTATCTGGACTCGCGGAACCGCTCGGCGCGGCCGTCGGCTTCCTGTTGTTGATGCCATTCTTGAGCGACACGGTGTTCGGCATCATCTTCGCGGCCGTCGGTGGTATCATGGTGTTCATCTCGCTCGATGAATTGCTCCCTGCCGCCCGTGAATACGGCCGGGCCCACCATGCGGTTTACGGCATGGTCGCCGGTATGATGGTCATGGCAGCAAGTTTGATTTTGTTAATGTAATCAAAATAGCGTCCCCTCGATAATCGAGGAGACGCTATTTTTATGCCTTGAACAAATGGACGAGGTCTTTCAACTCGACCGACATGTGGCTCATCGTCTCGGCGATGCCGTTAATCTCTTGAATCGCGGCGAGTTGCTCTTCGACGTTCGCACCCGCCTCTTCGACGCTTCGTTGCGTCGAGACAGCGTTCGTCGACATGTCCTCGACCGAGACCGCGACTTCGGTCGTGTTCGCACTTACTTCTTCTGTCGCTGCCGCAATCTCGCTCATTTGACGGGACGTCTCTTGGATGACAGTGACGATCTCACGGAACGCACCAGCGACTTCTCCCATTTGGGTCACGCCGCTCGTCACGTGCCGGCTCGTAACATCGAACGCCGCCTCCACTTCCGACGTGTCGCGTTGAATATCGACGACAACCGCTTGAATCTGTTTCGCTGACTGCTTCGACTCTTCAGCCAGTTTTCGGACCTCGGCTGCGACGACGGCAAACCCTTTGCCATGCTCCCCGGCTCGGGCCGCTTCAATCGCAGCGTTCAAGGCAAGCAAGTTCGTCTGTTCCGTGATCGCTGTGATGGAACGGGTGATTTTCTCAATCTCGAGCGATTGATTCGATAAGCGCTCGACCATCTGTTGTGTCAAGTCGTTCGCTTGTTGAATCTCCCGCATCTGCTGCTCGGCCAACTGAATCGTCTCCAGTCCCCCACTCGCCGCTTCGAGCGTATGAATCGTCTGCTCGTTCACACCTTGCGAGGCCGCGGCGATTTGGTTCAAGCCGACGACGGCTTGATTGACACCGGACGTCCCTTCCTCGGCCCGTTTCGCCGACACTTGGGCGGCGAGGTTCATCTGTTCGAATAGACCGGCCACGCCTTGCGTCGTCGTGGCGACGTGGTCCGTGCTGGCATACAGCTCTTCCGAGTAGGCCGTCACTTTGTCCGATGCCGCGCCGACTTGACGAATCAGACCGACGAGGTTGCGTTTCATGTCGTTGAACGCCGTGACGAGGTCACCGAGTTCATCGTTCGAACCGCCCTCGATATCACCCCCGGTCAAATCGCCTTCGGCGACGACGCGCGCTTCGCTCACGAGTCGATTGATTGGCTTCAAGAACAACTTTTGAAGTGCGAGAAGCGAGAATAGACCGATGGCGACACCGATGACACTGATGACGACCATCCAGATAATCGATTGCCCGGCACTCGCCTGCACCACTTCCGACTCAGCTGCGAGCGCCTCACCTTGATACGTGACGAGATCGGTCACCGTCATCCGGACGCGATCGGTCGTCGGTGTCACGCTCGTATTGAGCACCGTCTTATAGCCAATCTCGTCTTGTTGTTGACGGAGGTCGATGACGCGCGCCATTTCCGTGTCGAGATGTTGATTGAACTTCTCAAGGTCACCAATCCAGGCGATGACTTTCGCATCTGACGACGACTGTTTAAGCGTATTCATTAACTCGTCGCGTTTTGTCTGTGCCGCTTCGAGACTGATCAGTGTCTTCGGGTTCGAGACGAGCAGATAGTAGTTCAAATAACGCTCGGCATCCGTCACGGTCAGTGCCAAATCTTCGGCGACGAGCATGTCTTGGAGCCGCTCGTTCAATACCCGGTCATACTCTGACGTGGCACTCTGTAATTGGTACGAGCCAAGTCCCCCGACAAGCAATAAGGCGATCAACGTCGGGATAAGCGCCATAGCCATTTTGCGCCGCATCGACGAACGGCCTTTCAGCCTCTCTGGACGACGTCGAACCTTCCAATTTTTAAGCGGGCGTAGCAATCGTTTCACATCCATGTCTTCTTCTCCTTCTTTCCAATTCTTCTCAACTTGACGATAATGCAAACGTTTTCACGATTCAATTTGATTTTTGGAAATAAGGTGGATGATTCATCGGATTGACGAAGTTTGTCAAAAATAAATCATTTTTCAAGCTATGACAAAAAAACGCCTGACCAGGATTGGTCAGGCGTTCGTTCGGTTACTCGGCGAATGACGAGTTCCCTTTTTTCGTCACTTCAGCAATCGCACTGCGATTGAACTTGAGGAGTGACTGATCACATTTCAATGTGACTTGTGTATCTTCGATTTGGTGGACGACGCCGTGAAGGCCGCCGATTGTTACGACGTGATCCCCACGCTCAAGCGCGTTTTGCATCGATTGTACTTCCTTCTGACGTTTCGTCTGCGGACGGATCAGCAAGAAGTAGAACACGACGA
Source organism: Exiguobacterium sp. s149 (assembly GCF_018618395.1). Taxonomy (NCBI): domain Bacteria; kingdom Bacillati; phylum Bacillota; class Bacilli; order Caryophanales; genus Exiguobacterium; species Exiguobacterium sp. s149. Next base: position 286,343 of record NZ_JACSLZ010000004.1, read on the forward strand.
AAATAAGGATCATCGGTAATAGTGCTACGAGAGTTTCCATGCGTAAAATTCACCCTTTCCTTCAATATCAGGTTCATTATACCGTGAAACTGAAACGTTGTCACATAATCGCTGTCAGAACAATTAGAAATTCTTGGCGTTTGGTTTGTTATACCCATATTCTTCGAAAAACTCTTCCTTGAAGTCCAAGAGTCGGTCTTCGCGGATGGCTTGGCGCACTTGACTCATCAAGTTCACGAGGAAGTGAAGGTTGTGTGTCGAGCAGAGGTGAAGCCCGAACATCTCATCAGCACGAATCAAGTGATGGACGTACGCGCGTGAATAGTTCTTACACGTGTAGCAGTCGCACTTCTCATCGATCGGGCCGAAGTCCGTCTTATGCTTCGCATGTTTAATCGTGACACGGCCTTTCGATGTCATGAGCGTCCCGTTGCGGGCGATCCGGGTCGGCAATACGCAGTCGAACATGTCGATGCCGCGAATCGAGCCTTCAATCAACGCATCCGGTGAACCGACGCCCATCAAGTAGCGCGGCTTGTTCTCCGGCATGAACGGCGTCGTGAACTCGAGGGCACGGTACATGACGTCTTTCGGTTCGCCGACCGATAATCCGCCGACGGCATAGCCTGGGAAATCAAGCGAGACGAGGTCGGCCGCACTTTGACGACGGAGATCTTCGTACTCACCGCCCTGAATGATCCCGAACAACGCCTGATCTTGTGGACGCTCATGTGCCGCGAGGCAACGCTCAGCCCAACGGCTCGTCCGCTCGACCGACTTCTTCATGTACTCATGTGTCGCTGGGAACGGCGGGCACTCGTCGAACGCCATCATGATATCCGAACCGAGCGCGTTTTGAATCTCCATCGCTTTCTCCGGTGACAAGAACAACTTGTCGCCGTTCAAGTGGTTGCGGAAATGGACGCCTTCTTCTTGGATGTTACGAAGGTCGGCGAGCGAGAAGACTTGGAAGCCGCCCGAGTCCGTCAAAATCGCGCCGTCCCAGTTCATGAACTTATGAAGGCCGCCGGCTTGTTTGACGACTTCGTGTCCTGGACGGATCCAAAGGTGGTACGTGTTCGAGAGGATGATGTTGGCGCCCATCGCCTTGACTTGCTCCGGGGCCATCGTCTTGACGGTCGCCTGCGTGCCGACCGGCATGAAGACTGGCGTCTCGAACGAGCCGTGCGGCGTATGGACGATTCCGTGCCGCGCTCCCGTCTGTTTACATGTGTGGATATGTTCGTATGTGACTGCGTGTTTGGTCATTTATTCTCTTCCTTCCTCGTGATGAGCATCGCGTCTCCAAAGCTGAAGAAGCGGTAACGTTCTTGTACCGCCGTGCGGTACGCGTTCAAGATGATGTCGCGCGACGCGAACGCCGAGACGAGCATGACGAGTGTCGACTTCGGCAGATGGAAGTTCGTGATCAGTCCATCAATCGCCTTCAACGCGACGCCCGGGTAGATAAAGATGTCCGTCCAGCCCGATGACTCGACGAAATCCCCGTGGTCACGCACGATCGTCTCGAGCGTCCGGGTCGATGTCGTGCCGACCGCGAAGACGCGGCCGCCGTTCGCTCGCACCTCGCGCAACGCTTGTGCCGACGCGTCTGACAGTTCGAAGTACTCACTGTGCATCGTGTGCTCTTCAATCGTATCCGCCGTGACGGGACGGAACGTGCCGAGACCGACGTGGAGCGTGAGCGGAATCAACTTGACCCCTTTCGCCTCTGCCGCTGCGAGCAGTTCTTCCGTGAAGTGAAGACCTGCCGTCGGTGCGGCCGCACTCCCGCGTTCACGGGCGTACACCGTCTGATAACGGTCCTGGTCGTCTAGCTGTTCACGGATGTAAGGCGGGAGCGGCATCGTGCCGAGCTCGTCTAAAATCTCATAGAAGATGCCGTCGTAGTCGAACTTGAAGCGGCGTCCCCCTTCCGGGAGCTCTTCGACACATTCGGCCCGGAGCAATCCGTTGCCGAACTCGATGATGGCGCCGACGCGGACTTTCTTCGCCGGTTTGACGAGCGCTTCCCAGACGTCATCTTCCGTCTGTTTGAGTAAGAGCAGCTCGACCTTCCCGCCCGTCTCTTGCTTCGCCCCGAACAGTCGGGCCGGGAGCACGCGCGAGTCGTTGACGACGAGGGCGTCGCCTGCCTGCAAATAGTCGAGCACGTCGCGGAAGTGACGATGCTCGATGTCGCCCGTGTCGCGGTCGAGGACAAGCAGTCGTGAGCTCGTCCGATCGAGGAGCGGTACTTGGGCGATCAGTTCTTCCGGTAAGTCAAAATCATAATCGTTTACGTCCAATTGAATGTCTTGCATATCGTTTACTCCTCTTCATAGCCAAAATGCGTCTTTGCGTACTGGGTGATCATGCGGCCTCGCGGCGTCCGTTGCAGAAAACCTTGCTGCAACAAGTACGGCTCATACACGTCCTCGATCGTCTGGGCGTCTTCCCCGATCGTCGCGGCAAGCGTCTCGAGTCCGACCGGTCCGCCTCCGAACCGTTCGACCATCGCCCGTAACAGCCGGTGGTCGACTTCATCGAGCCCGAGGGCATCGACGTGCAATCGGTCGAGCGCGCTTGAAGCCATGGCCGGATCGATTTCTTTCGTCCCGGCCACTTGGGCGAAGTCACGGACACGGCGCAATAGCCGGTTGGCGATTCGCGGCGTGCCGCGGGAACGTTTCGCGATGGCGCCGCTCGCCTCTGGTGAAATCGACAGGCGGAACAGTTGCGCTGTCCGGCTGACGATGGCGGCGAGTTCATGCGTCTCATAATATTCGAGCTTGAGCGTCACACCGAAGCGGTCACGGAGCGGGGCCGATAACATCCCGGCCCGCGTCGTCGCGCCGACGAGCGTGAACGGCGGCAAATCGATGCGGACGCTACGTGCCATCTCGCCTTGTCCGTAGACGATGTCGAGACAGTAGTCCTCCATCGCCGGATAGAGAATCTCTTCGATTGTGCGACTCAAGCGATGAATCTCATCGATGAACAGGACGTCGCCCGGTTCGAGCGTCGACAGAATCGCGGCCAGGTCTCCCGGACGTTCAATGGCCGGGCCGGCCGTCGTCTTGATGCCGACGCCCATCTCGTTGGCGATGATTTGGGCGAGCGTCGTCTTTCCAAGTCCCGGGGGACCGTAGAGGAGGACGTGGTCGAGCGTCTCGCTTCGTAGCTTCGCGGCTTGGATGAAGATCGACAAGTTACCTTTCGCCTTCTCCTGTCCGATGTACTGCTCGAACTTTTGCGGACGCAAGCTCCACTCTTCTGAGTCTTCATATTGTTGATGGGATTGTGACAACAATCGTTCGTCCATGGTCTCCTCCTTATTTCAATAGCAATTGCAGGGCGCGCTTTATGTAAGCGTCTGTCGTCAATATTTCTGAGTTCAATTCCTTGCGGACACGTGTGATTTCACGTTCCGAATAACCGAGTGCGGCGAGCGCCTCGCACGCCTCGTCGAGTTCGGACGCGCCTTGGGCGAACAGTCCCGTGTTCGGCACGTAGTCCGGGGCGAGCTCGGATAGCTTGCCTTTCAGGTCGAGCGCCATCTGTTTGGCCGTCTTCTTGCCGACACCCGGGAACTTCATCAAGTACTTCTCGTTCTCGGTCTCGATCGCGTCGATGAGCGCATCCATATCGCCCGAGGCGACGATGGCGAGCGCGCCTTTCGGTCCGATGCCGTTGACGCCGAGCAGTTTATTGAACAGTTCGCGTTCGCGGCGTGAGCGGAAACCGTACAGCGTCTGTTGGTCTTCACGTACGTAATGGTGCGTAAACACGATTACATGTTCGTCTTGTTCACGATAAAAAAACGGGTTAGGCACATGTACTTTGTAGCCGACGCCCGAAACATCCAACGTTATATATTCCGCGCACACATAGGCGACGGAGCCTTTTACGAATTCAATCACGGTCATATCTCCTCTTCGTGGGAAAACTGCATTCATTGTACCATAACCGTCGCCACGAAAAAAGGACAGGCGATTGCCTGTCCTTAGCGTGCGAGCATCCGTTCCAAGGCGAGTGTCGCCCATTTTGTCGTCTCTGAATCGACGCGGATGAGGTTGACCGGATCCGTCTCGAGCGACTCGAGTGCCCAGAGCAGATGCGGCAAGTCGATGCGGTTCATCGTCAAGCACGGACACATGTACGGGTTGAGCGAAATGATGTCGAGCTCGGGGTGCGTCGCCGCAAGACGGTTGACCAAGTTCATCTCGGTGCCGACGGCCCACTTCGTCCCCGGCGCGCTCGCCTCGATCTGGTCGATGATATATGACGTCGACCCGGCCTCGTCCGCTGCCTGCACGACATCGAACGTGCACTCGGGATGGACGATGATGCGTCGTTCCGGGTCGTTCTTCCGTAACGCCTCGATTTGGGCGACATTGAACTTCTCATGGACCGAGCAGTGCCCTTTCCATAGAATGACGCGGACATCCTCAATATCGCCTTCATAGACGAGTCGCTCCCGGAGCGGGTCCCAGACGGCCATCGCCTCAAGCGGCACGCCCAAGTCATATGCCGTGTTGCGTCCGAGATGCTGGTCCGGTAAGAACAAGATCCGTTCGCCCGCTTCGAGTGCCCAGCGCACGATGTCATGGGCATTGGACGACGTGACCGTCGCCCCGCCCTTTCTCCCGACGAACGCCTTGATGGCCGCTGTCGAGTTGACGTATGTGATCGGGACGATACTGTCACCGAACGTGTCCGTCAATTCTTCCCATGCGATTTCTGTTTGATCGATATCAGCCATATCGGCCATCGAACACCCGGCCCGCATATCCGGCAAAATGACCAGCTGGTCGTCACGCGTCAACATGTCGGCCGTCTCGGCCATGAAGTGGACGCCACAGAAGACGATGAATTCGGCCTCGTTCATCTGTTCGGCAAGCCGTGCGAGCTGGAGCGAATCTCCGGTCGCGTCCGCGAACTGGACGACCTCGTCCTTTTGATAATGGTGAGCCGGTAAAAACAGGCGGCTGCCGAGCCGTGCCTTGATGGCTTCGATCCGTTGTTCCATCTGTTCAACCGTCAAGTCAGCGTATAGCGCTGGCATCGTTCCGAGTAACTGCATGTTTGATTCCTCCTACGAGATTTAAACTACAATCGAGCGCCGTCACCGAATGGGTCAACTGCCCGATTGAGATGACGTCGACGCCCGTACCGCGATACGAGGCGATCGTCTCGACAGTGATACCGCCTGACGCCTCCGTCTTGATATGACTTGGGACGAGCGCGCGCCACGCCTTCAGTTCTTCTGGCGTCCTGTTGTCGAACATGATGATGTCGGCGTTCGCCTTGATCGCCTCTTGCAACTGTTCGAGCGTCTCGACCTCGACTTCAATCGGCGTCGTGTGGCCAGCGAGCATCCGGGCCCGGGCGACCGCGTTCGTGATCCCACCGAGTGCCGTGATATGGTTGTCTTTGATCATGACGGCATCGTCGAGCCTGAGCCGGTGGTTCTTCCCGCCCCCTGAGCGGACGGCGTGCTTTTCGAGCATGCGGAGTCCAGGAGTCGTCTTGCGCGTATCGGTGACGGCAATCGTCGGGTCATTGAGCTGTTCGACGCAGCGCCGCGTCATCGTGGCAATCCCACTCAAATGTTGGACGAGGTTCAACAGCACCCGTTCCGTCTCGAGGAGCGTCCGTGTCTTGCCCCGCAACGTGAACAGTTCATCCCCGACCGAGACAACCGTGCCGTCCGGTTGGCATGACTCGACGACGAGCCGTTGCATCTGGGCCAGCTCCAGGACGACGTCCATGCCACAAAATACCCCATCCATTTTGGCGGTGACCGTGGCGAACGACGTCTCGCGTTGATCGATCAGTCCGCTCGAAATATCGCCGAAGCCGATGTCTTCATGTAGAAATACCGTCAGCTGTTCGCGCAAAGCGATCTTGTTCATAACCATCCTCCGTCCTCATCATGGCTCGGGCCAAAAGCCGCGCCGCCTCTAAACTCAATGTCTGTTCACTTAATTGTCTTGTCACGTGTTTCGTCCGTGGCAGTTGTTGGGTATTTTCTAAGAAACTTACGATTTTGCCGAGTTGCGGCGAGATTGTCAGCCATTCCCCAATCTGTTGCCGATAGCGGCCGAACAGATCCGTCGAAACCTCAAACGCGGTCGTCTCGTTCACCGTGAACGGCTTCTCCTCCACTGCCATCGCCGCCGCCACCCGCTTCCCGAACACCCAGCATTCGAGTAACGAATTTGACGCAAGTCGATTCTTCCCATGGACGCCCGTATCGGCGACCTCACCGACCGCATATAGTCCCGCTACCGTCGTTCGTCCATAGGTGTCGACGTCGACACCGCCCATATGGAAATGTAGTCCCGGCCGGACCGGGATGCGCTGGATGTCGATGCCGTGCGCATCACATGTCGCCACCAGTTTCGGGAACCGCTCATCGAGCCGTTCGACACGGCTCGTATCCAAGTACACCGGTCCGACATGGTTCGTGAGCACACGGGCGACCTCATCCCTCGAGGCGAGGCTACCGAGCGAATGTTGTCCCATCACGTGGTTCCCGGACATGTCGACGAGCGTTGCTCCCGCCCCGCGCAGCGCTTCCGTCACGAGATGGGGTGAATCGACGGCGAGCAGCGTCGGATGAAACTGAATCCGGGACAAGTTTGTGAGCCGTGACCCGACGGCTCCCGCCAAGACGAGACCGTCTCCTGTGACCGAGCGACAGTTCGATGTCCAGTCGATCAGTCCGCCGATGCCACCGGTCGCGAGGACGACGGCCCCGGCCTGAACGTGGAGGCGCGTCTCCCCGTTGAAACCGGTCGCCCCGCTAACATGGCCGTCGCTTTTGGTCAATGCATCGATCAGGACGTGCTCCATGACGGTCACATTGTCCGGCAGTTGACGCCGAAGCGTCGCCATCACGTGTCGTCCCGTCTCATCGCCACCGACGTGAAAGATTCGATTCATGCCATGGGCGCCTTCCCGACCGACCGCGTAGCCAGTCGCGTCGCGGTCGAAGACGACGCCGAAACGCTCCAGCTCTTGAATCGCCGTCCGCCCTTCCTCGACGAGTGTGTAGACACGGTCGGGCACGGCCGCGAGTTTCGAGGCGACGAGCGTATCCCGCTCATGGTCGACGCTCGACGGTTCCAAGTACGAGCTCGCGATGCCGCCCTGGGCCAAGTCCGAGTTCGCACTCGTCACTTCGTGCTTGGAGACGAGCAGGACGTTCAACGTCCGGGGCAGATGGAGGGCGACCGTCACGGCGGCCAAGCCGGCCCCGATAATCAAAACATCGACCCGTTCAAACTGTAAAGACATCTGTATATCACCTGTTTTTCATATGTAATGTTGACTTGTAAACTAGTTTCGCATAATTTTGTGAAGAAGACAACATAAGAAAAGGGGAACTTTACGATGAACCGTTACTTTGATTATGCGGCGACGCACCCGATGACAAAATCCGCCCTCGACCATTACGTCGCCATGGCGCGGAGCGTATACGGTAACCCGTCTTCCCTCCACACGCACGGATACATGGCCGAAGATTACTTGACCGAGGCCAGGCGTCTGGTCAAGCAGGCACTCGGGCTCGACATGCTCCGCGGGAAGCTGCTCTTCACCGGGAGCGGTTCGGAGAGCAACTATATCGCGCTAACGAGTCTCCGTAAGCGCATGAAAGGCAGTGAAGTCATCACGTCGTGGCAAGAGCACGACTCGGTCGCCCTCCTTCTCGACGAATGGGAAGCGGAAGGCGTGACCGTCCATCGGCTGAAACTAAAAGACGGTCGCTTCGACCAAGAGACGTTCACGCGTCTGCTCGACCGTGATATCGGGCTCGTGACGTTCCAGCACGTCAACTCCGATACCGGATGGACGCTGCCGCTCCACAACATCCTCTGCCAATTGAAATATAAGAAAGTGTTGCTCCATATCGACGGCGTCCAGGCGCTCGGCAAGATTCCTGTCTCGGTCGACGGGATTGACGCCTATTCGTTCAGCGCCCATAAGGTCGGCGGTCCAAAAGGCGTCGGCGGCCTCTATATGGAACGGCTGTTGCCACCGCCCTACTATCCGGGACACCACCAGTACGGCATTCGTCCCGGCACGATTGACGTCCCCGGCATCTGTGCATTCGTTAAAGCGTTCACCGACCGGCACGAGGCACGGACACGTCATGAAAGAAATTTCTTGGCGTTTCGTGCTATCTTGAAAGAGAAGACATCGTCTTACGTGGACTGGCTCGAGTTCGACCAGCAGAGTCCCGCCATCTTCTCGTTCGTCTCGAATCAGCGGGACGGACAATGGTGGATGACCGAACTCGACGGGCTCGGCTTCCAAGTCTCGGCAGGCTCGGCCTGTCGGGCCGGCCAGAACGGACCGAACCGGATGCTCGAGTCACTCGGCTATGAGACGAGCGCCTGCCACGGCCTCGTCCGCATTTCCTTCGGCGAAGACACGACCGTCGAGGCCACGACGGCGCTCGCCGAAGCCATCGTCACTTTAGCAAGGAGAGTTGGATCTTATGAACAAACGCTTAGCCGGTGAAGAACGCCGGCGCACATTATTGGAAATGATTGAACAGAGTTCCGAGCCGATCACCGGCTCCGAGCTCGCCCGCCGCGTCGCCGTCAGCCGACAAGTCGTCGTCCAAGACTTGTCGCTCTTGAAGGCGAAGGGCCATCAAATCGTCGCGACCGCCCGTGGATACGTCTATCTACCGGGCGAGTCGTCACCGTCCGCCTACACCCGTAAAATCGTCTGTCGTCACGAGGCCGAGGCCATGGAGGCCGAAATGAACGCCATCGTCGACGAAGGCGTCACGATTCGGGACGTCATCATCGATCATCCGGTCTACGGTTCGTTGACGGGCCAGTTGATGGTGAAGAGTCGTCGCGACGTCCGTGCCTTCCTCGAACGGGTCGAGGCGAATCAGGCCGCCCCGCTGTCGCATTTGACGGGCGGCTTGCATATCCACACGCTCGAGGCCGATAGCGAAGATGCCATCGATGCCGCCGTCTCGGAACTCGAACGGCTCGGCGTCCTCGTCTCCGAGCTCGACTAAGATGTCACAAATACGTGACATCTTTTCTTTTGCTTTCGGTCCATGTCCGTTATACTGATGGATGGAACAAAGACCGTACAAAATTTGGAAAGGAGGGAACGGTCATGTGGCATTTCTTTGAACAACTGTTGCTCGACTGCGGCGTCTTCAGCGTCCCGCTCGGCATCTTCATCCAATTCATCCCGAACGAGCTCGTGCTCGCCTACGGGGGCCACTTGATTGGTTCTCTCGACGTCTCGTTCCTGCTCATCTTCCTCCTCGCGTGGTCGGCGTTCGTCCTCAGTCAAATCGTTCTCTATTGGATTGGCCGCTATGGTGGTCGTCCTGTCGCCCTTCGGCTCTACAAGTCATTTCGCATCAGTGAGGCGAAGCAACAACGCGCCGAAACATGGTTCGAGACGTATGGCGCCTGGATCGTCTGTTTGAGCGTCATTTGGCGCCAGCTATTCGCCGTCAGCGCCGGTGTCATGCGCTTGTCGTTCCGAAAGTTTTTGACGGTGACCGTCGTCGTCTTCGCCGTCTGGTCGTTCGTGTTCGTCAAACTCGGGATGATACTCGGCAGCAATTGGCGTCATATCGGTGAAGTCACGCACGGGTTCTTGCCGTATGTCGGCATCGCCATCGGACTATATGTCCTCATCCGCTATATCCGCGCGAATCCACGTCTATTCAAAAAGTCAGCCTGAGCAGATTCGCTCGAGCTGACTTTTTTTGAATAGAGGGAAAAACGAATAGAGTACCGAATTAAGAACAGTGAGGAAAGCGTTTTTTTCTCGGAATAGAGACAGCCACCTTCAAAGGAGGAATTACCATGTTCCATCGTCGAAAAACGTACACCATCCGTCCTGAACGCTTAGATGAATTCACCGAGTTTTTCCATACATACCTGTATCCAATTCAGGTATCGCACGGCGCCCGTCTCGTCGGTCGTTGGGTGACCGAAGACAAGGATGAGGTCATGGCCCTCTGGGAATACCGTGACCGTGAGCATTACGAACAAGTCGAACGCGATTACCGCTCGAGCGGTCTCCGCCGCGAGGCGATGAAGAAGCGGGCCCGCCTCGGCAAAGATTTATATATCAAGTCGAGCGAAGAGTTCATGATGCCGACCGGTCACTACACACCGCCGCGCACCATCGTCTCCGTAACCGCTTACGTCACGAACGCCGACGGTGAGGTGCTCCTCGTGCAGAACACGCATCGAAACGACACGTATGAGATGCCAGGCGGGCAAGTCGAAGAACATGAGTCGATCGTCGACGCCGTCCATCGCGAAGTGAAAGAAGAGACCGGAATTGAGATTGAGGTTGACGGAATCACCGGCATCTATCAAAACGTGTCCTCACGCGTACTCTGTGTCACGTTCCGCGCCCGTTACGTCTCGGGTGACCTGCAACCGCAAAAAGGCGAGACGCAAGAAGTCGGCTTCTTCAAGGTTGACGCCTCGAACGTCGGCGACTATATCAAGCGCGATCATTTCCAGATGCGCCTACTTGATGCGATCGATCCGACGTATATGCCGCACGCCATCTATAAAGTACGCCCTTACGAGCTACTCGAACGCGTCGAGCGCCATCATACGGTATAAACAAAAGGAGGGACCGCCGGTTGGCGATCCCTCCTTTGTTCGTTTACGCTTGTTCCGCCGCTTCGGATTGACCCGTTTCGACGAGCAACTTGCGAATCCGACGCTTTTCGACGTGGAGAACGGTGAATGTCATGTCTTCATACGTGACACGCGCACCTTTCTCTGGAATGTCTCCTAACAGTTCGACGATCCAACCACCCATCGTGTTGGCATCTACTTCAGGTTCTTTAATTCCCATCTCGTCCGCAAACTCATCGACATCCATGTCGGCCATACACTCGTAGACCCCGTCACGGAGTCGTTTGAGATAGACGATTGACTCATCGTGCTCATCCCAAATGTCTCCGACGAGCTCCTCGAGCATGTCTTCGAGTGTAATGAGGCCGGCCGTCCCGCCGAACTCGTCGAGGACGATCGCCATGTGCGATTGTTTTTGCTGGAGTACAGGAAGCAGTTCAATCAATTTTGTCTGCGGTGATACGTAGGTGAGCGGTCGAATGAGCGAACGGACGTCCGTCACTTCATCACTCATCATCGAACGAAGGAAATCACGTTCTGACAACACCCCGATGACGTTGTCAATCGAGTCTTTATATACCGGCAGACGGGAGTGCCCACCGCTAAAAATCGTGTTCTTGATTTCTTCGAGCGTATCATCGATGTCGACAGCGAGGATATCAATCCGCGGCGTCAACACGTCGTCGACAGTGATATCGTTGAAGGCGAAGGCACTGTGCACGAGTTCCGCTTCGGTCTCGCCGAGCACCCCTTCTTCTTCTCCCATATCAACGAGCACTTTCAATTCTTCCTCCGTTACCGACGGTTCTTTGGTGCTCATTCCGAATAGGCGGAGCACCAATTTTTTCAAACCACCAAAAATCATCGTGATTGGCTTCAAGATTTTGACGAGGAACAGTAAGATGCCGCTGATGAGTAGCGAATATTTCTCGGCGAACTCTTTTGCGAGCGACTTCGGCAGAATCTCTCCGAAAATCAAGATGATGACGGTCGTAGCGAACGTCGAGATAAGGAGCCCAGTCCCACCCGAGTAAATACTCGTGGCGATGGCCGTCGAAACGGTCGCTGCCCCGATGTTGACGATGTTGTTCCCGACGAGAATCGTCGAGAGCGTATCGTCGAAGCGGTCGACGAGGTGAAGGACGCGCTTGGCGCCCTTGTCCCCATCTTCCGACATCCGAATCATCCGGACACGGTTCACACTCGAGAGCGCAGTTTCGGCAGAAGAGAAAAAGGCTGACAACATAACTAAAACTACATAAAGAATTAAACTAGACGAGGGCACAGGGTCCACGTTTACGTCACACTCCATTTCCTAATTAAAAAGATTATTCGACGAACTCGAATTCAAAGTCTAGGATGGCGACGACGCTGCCGTCTTCGGCACCTAACTTGCGAAGGTCGTCATCAACGCCCATTTGACGCATTTGACGCGCAAATCGTTTGATTGATTCGTCGTGATCGAAGTTCGTCATCTTGAAGAGCTTCTCGATACGAGGTCCCGTGATGACGAAGCGGTCGTAGTCATCAATATGAATCTGATATCCCTTCTCTTCCTTCTCGTAACGATAAACGACACGTGGTGTGGCCGTCTTCTCTTCGAGCTCTTCGAGTGGGAACTCAGGTGTCGAGTCTACAAGGTTAGCTACTTCGATGAGCAGGTTGCGAAGTCCTTCTTTGGCGAGTGCCGAAATCGGGAAGACTTTGACGTCGTCTCCAATTTTCTTCTGGAACTCTTCAAGTAATTCCGGCGCATCCGGCATGTCCATCTTGTTGGCGACAACGATTTGCGGACGCTCGAGGAGACGTAAGTTGTACGACTCGAGTTCGCGGTTGATTGTCGTGTAGTCTTCGAACGGGTCGCGCCCTTCCATGCCACTCATATCGATCATGTGGACGATGACTTTCGTCCGCTCGATGTGACGCAAGAATTGGTGACCGAGGCCGACGCCTTGGCTCGCCCCTTCGATGAGTCCAGGAAGGTCGGCCATGACGAAGTCACGGTCGTCTGCCGTCTTGACGACACCGAGGTTCGGTGTGATCGTCGTGAAGTGATACGCGCCGATTTTCGGGCGTGCCGACGAGACGACTGACAAGAGCGTCGATTTCCCGACTGACGGGAATCCGACAAGACCGACGTCGGCGAGCAATTTCAACTCAAGACGCAATTCACGCTCTTGACCTGGCTCCCCGTTCTCGGCGATCTCTGGTGCCGGGTTAGATGGCGTCGCAAAACGACAGTTCCCGCGGCCCCCACGTCCACCTTTGGCGATCGTGGCCCGTTGGCCGTGCTCGGTAAGGTCGGCGATGACCGTATCTGTTTGTGCATCGAACACGATCGTACCTGGTGGGACTTTGACGACGAGCGGCTTCGCTTTTCGTCCGTGCATGCCTTTCGACATCCCTTTTTCACCGTCATGGGCGATGAACTTTTTCGAGAATCGGAAATCAACGAGTGTACGTAATCCTTCTTCTACTTCAAAGACGACGTCACCACCGTGACCTCCGTCTCCTCCTGCTGGTCCACCGTCTGGAACATACTTCTCGCGGCGGAATGCAACCATCCCTTTACCGCCGTCTCCAGCTTTTACAAAAATATTAACCTGATCGACAAACATTTAATTCCCCTCCTTTATAACGAACGTAGAACATTCTACTGTTTGCTCGTACACTTCATCTGACGTGAACACGTCTTCCGGTACGTGACCGAAGACGCGGACCATCAGTCCGTCCGTGAACGTCACATGAATCGGTCCATCCGTTCCTGACAGAAGACGGACAAGCTTGTCCGCCACGCGCGCGTCGTCTAGCGACACGCGGTCGGTCGATACCTTATAGGTCAACCGCCCTTCCCAGTTCGCTTGCATGAGGACGAGACTCGTCGTCGGCATGTCCAAGCGAATGAGCGCACTCTCCTCGTCGGCGTGCTGACGATATCGCTCATACAGCTCCTCAAGTTTTTCAGGCTCGAGCGCCGCGTACAAAGAGATCATCTGAAGCCGATTCATCCATTCGTGACGGACGGTCGATAATAGTTTCAGTGCTGCTTGTGGGTTCATGCAATCCTCTCCTAGTAAAACTAGTAAAAAAGACTCTAACCAAATAAGTGGCTAGAGTCTTCTGCGTGGTTCTACTTACGCAACTGGGTAAACGCTCACTTGTTTCTTGTCGCGACCAAGACGCTCGAAGCGTACTACGCCGTCAACTTTTGCAAACAATGTGTCGTCGCCACCACGGCCGACGTTTTCACCTGGGTGAATTTTCGTACCGCGTTGACGGTAGAGAATCGATCCAGCTGAAACAGTCTGTCCGTCAGCGCGTTTAGCGCCGAGGCGTTTCGAAATCGAGTCACGACCGTTTTTAGTCGATCCTACTCCCTTTTTCGATGCGAAGAACTGAAGGTTCAATTGTAACATGAGGTCCACCTCCTATTGTTCAATTTGGATATAATCACCGTAACTATGGGCGATCGTGTCTAGTTGCACGAGCATCCCTTCTAATAACAGTTGGGTGCGAGTCATGTCCTCCGGTGATACGTCAGGATATGTCTCGACATAAAAGTAGCCACCCTCTGTTTTGTCTGCCATTTCTACAAGAAGCGATTGACCAGCAAGTACCTCGACAGCGTTATATGCCCCAAAGATGATGGCAGAAACGCCGGCACAAACCAAATCAGAACCGGGTTCAGCAAAGTTGGCGTGACCTGTCACTTCAACGGAACGAATCGACTTCGTCTCGTCTCGTCTGACCATTACTCGAATCATAGCTTACGCTTCGATTTTCTCGATGCGAACTTTCGTGTAAGGCTGACGGTGACCTTGCTTACGACGGTAGTTTTTCTTAGCTTTCATTTTGAAGACAGTGATCTTCTTCGCGCGACCGTGTTTAACGACAGTTGCTACGACTTTAGCGCCCTCTACGAGTGGAGCTCCGACTTTAACATCGTCACCACCAACGAAAAGAACTTCACCGAATTCTACAGTACCCTCGACATCAGCATCGAGTTTTTCGATGTAGATCTCTTGACCTGCTTCAACTTTGATTTGCTTACCACCAGTTTTGATGATTGCGTACATATACGTGCACCTCCTTATTAAACTCAGACTCGCCATCCAGGGCAGGGCGAAACCATTTCAACCCGTTCTGTGCGGTTGTAGCCATTTGGGTGCTTCCAAACGAACTAACGTTATAGATAATACCACTCTCGTTCAATCGTTGTCAATGACGAGATACGAAATTCTGACATTCCTCGAGCGTCCCGTAGAACGCCACTTCCGGTTCTCCGTCGACGAGGAAGACCGTGCAGTCAAAACCGTCCCACGACGCGTCATGCCACTTGCTCGGGAGTGTCACGACGACACCCTCAGCTTGAGGCGCGAGCTCCATCAGCGCCCGCTCCAGCTGCGAGAAGACGGCAAGCTTCGACGGGTTACCGTTATAGGTCATCCGGTCTTGCATCGAACGTCCGGTCCGTTCTCGCGACAGCTCGAACAAGCCCATTCGCGTGAAGCCGTACACTTCGACACGGCGCGGATCGCGGGCACCGAGCTCTTTCATCTTCTTCAAGAGCCGGGCTTGTCCATCCTTTGAACCCCTCAGGAAGTCGATGACGACCATACCGCCGATATTGCGTAACCGAAGCTGTTCCATGACGGCGTAGAGCGCGGCCTCGTTAATCGTGTCGGCGGCGCGACCCTTGTCTTTGACGGCGACGTTCTTGCCGCTGTTAACATCGATGACGGTCATCGTCTCGACCTGCTCGATCAACACGTACGAACCACCATCGAGCCAGACGACCCGTTGGCCGAGCTTTTCGATGGCCCCGTCGAGCCGGACCGCTCCTTTCATCCGGCCTTTGCCGACGTAGCGTTCGACGTTGACCTCGAGCCGCGTCAACCGGTCCTGCGCTTCCTTGTCATTCAACATGACCGATTCGACCGCATGGCGTCGCACGAACTGTTCGCACAACAACTCATCTTGTCCCCGGCGTGCCGTGATGACGTCCGCAGCACGCGCCCGGAGCAAATCGAGTTCTTCTTGAAGGTCGGCCGGGCTCGCTTGCCCCGACTCGGTCCGGAACAGCACCCCTTCCGTCTCCTCGAGCTCGAACACTTTTGATAACCGGTCCTGAGTGACGAGGTCAAGCTTACGGCTATACAGCTGGCGCCGTCCATATGGGAAGTAGACGATATAGCGTCCGCCGAAGCGGATATTCTCCGTCACTTTATGATGTTTGCCGTTGATGCCTTCTTTCGTCACTTGGACGAGTCGCTTCTGGCCGACGACAGCCGCCTGACCGATCGCCGGCACGTTCGGATACGCCTCGAGCGCTTTCAACGTCTCGGCAATCGGTAAGAAGAACGTCGTCTCGCCGGTCGTCAAAAAAGCGGCGCCAAGCGACGGGTGAATCCGTTCAATCGCGGCCTCGAGAATCGTTCCGATCGATAATTGGTCGATGAAACGTTCCTCGACTTCGAGCAGACGTTCCCCGTCAACGAGCATGGCCCGTTCGATGGATGGCGTCCGTTCATAGATCAATCGCATATGCGTCTCTCCTTTCGACACAAAAAGGCAACTTTCGTTGCCTTAGGCTTTTTTCATTCCAAATTTCATCATGAGCCGCGTCCAGAAGCCGACCGGTTTTTGTTCGGTCTGAATCGACATGAGCGGCACCGACTCGCCGAGAATGCGGCGCGTGATGTTACGGTACGCTTGTCCGGCGTTGTTGTCCGGGTTCATCGTGACTGGCACCCCACGGTTGGCGGCGGCGATGACTTCTTCATCGTCGACGACGACGCCGAGCAGGTCGATCGACAAGATACGCATGATGTCATCGATGTCGAGCATGTCGCCTGATTCGACGAGGTGGTTCTTGACGCGGTTGACGATCAATTTCGGCGCAGCGACATGTTCCGCTTGCTCGAGCATCCCGATGATTCGGTCCGCGTCCTGAACGGCCGCCTTCTCAGGCGTCGTCACGACGACGGCCTCATCGGCGCCGGCGATGGCGTTCATGAAGCCTTGCTCGATACCGGCCGGGCAATCGATTAACACGAAATCATATTCTGTCTTCAACTGGTCGATGATTTCTTTCACTTGCTCCGGTTGGACCGATGTCTTGTCTTTCGACTGGGCCGCAGGCAAGAGATACATCTCTTCGAACCGCTTGTCACGGACGAGCGCCTGATGCAATTTGCATTGGCCGTTGATGACGTCGACGAGGTTATAGATGCTGCGGTTGTCGAGTCCTAAGATGATGTCGAGGTTACGAAGACCGATATCCGTATCGACGAGACAGACCGAGTGACCAGACAATGCGAGGCCGGTCCCGAGGTTCGCGGTCGTGGTCGTCTTCCCGACGCCACCTTTCCCAGACGTCACGACGATGGACCGACCTTTCTTCACTTCTTTCGCTGTATGTACAGGCTCTACTACTTGCTCCATCAAACTCACCCTCTCTGTAATTCCATTGCATATGCGTCTTTCAGCCCAGTCATGACTTGACGGAGACGCGTCATTTCAATTCCCTGATTCGTCTGATATGCGCATCCCATCTCGATCTCCGGAAGCTCTTCGCCGTCGTCCGACGCAAGCACGTGTTCACCGATCGCTAAAAACTTCGGATGGAGCAGACTGGCGGTGATGACCGCTTCCTCCCATCCTTCGACACCGGCACGCACATTTCCTCGTATCGTCCCTAAACAATAGATACTTCCCGTCGCCCGAACCTCGGACCCCGGGTTGATGTCCCCGATAATGAGCACCGAGCCATCGAAATCGAGCACTTGTCCGCTTCGAATCGTCCCGCTATGGTAGTGGAACGTCTTTTTGCCGTAGGTCGCTTTCGCTTCTTCGGTCAACATGACCTCGCTCGATAGCTCCTCGATATAAAAAACGCCATGACGAGCGACGACTTCACGAATTTGACGTGACAGCTCCTCGTCTACATAACGAGTACCCGCGTGCAATTTGAGTGCAATCTTCCCAGAGGGCGGCTCCATTTCTTGTAACGTGGCCTCAAGCTCTCCGAGCACCTCATCGATGCCACTCCGTGGATTGAAGTGGATTGCAATACCGTTGCGATGTCCTTTTATCGTAATATGTCGTTTACGCTCCATCATGGCTACCCTCTTTTCGCTACAGGTCGCGGCGCCACGTATCGGGTCATCGGCACGTATAACAATGCGATGGCGACAGCGTTGGCGACGAGCGTCCCTGGAATCTGTTCAACTAATAGTGTTTGAATGGTCATGGTCGTCCCACCGACCGCCGTCATGACGCTAAAGATCCCGAAGGAAAACACGAGAATCATGAACGTGAACGTGATGACGACCGAGAAGAAGTTCTCACCTATATATTTTAACACGAAGCTGACTAAGAGAGGAATGAGTGAAAAAGTAAATAAGTAAATTCCGAGCAAGTCGGTATAGACGATGTCATACAACAGTCCAAAGACGAGTCCGAATCCGAACGCCGCCTCGAAGCGACCATACAAACCGACGTACATCAAGCCGATCAATGTCAAATACAAGAACGGCGTCACATAGTGCCATGAGAAGATGGCGGCCCATGTCCCTTCAATAAGAAAGAGGAGGAACAGGGCGATGAACACTTTCATGTTACTCACCCGCTGCTCCTCCTTCCTCGGGACCCGTCAAGAACGGTTCGTCGAGCGTTCGATTGATGACGAACATTTGCGAGAACTCATTGAAGTCCGCTTCTGGTTTGATGCGGGCGACTTGAGATACGCCATATTCATCCGTCTCGATCGACTCGACCGTTCCGATGACAAGACCGGCCGGATAACGGCCACCGAGACCTGACGTCGACACGATCTCGCCTTCTTTCAACTTGACGCTGTTCGAGACCTTCGTGAAGAAGAGCTCGTTCGTCTCGCTGTCGAAGCCGTCAATCGTCCCGTACGTCGCTTTGCCGTCCTCGTCCTTGACGACGGCCGAGACATTGTTCGTCCGGTTGTTGTCCGAGAGGAGTTGCACTTGCGACGTGTAGGCGCTCGTTTGAATGACGCGACCGACCATGCCGCCAGCGGCCGTGACGGCCATGCCTTTCTCGACACCGCGCTCTTCCCCGACGTTGATCGTCACATAGCGCTGCCAGTCGTTCGGCGTGCGCCCGATCACTTCGGCGGGAATCAAATCGAAGTCACGGAGCGATGTATCGGCCGCCTCGACCATTTGCCGCAATTCTTCGTTCTCACGGCGCAGGTCATCGGCTTCGACCGACACTTCCGCGTATTTCGTCAAATGTTGTTTCAATTGACGGTTCTCTTCATAAATATCGCGTACGTTCGAAATCGAGGACACGGTACTGTCCATCCAGCCGATCGGCACCGTGAACACCCGTTGGAACGTTCCGACCACATCACGCGTGACGTCTTGGTACCAAGCGGATTCCGACCGTCCTCGAATCGAAACCCCTAAAATCACTACGAATAAGATGATACCGATCAGCGTGATGATGAGCTTTTTATTCCGTACGAACCGGCTCATCGTGTGTCACCACTCATCGACGCGACGAGATGCCTGATTTTGAACGGAGGACGTCCATCATTTCAAGAGATTTTCCTGTCCCGATGGCGACGCAATCGAGCGGCTCATCCGCGACGAGTGTCGGGATGTGTGTCTCGTCCGAGATCACGTCATCCAAGTTTTTAAGGAGTGCTCCACCGCCTGTGAGGACGATGCCGCGGTCCATGACGTCAGCCGCAAGTTCCGGTGGCGTCTGCTCGAGCGTTTGTTTCACGCCCGCGAGGATCGCTTCGACCGTATCCGAGAGTGCTTCACACACTTCAGCAGCCGAGACTTCGATTTGTTTCGGAAGACCGGTCACGAGATCTCGACCACGGATTTCCATTTTCTCATTTTCGTTCGAAGCGTCGATGCGAGCCGAACCGACTTCCATCTTGAGCGTCTCTGACGTCCGCTCCCCGATCATGAGGTTATATTTGTTTTTGATGTAACGAATAATGGCGTCATCCATTTCGTCACCGCCGACACGAATCGATTGGCTCGTCACGATGCCGCCGAGTGAAATCACTGCGACTTCCGTCGTACCGCCACCGATATCCACGACCATCGAGCCTGTCGGTTCCCAAACTGGGAGACCGGCACCGATTGCTGCCGCGAACGGTTCTTCAATCGTGTACGCTTCACGCGCGCCTGCTTGCTTGGCTGCGTCTTCTACGGCACGTTTTTCAACTGACGTGATGCCGCTTGGCACACAGATCATGACGTTCGTCTTCGATGAAAACAAACCGCTCTTCGACTTCTGAGCTTGCTCCATGAAGTATTTGATCATCGTCGCTGTCGTTTCAAAATCAGCGATAACCCCATCTTTCATTGGACGGCGTGCCGTGACGTTACCCGGCGTACGTCCAATCATATCCTTGGCCTGGTTACCCACGGCCTCAATTCTACCTGTATCTGTACGGAACGCCACTACGGACGGTTCACGAACAACGATGCCTTGACCTTTTACATAAACGAGCGTATTTGCCGTTCCAAGGTCGATTCCGATTTCTCGGTTAAAACTACGAAACATACGTGCTGCTCCTCTCTTGGTTACACTATTTTTTATTATAACGGAAAAATCATGTTTGAAAACGTTCATTCGATTACAGGTTATTTACAATAACGTTCATCTCAGTCCTGTCTCACCGTATATTAGTGTGCCTTCTTTTCGACAAAAACGCAAATCAAAAAGCAAGCACGTGAAAGCGCCTGCCTAGATTTTTACGGGTTCTCGTCAAATCTGCTTTAACGTCTCGAATACGGCGGTTTGAAGCATCGGTCGGTTTGCATCGTACAATTTCACGAAGAAGCTCTTTAGAAACGTTTTCATGTTGTGGACGACGTGCCAATAATGCTCGGGCTCGAGTTGCTGTTTTTGTGCGCTCAGTTGAGCCGGCAGGCCGTCTAATAGAACGACGATTTCGTGCTCGTCCATTCCGCGCTCTAGCAAGGCGAAGATGGGATTCAGCAATCGCTCATCCTCATCGTGCAAATAAACGGTCGGAAACATCACTTTGTCCCACAACGCCTCGAGGATCTCAACGAACTCCGTCTCGTCGAGGTGCGGATGCAAAGCGAGCTCGTCGAAGGCATCGGCCACATGGGCGATCGCATGGGCCCAACCTTTTGTGGGCACGTACCCTCTCGTATCGATTTCACAATCGAGATATGCCAGGAGCTTCGCTTTCAACATCTCGAGATTCGGTTCCGATAAAAACCTTTGCTGGCGGTCTTGATACAAAATCAAGGCGATCAATAACGTCGAGAACGCCCGCGTGAAGACGGTATCGGATGCCGTCTCTCCGATGCCGTGGAACAAATGATATTTGAGCGTCGTATTGAATAAATCAGTCAGTTGTTCGTTCGTCAGTTGCTCGTCTTCGATGATGAATCGATAGAATAACGTGTAAATCAACTGATCTCGAAGCTCCGCATCCGTCGATCCGATATGATGGAGCATCGATTGGATGACCCGCTCCTCATCTAATTCTTGTAACCGAACCGTCCCGTCCTTGATGTCCGTCAACATCAACTTCAAATCCCGTTCCTGATAGACAGTTTCCTCATTCATATCTGATCACATTCCCTCTTCGTAGGTCGTATAGAACCGTATACTCTCCGTGTTCGACACCGGTGGAACGATTCCTGTAATGGACTGACAACAACCAAAATATGTATATGACGTAGGCTGATTATCTTCTATAATTCATGTTAGGTGTGGTTGATAAATTTCAGTTAAGAGGAGAACCTATGATTAAACAATGGTTATTCGCTCTAAGTCGGATTGTGCTTACTTCACTCGCATTTTATCTTGGAAATCTGTCGACGGTTGAGCCGGTTCAGATTTCTGGGAATGTTAACCCTGCGTTGTTGTTTATTCCTATCCTGTTGCTCCTTGCACTGTTCATCATGAATGATTGGATCAAAGTGATGAAGTTTTTCAACTTTAATTCCCGTATATTACTCCCTCTGTTGTTCATCATCGGGACCGCTTTGTTTTTCATCTATGAACAGCAGGTCGATGATTTTCACGAGCGTAAAGAGTACGTCCAACAAGTGGTCATTGAACGAGAATATAAGATCTCCGACCCGCTCTATCTCGATAGGGTAACGGGTATTAAACATACATATATGAGCAATCAGCTCTTCAACGTAAATACGTTTGTGATGTACATGTTGATGACCGCAGCGATTGCGATCATGTATGTCATACGGACTCGGCGTAGGTCGGCCGTTTCGAGTACGTCATCGAATACATGAGAACAAGCCAGAACCACCGACCGTGAGCTACCACATGAACGTTGGACACGAATATCCAACGTTTGTGAGGTGTTGTTGTATCCGAATGTAGAAGAGCGTTCTAAACCTACATGGCAGAAGGCAACTTGACAGGATACGTCGGAGACAAAGCGTTAGGGAGAACGATGTTTTAAACAAAAAAGCAGACGCGGATTGGGCTAACCTAAATTTTTGAGACAATATAAAAACACCTTCGCAGTGGTACACTTAAAAAAAGTGCTAGCATCGGAGGTGTTTTTGCGT